>JAVEDB010000127.1 GCA_030841185.1 Actinomycetota bacterium
GATCGCCACCGCGATCGCCGGTAGCCAGACCCCGGACGTGAGCCTCGTCGGAACGACGTGGGTCTCCGAGTTCGCCGGCTCCAAGGCTCTGGACGCCACGCCGACCAAGCTCATCGACAAGTCCAAGTTCTTCGCCGGCTCATGGGACACGACCTCGGTCAACGGCACGTCCTACGGCGTCCCGTGGTACGTCGAGACCCGGCTCATCTACTACCGCAAGGACCTGGCCGCAAAGGCCGGCGTCACCGAGCCCAAGGACTGGCAGGGCCTCAAGGACTTCACCAAGGCCCTGCAGACCAAGGGCGGCGCCAAGTGGGGCATCTCGCTGCAGCCCGGCGGGCAGGGCTCGTGGCAGACCTACATGCCGTTCGCGTGGCAGAAGGGTGCCGAGCTCACCAGCGGCAACAAGTTCACGTTCGCGTCCAAGCCGATGCAGGACGCGCTGGACTACTACGCCTCGTTCTTCAAGGAGAAGATCTCGCCGACGCAGCTCGCCCAGGGTGCCCTGGAGAGCGGTTTCATCAAGGGTGACATCGGGTCGTTCGTCTCCGGTCCCTGGCACATGGGGATCCTGCGCGACCAGGGGGGCGCCGGCTTCGAGGGCAAGTGGGACGTGGCCGAGATGCCCAAGGAGCAGGCCGGCACGTCGTTCACCGGTGGCGGTGACCTCGTGGTGTTCAAGAAGTCGAAGAACCGCGACACCGCCTGGAAGTTCGTCGACTACCTGACGCAGGAGGCGCAGCAGCAGAAGCTGTACGCGCTGGTGGGCAGCCTGCCTTCGGTGCAGAAGGCCTGGGACACCGGAAAGCTCTCGACGGACCCGCTGCTCAAGAAGTTCGGCACTCAGCTCCAGGACGCCAAGTCGGCCCCGGCCATCGCCACCTGGGAGCAGGTCGCTGCCGAGCTCGACGACGCCGTCGAACGCGTGTGCCTCGGCAAGCAGGACTCGGCGGCCGCGCTCGCGGACGCGGACAAGAAGGCGAATGCCATCGGTACGGGCGCCGGCGCCTGAGATGGCGACCGTCACGGCAGGCAACATGCCTGCGACCCGGCGGCGGGGCCCGGGAGGGGCCCGCCGCCGGGAGGCGATGGCCGGGTACGCCTTCGCCCTGCCGTTCCTCGCGCTGTTCCTCGTGTTCACGGTCGGTCCGGTCATCGCGTCCTTCGGGATGAGCTTCACCGACCTGCGTAGCGCCGACGTCAGCAACCCGCTGGCCGTGAACGGGGTCGGCCTCGCCAACTACTCGAAGCTGATGAACGACGAGTCCTTCCGGCAGGCCGCCATCAACACCGCCTACTTCGTGGTGGTCGGTGTGCCGCTCACGATGGGGCTTGCTCTCGCGGTCGCTGTCGGCCTCAACTCCGGCATCACCCGGTTCAAGACGTTCTTCCGGATCGGCTACTACCTGCCTGTCGTGACTAGCGTCGTCGCCATCGCTGTGGTGTGGCGGTTCCTGCTCGAGCCGGACAGCGGTCTGGTCAACACGCTGCTCGGGTACGTCGGGATCCATGGCCCGTCGTGGCTGAAGGACACCACCTGGGCCATGCCGTCGCTGATCGTCATGTCTGCGTGGCGCAACATGGGCAGCCTGGTCATCATCTTCCTGGCCGGCCTGCAGACGGTGCCCAAGGAGATGCACGAGGCGGCCGCGATCGACGGGGCCGGCGCCTGGGGCCGGTTCCGGCACATCACCTTGCCGATGTTGCGGCCCACGCTGCTGTTCGGCGGCGTCATCATGGGGATCGGCTACCTGCAGTTCTTCGAGGAGCCGTTCGTGATGACGCGAGGAGGTCCGCTCGACAAGACGCTGTCGGTCGCCTACTACGCCTACAACCAGTTCGGGTTCGGCAACTACAGCTATGCGGCCGCGATGGCCTACGTGCTGTTCATCGTGATCGCGCTGGTGACCCTCGTTCAGTTCAAGTGGCTCGGCGAGAAGGACTGAGGCCCGCCATGACCGCACAGACAAGAGACGCCACGCTCGAGGTCACGACAACGCCGCGTCCCCAGCGCACCCAGCGATCGAGCCGCGCGGCTGCGGGCGAGGCGCACGCCCAACCGTGGATCTACGCGGTTCTCGGCGGCGGCCTCGTGGTGCTGGTCGGGCCGTTCCTGTGGATGCTGCTCGGCTCGTTCCGGCCCAACCGCGAGCTGCAGCAGGTCCCGCCGACCTGGCTTCCCCAGCACCCCACCCTGGACAACTACCGGCAGCTGTTCCGGCTGCTCAACTTCCCGCAGTTCTTCTTCAACAGCGCGTTGGTTGCCGTCACGATCACCCTCGGCAACCTCATCTTCTGCTCGATGCTGGGCTACGCGCTGGCCAAGCTGCGGTTCCCCGGCAAGCGCACGATCTTCGCCCTCGTCCTGGGGACGTTGATGATCCCGGGCGTGGTGACCTTCGTGCCGCTGTTCGTTCTCGTCAGCAACCTGGGCATGGCCAACAGCTATCCGGGGCTCATCTTCCCCTTCCTAGCCGGGCCGTTCGGCGTCTTCCTGATGCGGCAGTTCATCCTGGGGCTGCCCGACGAGCTCATCCAGGCTGCGCGCGTGGACGGCGCGAGCGAGTTCCGCATCTTCCGCTCCGTCATCTTGCCGCTCTGCAAGCCAGTGCTTGCCACGTTGGGGATCCTCACCTTCCTCAGCTCGTGGAACCAGTTCCTCTGGCCACTGGTCGTGGCGCAGTCCGAGGACCGCTACACCCTTCCGGTGGCCCTGGCCATCTACTCGATCGGCGAGAAGAAGGCCGACTACGGCCTGCTCATGGCGGGGTCCGTCGTCGTCGTGATCCCCGTCCTGCTGGTCTTCCTCGCGCTGCAGCGCCACTTCGTGCGCGGCATCGCCATGACCGGCATCAAGTAGCACGCCCTTAACGAACGGGAGCATCCGACCATGAACAGATCTCTGCGCCTCGCCGGCTCCGCGGTGGTCGCGACCGGCCTTGTCGGCCTTGTCGTTGCCTCGGCCGCGCCCTCCGGACAGGCGGCGACCGGCTCACCGACCAGCACCATGCAGGGCTACGCGGCCGACACGTGGCGCTCGATGGCCGCGATGGCCGACCCGACAACGGGCCTGGTGTCGGACAACATCAACGGTAGCCTCGCGCCCGGTTCACGGGCGGCGTACACCTCGCCCACGAACATCGGGGCCTACATGTGGAGCGCGGTCGCCGCGCGGAAGACCGGTCTCATCACGACGGCCGAGGAGGTCGGCCGGGTCCAGCAGACGTTGACGACGCTGGGCCGGCTGGAGATCCACGAGCCTTCCGGCATGTTCTACAACTGGTACGACCCGAAGACGGGAGCGAAGCTCACGACGTGGCCGGAGAACGGGAACCGGCTCTACCCCTTCCTGTCCAGCGTCGACAACGGTTGGCTCGCCACCGCGCTGGCCGTCGTCAAGGACCAGATCCCGTCCCTCGGCGCGCAGGCGGACGCCATCCGGACGAAGATGGACTTCGGCTACTACTACGACCCGGCCGAGAACCAGATCCGGGGTGGCTTCTGGAAGGACCCGCCCGCCGAGTGCAACGTCGCCGGCAACTACCGGGCCGGGACGACGGTCTACTACACCTGCCACCACTACGGCGCGTTCAACACCGAGCCGCGGATGGCGAGCTACCTGGGTATCGCAGCGCAGCAGATCCCGACCAAGCACTACTTCGGGACCTGGCGCACC
>JAVEDB010000171.1 GCA_030841185.1 Actinomycetota bacterium
CGGATGTGCTTTCCCCGGCTGCGACCGTCCCCCCGAATGGACCCAGGTCCACCACATCCAGCACTGGGCGCACGGCGGAACCACCTCCCTGGACAACACCGTGCTCGGCTGCGACCACCACCACCTCGTCCTGCACCAACACGGCTGGACCGTGCACATCGGCGAACACCAACTCCCCGTCTTCACCCCACCCCGCTGGATCGACCCCCACCAAATCCCCATCACCCGACCCTGGCGCACCGCCCTCGACCGCCTACCCCAGCGCGAATGAGGTTCGCAGTGCCAACGAGTGGTTGCGCTGGAGCGCGCTAGTGACGGCCGGCCCGAAGGCGGCCGGCGATCATCGAGCCGACGCTGCCGAGTGAGACGGTCAGCGCCGGCACCAGAAGCAGCAGCATCATCCCCGCGCCGAGGTTGTCGTCGACGGCGTAGGTCGCGAGGTCAGGGGCTCCGCTGGACTGGAAGTCACGCAGCAGGCCGGGGTCGTAGGGGCGACCACCGGTCAGCACGGCCATCGTCACCCACCCGAGGAAGAGCACGAGACCGGCAATCACGGCGGCGAGCACGGCGACCTGCCGGCCGGTGGTCGCGCTCCTGCTCCGCCACGCTCCCGCGGCACCCACGGCGAGCGAGCCCAGCGGGATAAAGACGACCGGAAGCACCCCGGCGGCGGTCGACGAGGTGGCAGTCGCGCCGATGAGCAGCCACAGCCCGGCGAGAACCAGGCCCGCCAGCAGGCCGAGCCCCAGAAGCCCGTCGCCCAGCCGCGTCAGCCGGGCGACGACCTGCATCGAGGCGAGGACATAGAGAACCAGTGCGCCGAGGAAGGCGAGCACGACGAACCAGACGGCTGATCCCGTGCGCAGACCCGGGTAGCGCACGAGGCCGTATGCCACCACGGACACGCAGCCAAGGGCCACAGCTCCGACGGCCGCGACCAGTCCCCTGCCGGGCTCTCCGCGGCCCGGCGGCGTGAGCAGGATCGCCCGGACGCAGCCGAAGACGAACCGCCATCGCTCCCCGCGATCCGTGAGCTGCGCGAGCTCGCCCGTCATCGCAAACCCCCAGGTCGCCCGGTCACTCGGCAGCAGCCGGACCGCCGCGGCCAGGAACCTTGCGGCAAGGTCGCGGCTGCCGGAGGTCACGTCGCGCGTCCCAGCTGTTGGCGCACGGCCGTTCGCCGTCGGGCCACAGGGCGGGGCAACTGCGCGACCTCTGCGACACCGGCCGCAGTGATGCGGTAGATGTGTCGTGGCGGCTTGCCGGCCGTGGTCGGCTCCCAGGCCGACTCCAGCAAGCCGCGGTCCGCCAACCGCATGAGGATCGGGTACAGCGAGCCGGACCGAAGGTCGACTTCCGCGGACAGCTCATAGCCGTAGCGCCAGCGCATCGGTTCTTCCGCCAGCGCGCGCAGCACCCGAACGGCCTGGGGCGAGAGGGCGCGGGTACGGGGCACCCGATAACTCTACTCAAGTAGCGAAAGGCCGCAAGGTCTCCTGGTCGGCGGGGGCTCCGCCATCACTGTGTGTCGCTGACCTGGGTGGAGCTGAGGGGACTCGAACCCCTGACCCCCTCGTTGCGAACGAGGTGCGCTACCAGCTGCGCTACAGCCCCGGGTGACAACAGGACTGGCTGCGGTCCTTCGTCGCGGTGCCGCACGAGGTTACCAAACGCGTACGAGCCATCGGCCGCGCGATCCGCGGGCGAGGTCAGTCGTTGACGGCGCGGCGACGCTCGATGATCTCGTCGAGCTCGTCCATCTCATCGACCTCGGCTATCCCCGAGGGCTGCTGCCGCTGTGACGGCACCTGGTCCGCGGATGAGATCTGGTCGAACGGTTCGCGCTCCGCAGTGGCCGCCGCTGGGCGGTCCGGTGCACGAGGTTTCGTGACGTACGTCGGGAGCGGCACCGGAACCGGCTGCCATCCAGCCGCATCCGCCGCCAGCCGAGCGGCCTCCTCGCGCTCCGCGGCCTCGGCGGCCTCGGCCACGGCGGCCCGTTCGGCCGAGAGGGACGCCTTCGCCTCGAGCAGCCGCTCGACAGAGTCGAACCTCCGCAGCCGGGCCCGCGTGCGGTTGCGTACCGACTCCCGGGTCCGCGAGACATCGCCCTGTCGCCGCGCCTGGATCCGCAGGTGCACGAGGTCGCCCACCGTAGCGACCAGCAGCGCGACCGGGACCAGCCACGGCACCGGCGTGAACGGGGTGACCAGCGCCATGAACAGGGTCGTCGCCGCGAGGCCGGCCAGGATCCTGCGGCGCCGCATCGCCAGCGGGGTGACCCGCTTCGGGGCTCGCGCCGGCGGTCGGCGACGGGGGCCAGGCACCTCGTCCGGCCGGCGCGGCATGACGACGTACCGCTGGTCGGGGGTTGGCGCCTTGCGGGACAGGATGCGCATCGCCCGGGTGAAGCGCTCGACCGAGCGCGACTCGGACATCTCCTCCTGGCGGCGCAGCCAGAGGGGGATGAAGTAGGCGCCCCACATTCCGATGATCACCGCATAGATCACGCCGCTGCCCACGTGCCAAACGGTAAGCGGCCGCACCACCACGCACACGCACCGCGACCGGTGTGTCGCGATATGAGTACTGAGACTCGTGTGACTCATGTGACGAACTGACGAGCCCGGTCCACGTCATGATCGCCATCCCGGTGTCAGAAACGCGAGTGAACTCCACGATCGCGCACCGAAACGGCGATCATGGTGGGCCTGCGGAGCCGCTGGTCGCTCGCCAGCGCGCCAGCAACCCCTCCGGCACCTCCTCCGCCGTCAGCGCGAAGACCCGGTGGTCCCGCCACGCCCGATCGATGTGCAGCAGCGCCGCCCGGGTGCCCTCGTCCCGGAAGCCGAGCTTCTCCACGACGCGCAGGGACGCGGTGTTCTCCGGGCGGATGTTCACCTCGATCCGGTGCAGCCCCATCGTGGTGAACGCATGGTCGGTCACCATCGCCACCGCCGTCGGCATCACCCCGCGGCCGGCCACCCGGGAGTCGATCCAGTACCCGATGTGGGCCGAGCACAGCGACCCCCAGGTGATCCCGCCGACGGTGACCTGCCCCACCAGCCGGTCGTCGTACGTGATCACGAACGGCAGCAGCCGTCCGTTCCGAGCCTGCGAGCGCAGGCTGCGGACCATCGCGCGGTAGCCGACCGCGCGCCCACCCGGTCGCGGTGGCGTCGCCTCCCACGGCGTCAGCCAGTCATGGTTGTACGCCCGGACCTCGAGCCAGGCGTCGCGGTCGTTCTGTCGGATCGGGCGTAGTCCGATACGCCCCTCGCGCAGCGTCGCCGGCCAGCCCGGGGTCAGTGGTCCCCTCCGCTGACCTGCTCGACGGCGTGCCGCAGCACGGGGCTCAGCACCGAGAGCGCATCGAGCACGCCGCCCGGTGATCCCGGGGCGTTGATGATGATCGTCCGCCCCGCCAGACCGGCCAGCCCGCGCGAGAGCGACGCGGTCGGCACCCCGTGCTGGACCCCATAGCGGCGCAGCTCCTCGGCGATGCCGGGGATCTCCCGCTCGATCACCCGCCGGGTCATCTCTGGCGTCAGGTCCATCGGTGTCAGTCCCGTCCCGCCGGTGGTCAGCACCACGTCGTACGCCGAGGCGACACCCGCTCGCAGCGCTGCCTCCACCGGCTCGCCGTCCGGCACGACCTGCGGGCCGTCCACCTCGAACCCCATCTCGGTGAGGCCCGTCACCAGCAGCGGACCGCCGCGGTCGGCGTACGTGCCGCCCGCCGCCCGGTTGGAAACCGTCACCACGAGCGCCCTCACCCGGGTGCCCCGGCCGGCCGCCGCCAGTCGCCCGAGGCACCGCCCGTCTTGGTCTCGACCCGGATGTCGGTGATCGTCGCGGCCGGGTCGACCGCCTTCACCATGTCCACCAGCGCCAGTCCTGCGACGGCGACGCAGGTGAGCGCCTCCATCTCTACACCCGTACGGTCCGCGGTCCGCACCATCGCCGTGATCTCGACAGCCGCGTCCTCGACGGTGAGGTCCACCGCGACCGCATGAATCGCGATCGGATGACACAGCGGCACCAGGTCGGGAGTGCGCTTGGCCGCCTGGATGCCCGCGATCCGCGCCACCGCGAGCGCATCGCCCTTCGGCATCCCACCGTCGCGGAGCAGCCTCACGACCTCCGGCGACACGAGCACGCGGCCGGTCGCGGTGGCCGTCCGAACGGTGACGTCCTTGCCGGACACATCCACCATCCGGGCCGAACCAGCGGCATCGAGGTGGGTCAGGCCGTCGCTCATGACAGGCGCCGCTCGAGCACCATCACCTCGACCGCGCCGCCCTCGTCCACCCGCGTCACGTCCTCGGGCACGACGATGAAGCAGTTCGCCTGCGCGAGGTCACCGACGAGGTGCGAGCCCGGCCCGCCGACCGGCCGTACGACGTAGCGCCCACCCTCGACGGTCAGCCACGCCCGGGCGAACTGCCGCCTGCCCGCCGGCGAGTCGAAGCCCTCCGTCGCGGCCGCCCGCACGATCGGCCGGCCCAGGGGTTCGACGCCGAGCATCCGCCGGATGACCGGCCGCACGAAGACCTCGAACGAGACGTAGGAGCTCACCGGGTTCCCCGGCAGCGTGATGATCGGCGTGCTGTCCGGCCCGATGGTGCCGAAGCCCTGCGGCTTGCCGGGCTGCATCGCGACCTGCTCGAACTGCACCGTGCCCAGCCGCGACAGCACCTCCTTGACCACGTCGTAGGCGCCAACGCTGACCCCGCCGCTGGTCAGGACCAGGTCGGCCCGGATCAGCTGGTCTTCCAGGGTGTCGCTGAGCTTGCGCTGCTCGTCGGGCACGATGCCGACGCGGAAGACCGTCGCACCGGCTTCCCGGGCAGCGGTCGTGAGGATGTAGGAGTTCGACTCGTGGATCTGGCCGGACCCGGTCACCTGGCCCGGCTCCACCAGCTCGCTCCCGGTGGAGATGATGACCACGCGCGGGCGCGGGCGCACCCGGACCCGGTCCCGCCCAACCGCCGCCAGCAACCCGATCTGGCCCGGCCCCAACCGGGTGCCGGCCTCGAGCACGACCTCGCCGGCCTTCACGTCCTCGCCTTGGCGCCGCACGTTCTCGCCCGGCTTCGGGGCCTGCCGGATCGTCACCGACGCGATGCCCTGGTCGGTCCACTCGATGGGGACGACGGCCTCGGCTCCGGCGGGGATCGGGGCGCCGGTCATGATGCGGGTCGACAGGCCAGGCTGCACGCTGTACGCCGATTGCGACCCGGCCGCGATGTCCCCGACGACGGGCAGCTTCACCGGTGCCGACTCGGTCGCCGAGGCCACGTCGGCCAGGCGCACCGCGTACCCGTCCATGGACGAGTTGTCGAACGCCGGCAGGTCCCCCTCGGCCTGGACCGTGTCGGCGAGGATGCAGCCGTGGGCGTCGAGCAGCTGCAGGTCCAGAGGGGCCAACGGCTCGATGCCCGCGAGGAGGTCATTGAGGTGCTCGTCGACGGACTTCACGGTTTCACCTCACCGAGCTCCCAGTGCTCGCCGCCGACGAACTCCTTCAACCACTCGCGGAAGCCCGGTCCCAGGTCGTCGCGCTCCGCAGCGAGCCGCACCACCGTCTTCAGGTAGTCGAGCCGGTCGCCCGTGTCGTAGCGGCGTCCGCGGAACACCACACCATGCACCGGACCGTGCTCGGCCGAGGACGCGAGCGTCCGCAACGCGTCGGTCAGCTGGATCTCCCCGCCCCGACCCGGCTCGGTCTTGGTGAGTACGTCGAACACCGCCGGCGCGAGCACGTAACGCCCGATGACCGCCAAGTCGCTGGGCGCCTCCCCGGCCTCCGGCTTCTCGACGAGGTCCACGACACGGACGACGTCGGGCTCGTCGGTCGTCTCGACGGCCGCGCACCCGTAGAGGCTGGCCTGCTCGCGCGGCACCTGCATCAGGGCCACCACGCTCCCGCCGCGCTCCTCGCGCACCCGCAGCATCGTCTCGAGCAGCGGGTCGCGGACGTCGATGAGGTCGTCGCCGAGCAGCACCGCGAAAGGCTGGTCCCCCACATGCAGGGCAGCGCACAGGACGGCGTGCCCGAGCCCGAGGGCGTCGCCCTGCCTGGTGTAGTGGATGTCCGCTGTGACGCCGGCCTCCCGGACGCGGCGCAGCCGCTCGGTGTCGCCCTTCGCGTCCAGGGCGGCCTCCAGCTCGACGTTGCGGTCGAAGTGGTTCTCGAGGGTGTTCTTGTTGCGCCCGGTGACGATCAGCAGATCCGACAGGCCGGCAGCCACCGCCTCCTCCACGACGTACTGGATGGCGGGCTTGTCGACGATCGGCAGCATCTCCTTGGGAGTCGCCTTGGTCGCCGGCAGGAAGCGGGTGCCGAGACCGGCGGCCGGCACGACAGCCTTCGTGACCCGGCGCTGTGATCGGTCGGCCATGGCCCGAACCCTAGCGCCCGTCAGCTGGTGGGAACCTGCCAGCGGTTGCGGCCCGCGTTCTTCGCGATGTACAGCGCCTTGTCCGCCGAGCGCATCAGCGTGGCCGCGCTCGACCCGTGATCCGGGAACGCGGCGACGCCCACGGACACGGTCACGTCGAGGGGGTCCTCGCCCTCGGTCACGAACGGTTCCCGGCTGACGGCGTGACAGATTCGGTCGGCGAGCTGGGTCGCACCGTCCATCGTCGTCTCCGGCAGGACGACGACGAACTCCTCACCGCCGTAGCGCGCGAAGGTGTCCACCTCGCGGATCTGTTCCTGCACGCGCTGGGCGAGCTCGCGCAGCACCGCGTCCCCGCGGGCGTGGCCGTGCGAGTCGTTCACCTGCTTGAAGTGGTCGAGGTCGAGCATGAGAACGGCCAGTGGTCGCTCGAACCGGGTCGACCGCTCGATCTCGCGACCGAGGCTCATCGAGAGGTACCGGAAGTTCCACAGCCCGGTGAGCGCATCGGTGGTCGACAGCCGCTGCGCCTCCTGGTGCAGCTGCACGTTGTCGATCGCGGTGCTCGCCTGGCTGGCCAGCGTGCCCAGCGCATCCTCGTCGTCATGGTCGAACGCCCGGCCGTCCACCCGGCCGTAGAGCGCGATCGCTCCCACCACGTTGCCCATGCTGCGCAGCGGTACGGCCACTATCTCGCCGGTGCCAGGCTCGGTGTCGATCGGATGAAGGTCCGTGGGTCCGCTGCCCAGCGTGCCGCGCACCCCCTCACCGGAGGCGATCACCTGCCCGAGTACGCCGCGGCCCGCGGCCACGCCGACGGGTGCTACCAGCCCCGCCTCGGTCAACCCCGTGACTGCGGCGACCTCCAACTGGTCCGGACCGCCGTACAGCACCACTCCCGCGCGAGCGTGCAGGACGACAACCGCGGCGTCGAGAACCACCGGGAGCAGGCCATCGAGGTCGTGCGTGCTCGTCAGCGTCTTGCCGATGCGCTCGAGGCTCTCGCGCAGGTCCGCCCGGCTCTGCTCGAGCTCGTTCTCGTTCGACCGCAGGTCGGTCTGCACCACCTTGAACGCCTCGGAGACCCGCCTCACCTCAGCGTCCTCGGACTCGGCGATGCTCGCGTCGAGATCACCCCGCGCAACGCGCTCGGCATATGCGGCCAGGTCGGCCATCGGCTGGGTCAGGCGGCGCGCGACGAAGGTGACGAGCACGCCGGCCACCACAGCGCCGGCCAGCAGGATCAGCACGAACAGCCCGGTCGTCGAGCTGGTCGAGCCGCTGGCCGTGGTGACCACCACTCGGTAGGGAACCTGCGTGGTGGGCGGACCGACGCGGGCGATCCAGCCCCCGACGGTCACGATGCCGGATTTGCCGTCCACCGCGTCTGCGATCTTGCGTGTGGTCGACGCGTCCGCGGTGGAGGCGATGACGGAGCGGCCGTCGAGCAGCACCACCTGGCCGGATAGCCGGTCGCTGGTCTGCAGGTTTCGGAGGTACGCACTGTCCAACCGGCGGGCTGCGACGGCGAAGGCGGCGGTCGGCAACCCGGCGACGGCGACCCGCTCGGTCACCGCGCCGCTCGCCTTCCCGCCCTTCGAACAGCTGGGCAGCGCGAGGGGGGCGACGCCCTGCACCGGCGGCGTGCCTGCCTGCGCGATCACCGACCCATCCGCGCGGAGCAGCGCGGCGTAGCTCGCGGACCCGGTGTCGACCGCCATGGCCGTTGCCTCCGTGGGAGTGGAGGCCGACGACTCGAAACCCACCAGGCGCGCGGTCTGACCGAGCCCGCGGCACTGGGACGTCAGCTCGTCGACGACGACAGCCTGGTCGGTTGCCAGCGAGCTGCGCAGCTGGTCGTCCTTGACCTGCGGGACGGCGAGCGCCAGGACCAGCACCCCCACGACGAGGGGGACGAGGAAGAGCGCGCCGAGAACCAGCCACAGTTTCGAGCGCAGGCTCATCGGGTCACCATCCTCTCCGCGTGCCAGGGATCTGCTGGGATGCTGCTTGGGTGAGTGAGGCAAAGGCGTTGTTGCGCGAGCGCCTGCTCTCCAGCCGACGCGCGATGTCCACGCCGTCCAGGGAGACCGCCGGCAGAGCGATCACCCGTGCTGTCCTCGACCTCCCCGAGATCGCGGCCTGCCGCACCGTTGCTGCCTACCTGTCTATCGGCACCGAACCCCCGACCATGCACCTGGTGCGTGACTTTTGCTTGCGAGGAGCCAGGGTGGTGGTCCCGGTGCTGCAGGAAGATCTCGATCTTGACTGGGCAGACTACGTCCCCGGGACGGCGCTTGCCCAGGGTCGTCGCGGCCTGCAGGAGCCCGAGAGTCCCCTCCTCGGCCACGGTTTCCTGGCCCACGTGGATGCCGTCATCGCCCCGGCCCTGGCCGTCGACGAGACCGGGATGCGCCTGGGCAGGGGCGGCGGCTCCTACGACCGGGCGCTCGCCCGGGTCCCGCCCGGCTGCCCCGTGGTCGTCCCCCTGTACGACGGGGAGGTCCTGCCCGACGTACCGGCCGAACCGCACGACCGCCGGGTCAGCGTCGCGGTCACCCCGTCGCGAGTCTGGCGGTTCTGAGCCGTGACGGCCGACCGGCTGGACGTGCTGCTGCTGGTCGGTGCCGTCGTGCTGCTGGTGGGCATCGCCGCGGTGCGCCTGTCCGTCGGCACCGGCCTGCCGTCGCTGCTGCTGTACCTGGGGCTCGGGCTGGTTCTCGGCGAGAACGCGATCGGCCTGCACTTCGACGACGCGGGGCTGGCCCAGGCGCTGGGGTACGCCGCACTCGTCGTGATCCTCGCCGAGGGGGGCCTGACGACGTCGTGGCGCACGATCCGCCCCGCGGTCCCGGCCGCCGCGGCGCTCGCGACCGTCGGCGTCGCGGTCTCTGTGGTGGTCACCGCCGCCGCGGCCCGGCTACTGCTCGACCTGGACTGGCGCGCCGCCCTGCTCCTCGGCGCGGTACTCGCACCCACGGACTCCGCCGCCGTGTTCTCGGTGCTGCGCCGCGTCCCCCTGCCGCCCCGCCTGGCCGGGCTGCTCGAAGCCGAGTCCGGCTTCAACGACGCACCCGTCGTCATCCTCGTCGTAGCGCTCGCCGCCACCTCGACCCCGACCTGGTACGGCCTGCTCGGGCTGCTCGCGTACGAGCTGCTGGTCGGCGCCGTCGTGGGGATCGCCGTCGGCTGGCTCGGCGCGTGGGGCGTACGCCGGATCGCGCTGCCCGCGTCCGGCCTGTACCCGCTCGCCGTGATGGCCCTCTGCGTCACTGCCTACGGCGCGGCGGCGGTCGCGCACGCCAGCGGCTTCCTCGCGGTCTATCTCGCGGCCCTCGTGCTCGGGAACTCCCGGCTGCCGCACCGCCCGGCGACCCGGGGCTTCGCGGAGGGCGCCGCCTGGCTCGCCCAGATCGGGCTGTTCGTGATGCTGGGTCTGCTCGCGACGCCGTCCGAGCTCGGCTCGTCCGTACTGCCGGCCCTCGGTATCGGTCTCGCTCTGCTGCTGGTCGCCCGGCCGCTCGCCGTGCTGACGTCCACGCTCGGGTTCGGTACGCCGTGGCGCGAGCGTGCCTTCCTGTCCTGGGCGGGCCTGCGCGGAGCAGTGCCGGTCGTGCTGGCCACCGTCACGCGGGACCGGGCCGTGTTCAACGTCGTCTTCGTCCTCGTCGTCGTCTTCACCCTCGTGCAGGGCCCGACCCTGCCGTGGGTGGCCCGCCGGCTGCGGCTCATCACCCCGGGCGAGGCCCAGGAGCTCGACATCGAGTCATCCCCGCTGACCCGGCTCGACGCCGACCTCCTGCACGTGAGCGTTCCGCTGGGATCACGGCTGGCCGGGGTCGAGATCTTCGAGCTCCGGCTGCCGGTCGGTGCCGCAGTGACCCTGGTGGTGCGCGATGGCGCCGCCTTCGTCCCGTCCCTGACGACAGGGCTGCGGGCCCGCGACGAGCTCATCGTGGTCGCGACCGGCAGCGTCCGGGACGAGGTGGAGCACCGGTTGAGGGCGGTGGCCCGATCCGGTCGACTGGCCGGCTGGCACGGCGAGCACGGTGACTGAGCCGGACCGTGCGAGGCGGGTTAGGGTCGCCGAGATGCGTCTCCTCCTGCTGTTCCCCCTGCTCACAGGTCTGCTCGCAGTGGGCTGCAGCAGTCCGACGCCGGCAGCTGACGGGAGCGGCTCGCACCCTTCGACGACGAGCGCGTCGCCGTCGCCGTCCCCCTCTCCCTCCGTCGACCCGAACGCGCCGACCGGGTGGGGCCCGACCGAGGGGGAACTGGCGCGAGCTCGGTCGCTGGTGGCGGCGATGCCGGTCGAGCAGCGCGCCTGGCAGGTGCTGATGCCGTCGTTCTGGGGGTTCCGCGCCGACAAGGCGGGCTCCGCGGAGGCTGCCCGCAACCGCGACTCGCACCGGGCCGACACGATCGCCGAGGCCCTGGCCACGCACGAGTACGGCGGGTTGTTCATCAAGCCGCAGTCGATCGAGGACGCCGAGCAGGTCGCGCACCTTGCCGACGGGTTGCACGCCGAGGGAGACCGCCCTGACGGCCTGCCGCTGCTGGTCTCGGTCGACCAGGAGGGCGGCGTCGTACAACGCGTCAAGAAGGGCGTGACCAGGCTGCCGCCGCCGAAGCAGATCGGTCGCACCGGGGACGCAGCACTGGCCCGCCGGATCGCCCGCGACAACGCGCAGGAGATGCGCGCGCTCGGTTTCACGATGCTGCTCGCGCCGGTGGCCGACGTCGACCGCGTCGGCAACAAGATCGTCGCCTCCCGGTCGTTCTCGACGACGTATGCCGGCGCGGCCCAGATGGTGACCGCGACGCTGCAGGGCTTCCTCGACGCCGGCGTCATCCCGGTCGTGAAGCACTTCCCCGGCCACGGAAGCGTCGAAGGCGACAGCCACCACTCGTTGCCGGTGCAGAAGAAGACGGTCGACCAGCTCCTCACGAGCGACCTCATCCCCTTCAAGGCCGCGATCGACGCCGGTGTGCCGGCCGTCATGACCGCGCACATCGCGGTCAACGCCGTCGAGCCCGGCATGCCGGCCTCGCTGAGCTCCGGCGTCATCGAGGGGATCCTTCGAGGCCGCCTCGGCTTCAAGGGTGTCGTGGTGACCGACTCGCAGGGGATGGGCCCGATCTACGGCCACTACGGGACCGCCGAAGGCGCGGTGCGCTCGTTGCTGGCCGGCAACGACCTCGTTCTCAACTCCCCCGACGTGACCGTGGCGCACGACGCCATCGTGAAGGCCGTGAAGTCCGGCCGGATCCCGGCGAAGCGCCTGGACGACGCCGCCACCAGGGTGGTGGCCCTGCGCATCTACCAGCAGCGCATCGGAGCGACCCAGCCACCGATGTCGGTGCTGCGCGCGCCCTCGCACCTTGCGGACGTCGCGAAGGCCGGTCAGCGCGGTTAGCTCGGGTAGCGCGACAAGCGCGACCGCCGGAACCCGTCGGCGGCTGCACCTAGAGTCGACTCCATGACGGCAGTCGAACCCGCTGAGGGAATGCTTCGGGATCTGCTCTGGGTGCACGACATGCTGCGGCGGGACCTGGCCACCTGCCGCACGCTCGCATCCGACATCAGCTCTGGAGTCCCCGCCGCGGTGATCCGGTCAACGGTCGAGAGCCTGCAAACGGCGGGGCCGCTCTGGCAGCTGCGGATGAACTGCCTGCGCTACTGCTCGATCGTGCACTCCCACCACCACCTTGAGGACGTCGCGCTGTTCCCAGCGGTCCGGGCGGCCGACCCGGAGCGCATGAACGCCGTCGTCGACAAGCTCGAGGCGGACCACCGGGTTGTCTCCAGCCTGCTGGACGAGGTCGAGGAGGCCACCCGCCTGCTCAGCGCCGACGACACGGCCGCGAGGCTGCGGCTGGTCCGCGGGCTGACCGAGCTCTCCGAGCACCTGCTCGAGCACCTCGCCTATGAGGAGGAGTCGATCGGGCCGGTGCTGCGGACCTGGGAGAGCTGGCCAGGGGGATGACCCCGGAGTCGCGGCCGGTGCCGACCATCGCCCGGGTCTTCGACGAAGGGGCCACGGCGTACGCCGAGTTCTGGGCGCCGGCGCTGCACCGGCACGCGCTCACTCTGCTCGCAGCAGTGCCGCCGTCCGCCGACCCGCGCACGGTGGTCGACGTCGCCGCCGGTGCCGGCACGCTGCTGCCCGCGCTGCGAGCCGTCGCCGGAGAGGGCGGCCGGTTGGTCGCGTTGGACTACTCGGCCGGGATGCTCGCACTAGCCGACCCGACGGTGCCGCGGGTCCAGGCCGACGCCGCGGCGCTGCCGCTGGCGAGCGAGGTGGCCGACGTTGCCGTCTACGCGTTCGTGCTGTTCATGCTGCCCGACGCCCGCGGTGCGGTGGCCGAAGCAGCGCGGGTCACCCGGCCGGGCGGGCAGCTGCTGGTGGCGACCTGGGGCACCCAGCTCGACACGGCTGCCGACGCCGTCGTACGCGAGGAGATCGATGCCGCTGGCGCCGCGCCCTTCCCCGCCCTGGCGCGGTCGGACGAGCTCACCGACACCCCCGACCGGGTGCGGAGCCTGCTCGAGCCCGCCGGGTTCGTGGACGTCACGACCACGATGCAACCGCTCGAGGCCGTGTTCGACGCCGCTTCCGCGCTCGAGATGGGTACCGGCTTCGGCACCATGGGGTGGCGCTTTCGGCGGCTGTCCCCCGACCTGCAGCGGCAGGTCACCAAGCGCGCGGCTGACCGGCTGGCCGTCTTGGCGCCGGATGACTTCGTGGACCGGTCCGAGGTGCTGCTGACAACGGCCCGACGTAGCCCGAGCGGATGACGCGGGCTTGGCACTCCGCGAGGTAGAGTGCCAGCCCGGCCCGGAGATTTCGGAGGACGCGCGTGCCGACCTACCAGTACGCCTGCACCGAGTGCGAGCACCGCTTCGAGGCCGTCCAGTCGTTCACCGAGAATGCCCTGGCGGTGTGCCCCGTGTGCGGCGGCCGCCTGCGCAAGGTCTTCAACTCGGTCGGGATCGTCTTCAAGGGCAGCGGCTTCTACCGCAACGACAGCCGCGAGAAGGCGCCCGCGGGCGCATCGGCCGACGGCAAGACAGGCGCGTCGGAGGGCACGAAGGACGCCAAGCCGGACAGCAAGGCTGCCGCAGCGAAGGACGGCGGCGCGGGCGGCCAGTCGAAGCCCGCCCCGGCCGCGACACCACCCGCGTCTTCCGGCGGCTCGACGACGAGCTCGTCCACAGCGGGCAGCGCCGCCTGATCGGACCTGTGGACGCCCGTCCCGGGCGGTCCGCGCTGGATATCGTCGGCGGATGGCAACACCGCCGTACGCCGGACCCCGCGCCGACATCGGAGTCATCGGCGGCTCCGGCCTCTATGCGTTCCTCGACCACGCCACGACGGTCCAGCTGGACACGCCGTGGGGGCAACCCAGCGACGTAGTCACCGTCGGCGAGGTTGCCGGCAGGTCGGTCGCGTTCGTGCCCCGGCATGGGCGCGACCACCGGTTCCCGCCGCACCGGGTGAACTACCGCGCGAACCTCTGGGCGTTGCGGACCGTCGGTGTCCGCCAGGTGCTCGGTCCGTGCGCGGTCGGCTCGTTGCGAGCCGAGCACGACGCCGGCACCGTCGTCATCCCCGAGCAGGTGGTCGACCGCACCTGGGGACGGCCGAGCACCTTCTACGACGAGCCGGGGCCGGTCGTGCATGTGGCGTTCGCCGACCCCTACTGCCCGCACGGGCGGGAAGCTGCGGTGGCAGCAGCCGGTGACCGGGGGATGCGCTTCGTCGACGGCGGCACGCTGGTCGTCGTCAACGGGCCGCGGTTCTCCAGCCGCGCCGAGTCGCTCTGGCACCAGGCGCAAGGCTGGACGGCCGTCGGGATGACGGGCATGCCCGAAGCCATCCTGGCCCGCGAGCTGGCCCTCTGTTACACCTCCATCGCGCTGGTGACCGACCTCGACGCCGGCATCGAGCAGGGCGAGGGCGTGACACACGACGAGGTGCTCCGGGTGTTCGCCGACAACATCGCCAAGGTGCGCGCGCTGCTCGCCGACGTCATCACCGCGCTGCCCTCCCCCAACGGCGACTGTTCCTGCCGGCACGCCGTCGAAGGCATGAAGCTTCCCTTCGACCTGCCCTGACGATGCAGGGTCATCCGCAGGCACGGCAGCCGCTCGCTCGCGCGTTCCGTGAGCTCGCCCGGGCCGCCACCTGGCACCGACGGTGGCTCGCGGCCGGGCTGATGGCAGCGTCCGTGGCGTTCGCCATCTCCGCCGCGACGCCGGCGCCGCCCCCGATGGTGCGGGCGGTCGCCGCCGCCCACGACGTGCCCGCCGGCGCCGTCCTGAAGGCGGCCGACCTGCGGTTGGTCCGGGTTCCGGACCGACTGCTGCCGGCCGGCGCGCAAGGCACCGCGGCGGAGGTGGTGGGTCGGGTCCTTGGGGCACCGATACGGGCAGGGGAGATCGTCACCGATGCGCGGCTCGTCGGCGCCGGGCTGCTCGCGGGCTACGGCGACGGGATGGTGGCCGCGCCGGTGCGCATCGCGGATGCGACGGCGGCCGGGCTGCTGCGCACCGGTGACGTGGTCGACGTGCTGGCGGCGGGTGCGGCCCCGGGTTCGGAGGGCCTGCCTCCCGAGGCCCGGCTCGTCGCCGCCGCCGTTCGTGTCATCGCTGTCGCGACGTCTGCCGACCAGGCGTTCGGCGCTGACGGGTTCGGCGAGGGCGCCCTTGTCTTGCTTGCCACCTCATCGGAAACGGCGCGGCGGCTGGCCTCCGCGGCCGCTTTCGCGCGGCTTTCGGTCACGATCCGGGCGGCGTGACGGGGCCGGGGTTGTCTGCAACGGTGTGCAGCACCCTGCCGTTCGCATGTGGAAGGAACGTGACCCATGCCCGTCACCGCCCCGACCGAGGACATCCTGCTGCTCAAGGAGATCCGCGACCTGCTCGCGGTCGCTGACCGTCGTCAGTAGTGCGGCGGCTTGTCCCGCAGGAGCCGTTCGTCGTCGTCCTCGTCGTCCGGCAGCTCGCCCCACCCGGCGTCCGTGTCGTCTGTCGACTGGTCCAGCGCAGGGTCCGGGCGTTCTGCTCCTGACTCGCTCATGGGATGAGCCTAGATTGACGACGTGGGTGTGGGGAGAGCGAGCGAGGTCGGCGCGTGGCAGCCGGACGTCCTCCAGCACGGGCGGGACCGGCCGCGTCGAACCGTGGTGGGCCGCGGCGCCCGGTGGCAACCGGTGCTGACGGCGCTCGTGCTCGGGGTCGTGGCGGCGGTAGCGCTGCTCGACGTACTGACCGGTCGTCATGCGACCCAGCCGACACCGCCGCCGCCGGAGCCTCTCGACCAGCGCGTTGTGGGGCTGGGACCGCTGCCGTTCCGGTCCGTGCTCACCCTCGAGTCACCCGGTGAGCCGGGCACGCCGATCGGCTCGGAGGTGGCCACCTCCACCGTGGACCTGGCGGTCCGGGCCGAGTGCTCCGGGGCGGGGACGCTGACGGTGTCGTTCAACGCCAGGGCGTGGTTGCGGGTCCCGTGCGTGGCCGGCCGGGTCAGGTCCGCGGAGCGGTTGGTCACCTCGCACGACTTGGCCGCTGCCCGGCGGGGTCCCAGCGGGCACCCGTTCCTCGTGGCGCAGTCCGGGGATTCGTCGGCCAACACGCGCTGGCGGGTCACCGTGCGGGAGATCGGGGCGCACGTGTCCGGTGGCCACGTCGCGTAAACGGGACCAACGTCCCGGGTTTCCAGGCATGCCGAAGGGTCCTTGCTGGTCTCCCGGCCCGTGCGGCGTCGTGCGCAGAGGCGTAGACATGAAGACATGACGGACGTCGCCGCATGATGAAGACAGTCACCGCGCAGGAGCTGGGACGGGTCTTGGCCGCGTTGCCGGCCGAGCCTCGGGTCGTGGCGAGCGGCAACGGGGCAACCCCTCGTCAGCTGCTCGACATCGTCGACGCCCACGTCCCGGCGTACCGGCTGTTCATGCTGAACGCCCATCACGGGATCCCGGCCCGCGCCGAGGTGGTCCACGAGACGCCGTTCGTCGGGCCGGGGATGCGTGGCAGCAAAGGGCTCGCGTACGTGCCGGCGCGGCTGTCCCTGGTGCCCCGGCTGTTCGCGACGACGATGCCCCCGGACGTCGTGTGCGTGACGGTCGCCCCCGCGGTGGACGGCCGGCTGTCGCTCGGCACCGAGGTCAACGTGCTGCCCTCGGCGATGGAAGCGTGCCGCGCGCGCGGTGGGTTGGTGATCGCGCAGATCAACAGCAACATGCCATGGACGTACGGCGACGGCGTGCTCGATCCCGACCTGGTCGACTACGCGCTGGAGGCGGACGCACCGCTGGACGAGCCGCGTACGTCGCAGCCCGACGACGGTGCGCGGAGCATCGGCGAGCTCGTCGCGGCGCGGATCGGCGACGGGGCCACGCTGCAGCTGGGCATCGGGATGGTGCCGGACGCGACGCTGCCCGGCCTCGCGCGGCGTCGAGGCCTCACGCTGTGGTCCGAGACCTTCTCCGACGGGGTGCTCCGGCTTGACGAGGCAGGTGCGCTGAACCCCGACGTACCACTCACCGCATCCTTCCTTTATGGCTCGCAGAAGCTGTACTCCTGGGTCGACCAGAACCCCCGCGTGCAGGTCCTGCGCACCGAGAAGACCAATAACCCGGCGCGGATCGCGAAGAACAGTGCCATGACGTCCATCAACACTGCCTTGCAGGTCGACCTCTTCGGGCAGGCGAACGCGTCGCGCATCGGCGCGAGGATCTACTCGGGGTTCGGAGGTCAGACCGACTTCGTCGTGGGCGCCTTGCACTCCGAGGGCGGCCAGGCACTCATGGCGCTCCGGTCATGGCACCCCAAGGCCGACGTGTCCTCGATCGTCGCCCTCGTCGACGAGCCAGTCACGTCGTTCCAGCACACAGCGGTCATCTCGGAGCAGGGCGTGGCTCCGATGTTCGGGTGTGACGAGCGGTCACAGGCCCGCGCGCTCATCGAGGGCGTGGCCCATCCTTCGGTCCGCGATGAGCTGTGGGAGGAAGCGGCCGGTCTCGGATTGGCCGACTTCTGACCTCGGCGTCCAGACCGTTCGGAGACGTCAGGCTCCGATAGCCTGTGGGCTGACGGCGGGCCGACGGGTGCGGAGTCCCGCGGCTTTCGTCTCGCCCCGCCCTCGTAGCTCAGGGGATAGAGCAACGGTTTCCTAAACCGTGTGCCGCAGGTTCGAATCCTGCCGGGGGCACGACCGCAAGAATTCGTCGGCAGCACGCGGGCGGGTGACAGGGGCTGATCGGGCTCGCAGCCTCAACTGACGGACGTGTGCGTGCCCTCCCGCAGTCCGATCACGGCCTGCGCCACTCCGCGCCATCGACCTGTGGTCCGTCATGCGCCGCGCGAGTGAACGGTGCCCGCCCAGCCTCTCCCCAGGGGCCGGGCGGGCACCCGCTTGTGGTCAGCCTTTGATGGCGCCGCTCACGCCGCCGCTGCGCAGGAACAGCCGCTGGAACACGAGGAACAGGAT
>JAVEDB010000181.1 GCA_030841185.1 Actinomycetota bacterium
GCGTTCTACCGGGACGTCCTCGGGTTCTCGCCCATCTCCTCGATGGCGGAGCTGCCCGGCGCCGCGTTCCTGCAGGCGCCCGGATCCACGAACGACCACGACCTCGGCCTGTTCGAGGTCGGTGCCGCAGCGGGACCGTCCCTGGCCGGCCGCGGGACCGTTGGCCTCTACCACCTCGCGTGGGAGGTCGACACCCTGAACGAGCTCGAGCGGGTGCGTGACTCGCTGGCCGCTGCCGGGGCGCTCGGTGGGTCGAGCGACCACGGGACCACCAAGAGCCTCTACGGCAAGGACCCGGACGGGCTCGAGTTCGAGATCGTCTGGCTGATCCCGGCCGACCTGCTCGACGACGCCGCGATCGAGGGCCGGTCGCGCATCGGCCGCCTCGACCTCGAGCGGGAGAAGGCCCGGTTCGGCGCGGACACCCCCGGCGGCATCGGCATCTCCTCCCCCGCCCGGTCGTAACAACCGCTAGGGCATGGCTGCAGACGAGGACGCGGCGGTCGCGGAGGCCGCCGCGGCGGACGCACCCGTGGCCGACCCGGGAGTGACTCCCGGCGTCGCGAGCATCGGCACCTGCAGACACTCGTCCGGGATCCCGAAGGCGTCGACGAGGACCTCGGCGTGCGGGCGAAGTCGCTTGCACAGCTCGTTGACGGCCTTCGTGATGGCCTTGGCCTGCCGGCCGGTGAACCGGCCGTGCTCGAGGAACCAGGCCCGGTCGTCTTCGAGGTTGCTCAGCACGAAGAGGTCGCAGACCCGTTCCAGCAAGGCCTTGGAGGACGCCTCCTCGCAGCGGTCGATCGCCGCGACGAACGCCTCGAGGACCACCCGGTCGACGTGCACCCGGGCCGCGAGCAGGAGGTGGTCCTGGGCGGCGTTGAACGCCTCGAACGGGTCCGCCGATCCGGATCCCGCGCGCCGCAGCCGTCGCGCCAAGCCGTCGACGACATGCTTCTCGCGCCACTCGAAGAGCGAGAGCTGGTAGCCGCGGTCGTAGAGGTCGGCATCCTCGTCGCGGCCGGGAGCCGCGGCGACCAGTCGCTGGACCAACGCCCGCGCGGCGGTGCGCTCGATCACCGCTTCGACCACCTGGTCGGCGACGAACCGCACCGTGCCCAACGTGTCGAGCTCACCGAAGTGGTCGCGGTAGCGCGTCAGGAGACCCTTGGCCACGAGCTGCATGAGGACCGTGTTGTCGCCCTCGAACGTGGTGAACACGTCGCTGTCGGCCTTGAGCTGAGGGAGCAGGTTCTCCGAGAGGTACCCGGCGCCGCCGCAGGCCTCACGGCAGGCCTGGATCGTCGCCGTCGCGTGCCACGTCGTCACCGCCTTGATCCCGGCAGCACGCGTCTCGAGCTCGCGCTGGGCATGGTCGTCGGCGGGACGCCCGATCGCGTCCTGCAGGGCAGCGACCATCTCGCCCTGTGCGAACAGCAGGGCATAACTCTTGGCCAACGCGGGCAGCAGCCGCCGCTGATGGGCGAGGTAGTCGAGCACGATCACCTCTTCCTCCGCGCCCGGCGGGCGGAACTGGCGGCGGCGCCCGCCGTAGCGCACGGCCAGCGCGAGTGCGGCCCGCGCGGCCGCGCCGGCACCGCCGGAGACGCTGATGCGGCCCTGCACGAGGGTGCCCAGCATCGTGAAGAACCGCTTGTTCTCGTTCTCGATCGGACTCGTGTAGGTGCCGTCCGGCGCCACGTCGCCGTAGCGGTTCAGCAATGCCTCGACCGGCACCCGGACGTCGGTGAAGGTGATCCGGCCGTTGTCCACCCCGTTGAGGCCGGCCTTGTGGCCGCAGTCCTCGATGTCAACGCCGTCGCACAGCTGGCCCTGCTCGTCGCGGATGGGCACGAGGAAGGCGTGTACGCCGTGCGAGGTGCCCTTCGTCACCAGCTGCGCGAACACCGCCGCCATCCGGCCGTCGCGAGCCGCGTTGCCGATGTAGTCCTTGCGCGACAGCTCATCCGGTGTCGTGAGGACGAAGCACTGCGACTCCTCGTCGTACGTCGCCGTCGTCCCGATCGCCTGGACGTCCGAGCCGTGGCCGGTCTCGGTCATCGCGAAGCAGCCCGGCAGCTCCAGCGACAGGATCGCCGGGAGGTAGCGCTCGTGGTGCCGCTCCGTACCGAGGTGCAGGACAGCGCCCCCGAACAGGCCCCACTGGACGCCGGCCTTCACCTGCAGTGAGAGGTCGGCGTAGGCGAGCATCTCGAACCCCGTCACCGAGCCACCGACGTCGCTCTTCCCGCCGTACCGCTCGGGATAGCCATGTCCGGCGTGACCGCTTTCCGCGAGCACCCGCGCTTGCTGCAGCACCCGCTCCCGGTGCGCCTCCATGTCCAGCCCGACCACCGGACGGAAGTCGTCGCGCCGGAGGTAGCCACGGGTCCGTTCGCGCGCGTCGTGGAAGCGACCGTCCAGAGACCGCAACAGCGCGTCGCTGTCGATGGCGGCGGG
Organism: Actinomycetota bacterium; assembly: GCA_030841185.1. Taxonomy (GTDB): domain Bacteria; phylum Actinomycetota; class Actinomycetes; order JACCUZ01; family JACCUZ01; genus JAVEDB01. The sequence goes on from JAVEDB010000181.1 coordinate 2,461, forward strand.
GAGAGGGCGGATGCTCATGCGCGGCTCCTACCGGAAGCGGTGGGCTCGTCCGGACGGCTGGCGGACGCGACGATGCCGGCCAGCCCGCTCCAGGCGAGATCGGTGAGATGGTCACACAGGTCCCGACGGGTCATCGCAGAGGCATGGTCCAGCCAGTGGTCGGCGGCCGCACGCACCATGCCGACGATGCCGTGGCCCCAGGGGCCGGCCGGTGCGGTCGGCAGCCCCGCCTCCGCGAGCGCCGCGGCGATGAGCGTCGCGACGTGCTCACCCACCAGTGCGCTCAGACCGCGCACCGGGTCGGTGGCCTCGGCGGAGTCGGCGAGCGGGCGGTGCACGACGAACCGGTAGAGCTCCGGGTCTGCCTCGATCACCCGCAGGTAGGCATCGATGGCGGCGGCCAGCCGGCGACGCGGGTCGGACTCCTCGCGCAGGGCGGCACCGAGCTGGTCGATCAGATAGTCCGAGACCCGCGTGCACACGGCGAGGTAGAGCGCTCGGCGGTCGGCGAAGTAGCGGTAGACGGCCGCCTTGCTGGTGCCCGCGGCCGCCGCCACGTCGTCCATGCCGACGGCCGGGCCGTGTTCCCGGACGGCGGCGATCGCGGCGTCGACGAGCTGAACGGCCCGGGTGCGTCGGTGGCCTTCCCAGCGGGTACGCCGTCCATCGGGCACGACCGCGTCGGCGGCCGCCCCGCTCGTCGTACCGGACATCATGGGACTGACGGTACCTGATACCGTGGGTACCAGTCCAACCCGACGCCCTTCCGGAGGAAAGTCATGGCATCGACCGTCCGGCGGGCCGCCATCCTCGGCGGCAACCGCATCCCGTTCGCCCGCACGAACGGGCCCTACGCCAGGGCGTCCAACCAGGACATGCTCACCGCCACCCTCGACGGCCTGGTGGCCCGCTTCGGGCTGCAGGGCGAACGGGTGGGTGAGGTCGCCGCGGGCGCGGTGCTCAAGCACAGCCGCGACTACAACCTGACCCGCGAGGCCGTGCTCGGCAGTGCGCTCTCGCCCTGGACGCCGGCGTACGACGTCCAGCAGGCCTGCGGCACCGGGCTGGAGACCGCGATCCTCGTCGCCAACAAGATCGCGCTGCGCCAGCTGGAGTCCGGCGTCGCGGCCGGGGTCGACTCCGCGAGCGACGCCCCGATCGCCGTCGGCGAGGACCTGCGACAGGTCCTGCTGGAGCTCAACCGGGCCCGGTCACCCAAGGCCCGATTGGCCGCGCTCGCCCGGCTGCGGCCGAGCGCCCTGCGGCCCGAGATCCCGCGCAACGGCGAGCCCCGCACCGGGCTCTCGATGGGCGAGCACGCGGCCAGCACCGCCGTGCAGTGGCAGATCAGCCGCGAGGCGCAGGACGAGCTCACGATGGCGAGCCACCGACACCTCGCGGCGGCGTATGACAGCGGCTTCTTCGACGAGCTCGTCACGCCGTACCTCGGCCTGAGCCGCGACCAGAACCTGCGACCGGACTCGTCCATGGAGTCCCTGGCTCGGCTCAAGCCTGTCTTCGGCACCCGCCTCGGCGACGGCACGCAGGCAACGATGACCGCGGGAAACTCGACCCCGCTCTCGGACGGAGCGTCAGCCGTCCTGCTTGCGAGTGCCGACTGGGCCGCGCAGCACAACCTGCCGGTGCAGGCCTATCTGGTCGACGCCGAAACCGCGGCCGTCGACTACGTGCACGGTGAAGAAGGCCTGCTGATGGCGCCGGCCTACGCCGTACCGAGGCTGCTCGCGCGCAACGGGCTCGCGCTGCAGGACTTCGACTTCTACGAGATCCACGAGGCGTTCGCCTCCACCGTGCTCGCAACGCTCGCGGCCTGGGAGGACCCCGAGTTCTGCAAGCAGCGACTCGGCCTCGACGGGCCGCTCGGTGCCATCGACCGCGACCGCCTCAACGTCAACGGCTCGTCGCTCGCCGCCGGTCACCCGTTCGCGGCAACCGGCGGGCGCATCGTCGCCACCCTGGCGCGGCTGCTGAAGGAGAAGGGCAGCGGTCGCGGACTGATCTCGATCTGTGCCGCGGGTGGGCAAGGCGTCGTCGCGATCCTGGAGGCGGCGTGAGCGACCGCTACCGCGACCTGACCCTCTCGCCGGTCGGCCGGCGGGTCACCAAGACGCTGGGCCTGCCCCGGCCGGCAGTGCTCCGGCGCTACACGCCTGGAGAGCCGCTCTTGCCGGGGCCGGCCCTGCTGGCGTCGTCCGGGGGCGCCCTCGGTGAGGTGCTGGCCAGGACACTCGATGCCGCCGGTGTCGAGCTGCACGCCGCCGACGACGGCACCCGAGAGTTCGCGGCTCTGGTGTTCGACGCCACGGGTGTGGAGTCCGTAGCCGACCTTGCCGAACTGCACGCCACGTTGTCCCCGGCGCTGCGCCACCTCGGGCCGAGTGGTCGGCTGCTGGTGCTGAGCCGACCCGCCGGCACGGCGACCTCGGCCGCGGTCGGCGCCGCCCGGCAGGCGCTGGACGGGCTGGTGCGTTCACTGGCCAAGGAGCTGCGGGCCGGGGGCACCGCGAACCTGGTCACGGTCGAGGAGGGCGCCGAGCAGGCACTGGAGTCGACGCTGCGGTTCTTCCTGTCCGGCCGCTCCGCGTTCGTGTCCGGCCAGGTCGTGGCAGTGACCACGGCAGACCGGGACCGGGCGGCGGCGCCTGAGGACTGGGACCGCCCGCTGACCGGCCGGGTGGCCGTGGTGACCGGTGCCGCCCAGGGCATCGGCGCCGCAATCGCGTCCTGCCTCTCCCGGGACGGAGCCCACGTGGTGTGCGCCGACCTGCCGGCACAGGGAGAGCGACTGGCCGGCGTCGCGAACCAGGTCGGTGGGACCGCACTGCAGGTGGACATCACGTCCGACCGCGCAGCCCAGCGCATCAGCGAGCACGCCGTCGGGCGGCACGGCCGTCTCGACATCGTCGTGCACAACGCGGGCATCACCCGGGACCGGTTGTTCGCGAACATGGACGACGCGACCTGGCGGTCGGTCCTCGCCGTGAACCTCGACGCGCAGCTGCGGATCAACGCCGGCCTGCTCGATGAGCACATCCTCGGCGCCGATTCGCGGATCATCGCCGCGTCGTCGACGAGCGGGATCGCGGGAAACCGGGGACAGGCGAACTACGCGGCGAGCAAGGCGGGCATCATCGGCATGGTGCGGACATCGGCGCCGGACCTGGCGGGAGTGGGCGGCACCATCAACGCGGTGGCGCCCGGCTTCATCGAGACGGAGATGACGGCGGCCATGCCCTTCGCCGTACGCGAGGTCGCCCGGCGCATCAACAGCCTGAAGCAGGGCGGTCTGCCGGTGGACGTGGCCGAGACGATCTGCTGGCTGAGCCAGGCCGCCAGCGGTGGTCTCAACGGGCAGGTCGTCCGGGTCTGTGGTCAGAACCTCGTCGGCGCCTGACGTGACCGGCATGGCAGCCACGGACGGCCTCGGGAGGCTCTACGCGCGCGCTCTGACGTCAGGTCTGCGTCGGCACCGCGACGGTAGATCGGAGGCACCTCCGACGCCGGTCAGCCGCGAGCTGACTGTGGATGTCGACCGGCTCGCGGACTACAGCCGGGTGTGCGGTTATCGGCTCGGCTCGACGCTGCCGCCGACCTATCCGCACGTGCTCGCGTTCCCGCAGCAGCTCGCCCTGATGACAGACCCGGCGTTCCCGTTCGGCACCGCCGGCTTGGTGCACATCGGCAACGCGCTGACCGTGCACCGCCCGCTCCCCGTCGACCGGTCCCTCGCCCTTACGGTCTCGGTCGGTCCGGTGTCCGCGCATCATCGTGGCGCCCAGGTCGAGCTGGTCACCGAGGTCCGGCAGGACGACACGATCGCGTGGGAGTCGACGAGCACCTACCTGTCCCGGGGCGCGTCCGCACCGGGAGGCGCAACGGTCGCCGGCAAGGAACCGGTCGACGGGCCCACGCCGCCTCCGATGCCCACTGCGACCTGGCGGGTGCCGGCCGACATCGGGCGCCGCTACGCCAAGGTCTCCGGTGACTTCAACCCGATCCACCTGCACCCGCTGACTGCGCGCGCGTTCGGCTTCCCGGGCGCGATCGCCCACGGCATGTGGGTCAAGGCACATGCGCTCGCGGCATTGGAGGGACGCCTGCCCGAGTCCTACCGCGTCGACGTGGCGTTCCGGAAACCGCTGACCATCCCGGGGACGGTCCGGTTCAGCGCGGTTGCCGCGGACCGGGGCTGGGACCTCGGCGTCTGGCCCGGCTCGGGCGAGAGGGCGCACCTGCTGGGCACCGTTCGACCCACGTGACCACTGCCGCCGTGGGGCCCGACAGACGGCCGCGCCTCAGCGGCGTCGACGCGACACGAGGCCTCGCACTGCTCGGGATGATGGCGGTCCACGTGCTCCCGGAACGCGACCCGGACGGCAGTGTCTCCACGTCGTACCTCATCGCGGCCGGACGCTCCGCCGCGACCTTCGCGGTGATGGCTGGTGTCGGGCTGGCACTGCTCACCGGAGGGACCCGCCCGCCTTCGGGGCGGCCCTGGGCGTCGGCGGGCGCGGGGCTCGCCGTACGAGCGCTGGCGATCGGTGCGATCGGTTTCGCGATCGGCTACGCCCACTCCGGGGTGGCGGTGATCCTGCCTTACTACGCCGTGCTGTTCCTGCTCGCCGTACCGCTGCTCCCCCTGCGGACCCGCACGCTCGCCGCCCTCGGACTGCTCATCGCCATCGTCGTGCCCGTGGTGAGCTTCCTCATCCGCGACGTGGACAAGCCGCCGTTCCTCGGGGCCAACCTGACGTTCGGCCACCTGCGCGACTCACCGGGGACCGTCCTCGAGGAGCTGGCGCTCACCGGCTACTACCCCGCGCTGGCGTGGACGGCCTACCTGTGCGCGGGGCTGGCGGCCGGTCGCCTCGACCTGCTCCGCAAGCGGGTGGCGCTCGGCCTGCTCGTCGGCGGGGCCACCGTGGCGATCGTGGCCGCCGCCACGTCGTGGGGGCTGCTCGGCCCACTCGGCGGCCGCGACCAGCTGGCGGCGACGCTGAGCCGGCCACAGGACGTCGCAGCGATTGACCGGATGCTGGCCGAGGGGCAGTTCGGCAACGTGCCCAGGACGTCCTGGTGGTGGCTCGCCGTCGACTCCCCGCACGCGAGCACACCTCTGGACCTCCTGCACACCTCCGGGGTGGCCATCGCGCTGCTCGGCGCGATGCTGCTCCTCGCCCGCCAGACCTGGGGCCGGCGCGTGATGACGCCGGTCGCGGCGGCGGGCAGCATGACGTTGACGCTCTACACCGCACACGTCCTGCTGCTCGCCTCGGGCTGGCTCCCGGCCGACCCCGAGATCTCGTACGCCGTGCAGGTGGTGGCCGTCCTGGTGGCCGCGACGGTGTGGCGTCGGCTGCTGGGACGTGGACCGCTCGAGCGGGCCGTCGCCTCGCTCGCCGGCCGGGCGCGGGACGCGGTCCGCCAGGTAGGTTGGGTGGCGCCGGACTGATCCCTCGGGCACGGCGGTCGACAAGGAGCCGGGTGTGACGAGCAGCGACGAGCAAGGCGTGCTCGCGGCACTCCGACTGCTGCTGCACGCCAGCAAGCACGCCCGGGCCGACGACCTGCCGGGCCTGACGAGCGAGGCCGCCGCGTTGATCGGGGCCCGGACCGCCGTGCTCTACGTCGTGGACTACGACCAGGTCCAGCTGATTCCGCTGCTCGACGCCGAGCCGGTCGCCGACCCGGTGACCTTGCAGATCCGCGGCCCGGTGCCCGTCGAAGGAACGCTGGGTGGCCGCTGCTTCTCGGAGATCGCGGTGCAGGTCACGACGGGGACCGGCGACGGTGAGGTGGGCTGCAGCGTGTGGGTGCCCGTGCTCGACGGCACCGACCGGCTCGGCGTACTCGAGCTGGTCTTCGACGAGCCGGTCGACCTGGAGTCAGGGTTGCAGGAGGACGTCACCCTGCTGGCCGGCCTGATCGCGGAGCTCATCATGACGCGCAAGGCGCTCGGCGACTACATCGAACGCACCCGGCGGCGGTTGCCCATGCTCCTCGAAGCCGAGCTGCAGTGGAACCTGCTGCCACCTCTGACGTTCGCGGCGCCGCAGGTCTCGATCGCGGGCGTGCTGATGCCCACGACCGAGGTCGCGGGGGACTCGTTCGACTACGCGGTCAACGGCGACGTCGCGCACCTGGCAATCGTCGATGCCATGGGCCACGGCCTGGAAGCCACCTTGATGTCGGCGGTCGCGATCGGTGCCCTGCGCAATGCGCGACGGTCCGGACTCGACCTCATGGACACGGTCCGCTCCATGAACAAGCACGTCGCCGCCCAGTTCGGCGAGTCGAAGTTCGTCACCGCGATCATCGGCGAGCTGGACACCAGGAAGGGCGTGTGGACCTGGGTCAACGCCGGGCATCCGGCCGCCCTGGTCGTGCGCGGCGGACGTGTCGTGAAGGTGCTCGACTCGTGCATCAACCCTCCGCTGGGGCTGCAGCAGGACCGTCCCGCGGTCGGTGACGAGCGGCTCGAGCGTGGCGACCGACTCCTGCTCTACACCGACGGCGTCATCGAGGCGCGGGACGAGTCCGGGGAGTTCTTCGGCCGGCAGCGCCTCGTCGACTTCATCTCCCGCGAGTCCGCCTCCGGCCGGCCCGCCGCCGAGACGCTGCGCCGGTTGAACATCGCGATCCTCAGCCACCAGGACGGGCTGCTCCAGGACGACGCCACGACGCTCATGGTCGAGTGGTCCGGCGAGGACGCGCGCCGCATCGGCTAGCCGTCTCATGCGTATCGCGACCTGGAACGTCAACTCGATAGCAGCCCGGTTGCCGAGGCTGCTCGACTGGCTCGACTCGACTCGACCCGATGCTGTCTGCCTGCAGGAGACCAAGATCCCGGACGACACGTTCCCCCGGGCCGAGGTCGAGGAGCTGGGATACGAGGTGGCCGCGCACGGGGACGGTCGCTGGAACGGTGTCGCCGTCCTGTCCCGGGTCGGGTTGGCGGACGTCACCCGTGGCCTGGTCGCGGAACCCGGGTTCCCGCACCCCGAGGCACGCGCGGTCGGCGCGACCTGCTCCGGCGTACGCCTGTGGTCGGTCTACGTCCCCAACGGGCGCGAGCCAGGGCACGAGCACTACGCGTACAAGCTGGCCTGGCTCGCAGCGCTGCGCGACACGGTCTCAGTCGAGTCCCCGGAGTCGTTGCCGTACGCCGTGTGTGGTGACTTCAACGTCGCCCCGACCGACGATGACGTCTGGGACCCTGCCGTGTTCACGGCCGCGACGCACGTGACACCTCCCGAGCGCAACGCGCTCGCAGAGCTGCGCGACCTCGGTCTGCACGACGTGGTTCCGCGCCCGTTGAAGTACGACCGCCCGTTCACCTACTGGGACTACCGCGCCGGGATGTTCCATCGCAACCTCGGGATGCGCATCGACCTCGTCTATGCCAGCAAGCCGTTGGCCGACGCAGTGGCCGATGCCTACGTGGACCGGGAAGCTCGCAAGGGCAAGGGCCCGTCGGATCACGCTCCGGTGGTTGTCGACATCGACCTGCCCTAGCATCGAGACCGTGCTCGCAGCCGTCGCCGCGTTCACCGTGGCCGCTGCGCTGATCGTGCTGCTCCCCGGGCCGGACACGCTTGTCGTGGTCCGCAACCTCGTGCGCAACGGACGACGCACGGCGGCACTCACGGTCGTGGGTGTGCTCTCGGGCCTGTCCGTCTGGGTGGTGGCCGCCTCGCTCGGCCTGTCTGCCCTGCTCCGGGCCAGCCACGACGCCTACACCGTGGTCCGCCTGCTCGGGGCCTGCTACCTGCTGTGGTTGGGGATCCAGTCGCTGCGGTCCCGGACGGTGCCCCTGGATCCACGGGTGGTCGAGACAACCTCGCGCCGGCGTGGCCTGCTGGGCGCGGGCTACGGCGCCGGACTGGCCACCGACCTGCTGAACCCCAAGGTGGGCGTCTTCTTCGTGTCCTTCCTGCCCGGGTTCGTCCCGCACGGGCACGACGTCGGCAGCACGTCGCTGGTGTTCGGCAGCATCTTCGTCGTCGAGACCGCGATCTACTTCGCGATCCTGCTGGCCGTCGCGGGCCGGATAACCGGGTGGATGAGCAACCCAGCGATCCGGCGCCGCCTGGACCGGGCCACCGGCCTGGTGCTCGTCGGGTTCGGCCTGCGACTGGCCACTGAGTGAGGCGCGAAACCTCCTGCTCACGCTCGCCGCTGCGCTCTCCGGGCGCGGCGTTCGGGTAAGGACATCGTCAGAACCGGTGCCCAGGTCCTATTCTCATGCGATGGTCCTCTTCCGGGTAGTGGCGCGCCCAGGTGTGCGCCAGCACGCCCGGGGGGACGCCACGTGAGGCAGCAGCGACCCGGCATTCCGCGCACGGTCGGCGCCGCCGTGCCACCCACCGGGGTTGCGGCGGCCCGCGGCACCACCCGCCTGGTGAAGGTCGGCATCTCGCTCGCCGTCACCGTCACGCTGCTCATCGCCGTCCTGCCGAAGGCCGCGGGTGCCCCCTGGGCGGACATCACCGGGGTGCTGGGACAGCTGCCGCTGCTGGACCTGGTCGGCCTGGCCGCGCTGTGGCTGCTCGGCCTCTACGCCTACACGTTCGTTCTCACCGGAGCGCTGCCCGGACTCACCCACCGGCGGGCCCTGACGCTGAACCTCACCGGCAGCGCCGTGGCCAACCTCGTCCCCTTCGGCGGAGCCCTCGGCGTAGGCGTGAACTACTCGATGAGCCGCGGGTGGGGCTTCAGCAAGCAGGCGTTCGCCCTCTACACCCTGGTCTCCAACCTCTGGGTGATCCTCGCGAAGCTCAGCCTGCCCGCCCTCGCCATCGGCGTGCTGGTGCTCACGGACAACGTCGCGCACCCGCGGCTCTCGGCGGCGGCGTTCGCGGCGATGTGCGTACTCATTGCTGTCGTCGCAACGGTCGTGGCCCTGCTCGCGAGCGAGCGGACGGCGGCCCGGCTGGGCAGAGCTGCCGAACGGCTCGCCGGCGCCGGGCTCCGGCTGGCGCGGCGCAGGAGAGCGGTGCACCTCGAGCAGGGCGCCGTCGCGATGCGCCGGGAGAGCATCAAGGTGCTCCGCGGGGCCTGGCCGCAGCTGTCGCTGGGGATGCTCACCTACTCCGCCCTGCAGGCGCTGCTGCTCTGGTCCTGTCTGCACCTGCTCGGGAGCACCCTGAGCCCCGCGCAGGTCTTCGCCGGCTACGCCTTGGAGCGCGTTCTCACCATGGTGATCGTGACGCCGGGCGGCGCCGGCCTCGTCGAGGTGGGCATGGCCGCTCTGCTGGTGGCCTTCGGCGGTGCGCCGGCCGTGACCGCCGCCGGGATCCTGCTCTACCGCGCCTTCACGTTCGGCATCGAGGTACCTATCGGTGGCACCGGACTACTGGTGTGGTTCTGGCGACGCAGACGGGAACGTCGCTGGACGCTGCCCGGTCCGGTCCGGGTGCTGGACGAGGCCGCCTGATGCGCATCGCGCACGTGACGGACTGCTACCTGCCCCGGCTTGGTGGCATCGAGATGCAGGTTCACGACCTCGCCGTCCGGCAACGTCTCGCCGGGCACGACGTCGAGGTCATCACCGCGACCCAGCCGGACGACGGGGCCGCGGACCCCGCGTGGGTACGCCGAGTGCGCTCCGCCGTCGGCAACCCCGCCGTACGCGCCGTGATCGCCGCGTCCAAGGCGCCGCAGACCTTGTCCGCACGCCGGCCCTTCGACGTGGTCCACGTCCACGCGTCCATCTGGTCACCGCTCTCCACGGTCACCGCCATTGCCGCCACGCGGCACGGCATCCCGACGGTGTTGACGGTGCACTCGCTCTGGTCGGGGCTGGGCCCACTCCCCCGTGTCGCCGACACCACGATGCGGCTGCGGACCTGGCCGATGGCCTGGTCCGCCGTCAGCGAGGTCGCCGCCGTCCCGTTGCGCCAGATGCTCGGCCCCGACGTTCCCGTCTCCGTCCTGCCCAACGGCATCGACCCTGAGGCCTGGCGCGTCAACCCCACGCCGCGGGACAACGACGACGTGACGATCGCGAGCGTCATGCGACTGGCCGCGCGCAAGCGACCCCTGCAGCTGTTGCGGATGCTGCGCGAGGTGCGCGACCAGGTGTCCGCCGACATCGGGATCCGCGCGGTCATCATCGGCGAGGGCCCCGAGCGGCGCACCCTCCAGCGATATGTGGCCCGCCACGGCATGGCCGGGTGGGTGAGTCTGCCGGGTCGACTGGAGCGCGGCGACATCCGCACGGTGTTCGCGCAGTCCGACCTCTACGTCGCGCCCGCACGGCTCGAGTCGTTCGGCATCGCGGCGCTCGAGGCACGCTGCGCAGGTCTCCCGGTCGTCGCCACGGCCCGGGGAGGTGTCGGCGAGTTCGTCACCCACGGGCGTGAGGGGCTGCTCGCCGGGGACGACGGGGACATGGTGCGCGAGCTGGCCGCCCTGATCGGGTCGCGGTCCCTGCGCGCGGCGATCACCCGGCACAACCGCACGGTCCCGTCGCCGTTGAGCTGGGCAGAGACGCAGAACCGCGCGGACCAGCTGTACGACGAGGCGATGGCCCTCGCGGGCGGCCGCCCGCGGAGCCGCGCCGGAGGGCGGGCGCAGACCCGGACGAAGGCCGAGGTGGCCGCGTGAGCACGCACGCCCCGGCGTACACCGTCGTGTCGTTCCACGCGCACCCCGATGACGAGGCCCTCCTCACATCGGGGTCGTTGGCGCGCGCGGCAGCGGAGGGCCACCGCGTCGTCCTCGTCGTCGCTACCGCCGGCGAGGCGGGCCTCGCGGCGACGACAGCGCGCGCGGGCGGCCTCGGGGAGCTGCGGATGGCTGAGCTGCGCCGCTCGGCCGCGGCGCTGGGTTGTGCCCGGGTGGCGCTGCTGGGCTACGACGACTCCGGGATGGCCGACATGGCGAGCTCGGCGGCCAACCGGTTCGCCGCCGCCGACGTCGAGGAGGCAGCCCTGCGGCTGGCGGCCATCCTCGCCGAGGAGAGTGCCGACGTCCTCACCATCTACGACCCGGCCGGTGGCTACGGTCACCCCGACCACGTGCAGGTGCACCGGGTGGGCGTGCGCGCCGCCGAGTTGGCAGGCACCCGTGTCGTCCTCGAGGCGACCGTCGACCGGACCCTGCTCAGGCGCGCCGCGCGCATCCTGCGCTGGTGTCGCACGCTGGTGCCGGGACTGGACGTGCCGCCCTTCACCGACGCGTACACCGCGCGGTGCGACCTCACGCACCGCATCGCGGTGCGCGACTACGCCGTCCAGAAGCGAGCGGCCATGGCGGCGCACGCGAGTCAGTCGAGTGCGGACGGTGGCGACCGGACGCTGGCGTTCTTCCTGCGCCTGCCGCGGCCGTTGTTCCGGCTAGCCTTCGGACATGAGTGGTACGTCGAGCGCGGCCGCCGACCCGGCGAGCGACCGCTGGACGACATGTTCGCGACGCTGACCGAGGCGGCCCGCTGACATGACGACCTTCGAACTGGAGAAGTACCTCCCGATCGGCGCGCGGGCGCGGAGCCGGCCGTTCATCCTGGGCGAGCTGTTCATCATCTCGATCCTGGTGTTCGTCTACGACCACATCCGCGACCTGGCCGACGCGCACCGGGCAGCCTCCATCGCCAGCGCCCGCTGGATCATGCAGGCCGAGCAGCAGCTGCACATCGACGTCGAGCTCCCGTCCAACCTCTGGTTGTCGGCCCACCACGAGCTGGCCGAGCTGTCCAGTTGGTACTACCAGGTGGCGCACCTGACGGTGACGCTGCTCGTGCTGGCGTACTGCTACTGGCGACGGCCCGACACCTACCGGTCGGCGCGGAACGCCCTGGTCTCCATCAACGCCATCGGTCTGGTCATCTTCTGGCTGGTCCCGGTCGCCCCACCGCGGCTGCTGCCCGGCTACGGGTTCATCGACACGACGATCATGTCCGGCGTGGCCAACGCGGCGGGCTCAGCCGCCAACCCGTACGCCGCCATGCCCTCGCTCCACCTGGCCTGGGCCGCGTGGACCGCCGTCGTCGCGTGGCGGATGTTCCCCGGCATCTGGGCGCGAGTGGCCTGGGCGGCCTACCCGGTCCTGACGACACTCGTCGTGGTCGGGACGGGGAACCACTACCTGCTCGACGTCTTCGCGGGCGTCGCTGTCGCCGTCGTGGCCGCTCTCCTCACCGGGCTGATCCGGCCACGCCTGCGAGACAGCGAGAGGTCGCCGCAGGGCTTCCAGTTCGACGTCACCGGAGCCCGATAATCTACCGACGGCCGCTGTCGGCTGCGGACTGGAACAGGGTGGGACCGAGGTCGGCGGCGGGACGACCCGGGCTCCACAGGTAGCCCTGTCCGTAGCCACATCCGTAGCCCTGCAGGGCGGCGAGCTGGCCCCGGGTCTCGATGCCCTCCGCGATGGTGAGGATGCCCAGGTCCTTGGCCAGGTCGATGATGCTGCGGACGACCATGGCGTCGTCATCGCTGCCGCCGAGTCCCGAGACGAAGGAGCGGTCGATCTTGAGGGCGTCCACCGGGAAGCGGCTGAGGTCGTCCCATGTCGAGCCGCCGGTGCCGAAGTCATCCACGGCGACCTGGATGTTGAGCTCCTTGAGCTCGTTGACCACCCGCAGCGCCGCCTCGGGATCGTTCGTCAGAGCGCTCTCCGTCACCTCGACGCCGAGCATCGACGGATCGAGGCCGGACTGGGTCAGGGCATTCTGGACCGCCTCGACGAGCCCGGAGGCGGGCGCCATCTGGCGGGCGGAGACGTTGACCGACATGTGCAACTCATGCGCACCGGGATTCAGCTCCGCCCATGCGGCTGCCTGCCGGCAGGCCTCCAGCAGGACCCACGCTCCGATGTCCACGATGAGACCGCTGTGCTCGGCGACCGGGATGAACTCCGCCGGCGGGACCAGGCCGCGGGCCGGGTGCTGCCACCGGATCAGGGCTTCGACGCCGACGACCTGCAGGGTGTCCAGGGACAGGATCGGCTGGTAGGCCAGCCGCAGCTGCCCGTCCGGGACCGCCGTCGCCAGGTCGGACAGCGGCGATGCCTCGGCCGCTGCCCCGCTGTTCCGCTCGTCGTCCGCCATCTGCCTCCCATCGACATGCTCGGCGCGGATCTAGACCATTCGGTCAGACGTATCTCACCCTGACGAAATCAGGGGGATCCGGGCGTCGGTGTGATTACGGTACGCCCTGCCGGCCCGAGGGCCGCTCATGACCCGCTACTCGCTGCGCAGGCTCGCGGCGAGCACCACCCCGGCGACGACCTGGGAGGCCACGACCACTCCGACGAGCGCGGGGATGGAGTGCTCGTAAAGCAACCCGGCGAGGGCGCCGCCGAGCAGCGCGGCCGCCCCTTGGATGCCGGCGAACACGCCGTACGCCGTGGCCCGCTGCGGCGCCGCGACAAGGTCCGCGACGAGGGCCTTCACGGTCGAGTCCTGGACGCCCACCGCCGCGCCCCACACCAGCACGCCGACGACCACCACCCAGGCCTGGTGCCGGAACGCGAGGGCCGGCACCGCACTGACGAGCAGCGGCAGCGCGTAGAGGACGCGCGCATGCCAACGGTCGTAGGCGTAACCGGTGGCGAGGGCGGCGAGGGCGGCGGCCGCCATCCCCGCGGCGTACACGACCGGGATGCCGGCCAGCCGGACGAGGTGGGTCCGGGTGAGGTGGAAGGCGATGATCCCGAAGGTGACCAGGCCGGCCGAGGTGGCCCCCGAGGACAGCGCGAAGAGGAAGAAGGCCCGCGGGAGACCGGCGCCGACCACCGCCCGGACCACGCCCGCCTGCGGCGCCGGGACCGTCAGGTCGTGCACCGACGGGTCCGGCACCCGCATCCGCATCCAGGTCAGCAGCCCGATCGCCACCGCCCCGGGCACCGCGAGCACCGCCATCGCGGGCCAGATCACCCCCGTGACGGCGATGAGCGCGGCGACGCACAGAGGTCCGGCGAACGCGCCGATCTGGTCGAGCGCCTTGTGCACGGCGAACCCGCGGCCGCGGCCGACCGCCCCGGCGGCATGCGCGAGCAGCGCCGACTTCGACGGGCTGCGGACGGCCTTGCCCGCGCGCTCGGCGAGGATGAGGACGACGGCCAGCGTCAGCCCGGCCGCGCCGACGAACGGGGTCAGCGCGAGCAGCGGCACGCACACGGCGGTGAGCCCGTAACCCACCAAGGTCAGCGACCAGTAGCGCCCGGTGCGGTCGGCCAGCGGGCCGAACACCAGCCGCAGGACCAGTGCTGCCGCCTCGCCGGCTCCGGTGACGAGGCCGACGACGAAGGCCGACGCGCCGAGAGAGGCCAGCAGCGGCCCGTAGATCGAGCGGGCGCCCTCATAGACCATGTCTCCGGCGAGGCTGACGACGCCGAACCCGACCACGACCCGCCACGGCGACCACCCCGCGACCGCGGTCGTGGACGGCGCCCTGGTCACGTGCTCGAGGACGCGACGGCGACGGCACTGACCGGGGGCGCGGGGCGGGCCTGCTCGAACAGGTGCTCCGCGTCACGCTGCGCCTCCACGCTCGCCGACACGGTGATGGCGACGAGGATCGCCAAGGGGAGCAGGGCCGCCGGCCGCCGGCGGGCCGGCGGCGCGAGCAGGGCCTGCACCCGGGCCACGGTCCCCGAGTCCGTGACGTCCAGCGCCAGCGTGCGCCACCCGCCGGACGGGTCCGGCGGCGAGTGCCGGCGTACGCCGACCCTGGCCAGGGCGTGCGCGACGACGGCGCGGTCGCCGGTGGTGAGCGCCGCCTCCTCGTCGGCCCATCGCTCGGTCGCGAACCGCACCGCGGGCACGACGGACCGCAGCAGCGGGTTGACCGCGACCGCCAGCTCGGTCGCCGCCCGGTAGCGATGGTGGTGATGGCGCAGGTGCGCGGCCTCATGAGCCAGCACCGCCCGGCGCTCGGCCGCGGGAAGCGCCGCGAGCAGCGACCGGGAGGCGACGATGCGGCCGCGGGCGCCCGGCAGGGCGTAGACGTCGTCGGCGTCGTCGTCCAGGATGACCAGCTGGCCGGGTTCGCCGCCGAGGCGCAGGCAGAGCGCCCGGACCGCCAGGGTGGCGCGGCAGCGACGCAGCCCCACCCGAAGCCCGCGGGCGCCGAGCACGAGCACCGCGGCGCAGGCCAGGCCGGCGACGCCCTGGGGCACCGGGTCGAGCGCGGACAGCGAGGCCACCGACCATCGTCCGAGCTCGGCAACCGGGCGCAGCCGGCCGAGCAGGGTGAAGGCAAGCACACCGAGGACGAAGCTCGTCGCGGCGCTGAGGACGACGGCGGCGGCGGTCAGGGCGCGGGTGGCTGTCGCGGGCGGCAGCACCCTGCTGATGGGATCGGCCGTCGCGCCGAGCAGCAGGGCCGCGAGCAGCGGGACGTAGACAGCCACTCCCACGGCTAGCGGGCCTGCTCTCGGCGCAGCAGGCGCCGCAGCACAGGTACGTCGGCCGGGTCGAGCTCGTCGAGAAAGCGCGCCAGGACCTGTTCACGGTCGGGCGCCGCGTCCAGACTGCGGCGCATCGCCCGGGCCTGGACCGACGAGCGGTCGGCGAGGGCATAGGTGAAGGTCCGGCCGCTGCTCTCCCGGGTGACGGCGCCCTTCTCGTGCAGGCGCGCGAGCGTCGTCATCACAGTCGTGTAGGCCAGGTGACCCCCGAGTTGCCCGAGGACCTGCCGCGGTGTCATCGCCCCGGCGGCGAGGCTGGCCAGGACCTCGTTCTCCAGCGCACCGCGGTCGCGCCGCGTCGCCTCCCCGTCCGCCGGCACCGCACCTCCAGGTCTACTACTAGGATGATAGTAGTGATGTTCTTGTCGTCTGTCCTTGTCGCAGGCAAGTGTCGCAGCCCAGGCGACATACCGGTTCCCGAGGAGACGCACATGTCGAACAGGCGCCACCGACGAGGCAACGGAGCCGGTCCGGGATGAGCAGCCTCGTCGACAATCTCCTCAACGTCCCGCCGGCAGTGGCCTACGCGATCATCGCCGCGCTGGTGTTCGCGGAGGCAGCCTTCTTCGTCGGGTTCGTGCTGCCCGGGGAGACCGCCGTCATCCTCGGCGGGGTGCTGGCCAGCTCCGGGCACATCTCCCTCACCTGGCTGCTCATCCTCGTCGTCGTGGCCGCGATCGTGGGGGACACGGTCGGCTACGAGGTCGGCAAGCATGTCGGCCCACGTGTGATGCAGTCCCGATTGCTCCGCCGGCACAGCCGACGCCTCGACGGCGCCCGGGAAAGTCTCCGGCGTCGCGGCGGCCTGGCGGTCTTCCTCGGCCGCTTCACCGCGTTCCTGCGGGCGGTGATGCCCGCACTGGCCGGGCTGAGCGGGATGCCGTACCTCCGCTTCCTCGCCTGGAACGCTGCCGGTGGCCTCGTCTGGGGAGTGGGGGTCACGCTGCTGGGCTTCTTCGCCGGCGCCTCGTACAAGACGGTCGAGAAGGCCGTAGGGCGCACCAGCGCCGCGTTCCTCGTCGTACTCGTTCTTGGTGCGATCTTCGTCTGGCATCGCCGTCGGCGAAAGGCGCGCGGCTAGCATCAGCGGACCGTTTCGCGTCCGGGAGGCAGCAGCGTGGACAAGGTCGTGGGCAGCGCCACCGAGGCCGTGGCGGACATCGCCGACGGGGCGACGCTCGCCGTGGGGGGATTCGGGCTGTGCGGGGTTCCCGTCGAGCTGATCAAGGCGGTGCACAACTCCGGTGCGGCCGCGCTGAAGGTGATCAGCAACAACTGCGGGGTCGACGACTGGGGCCTCGGCATCCTGCTGCTCGACGGCCGGATCGCGCGGATGACCTCGTCGTACGTTGGTGAGAACAAGGAGTTCGCCCGCCAGTTCCTCTCGGGTGAGCTCGAGGTCGAGCTGACACCGCAGGGGACGCTCGCCGAGCGGCTGCGGGCCGGCGGCGTCGGGATCCCCGCGTTCTATACCGCGACCGGTGTGGGCACGCAGGTGGCCGACGGCGGCCTGCCCTGGCGCTACCGCACGGACGGCTCGGTGAGCCTGTCCTCCCCGCGCAAGGAGACGCGCGAGGTCGACGGCCGCACCTACGTGCTCGAGGAGGCGATCACCGCCGACTTCGGCTTGGTCCGGGCGTGGAAGGGCGACCGGCACGGGAACCTGGTGTTCCGGGAGAGCGCGCGCAACTTCAACCCGCTGTGCGCGATGGCCGGGAGGATCACGATCGCCGAGGTCGAGCACCTCGTCGACCCCGGTGAGATCACGCCCGAGGAGGTCCACACCCCCGGCATCTTCGTGCAGCGCGTGGTCGAGCTCGGCCCGGACGCCGAGAAGCGCATCGAGCGACGCACCGTCCGTCCGCGTAAGGAGGCCTGATCGTGGCGCTGACCCGGGAGCAGATGGCAGCCCGTGCCGCGGCGGAGCTCGAGGACGGCCAGTACGTCAACCTCGGCATCGGGTTGCCCACCCTCGTTCCCAACTATCTCGCCGACGGGGTCGAGGTGGTGCTGCAGAGCGAGAACGGCATCCTCGGGGTCGGTCCCTACCCGTTCGAGGGTGAGGAGGACCCGGATCTCATCAACGCCGGCAAGGAGACGGTCACCCTGCTGCGCGGCGCCTCGTTCTTCGACTCCGCGATGTCGTTCGGGATGATCCGCGGCGGCCACATCGACGTCGCGATCCTCGGCGCGATGCAGGTGGCCGCCTCGGGCGACCTCGCCAACTGGATGATCCCCGGAAAGATGGTCAAGGGCATGGGCGGCGCCATGGACCTCGTCCACGGCGCGAAACGCGTCGTCGTGGTCATGGAGCACGTGGCCAAGGACGGCACGCACAAGGTCGTCGACGAGTGCTCGCTCCCGCTCACCGGCCAGGGCGTGGTCAACCGGATCATCACGGATCTCGCCGTGCTCGACGTCACTCCCGACGGGCTGCTCCTTCGCGAGCTCGCACCAGGCGTGACTGTCGAGGAGGTGCAGGCTCAGTCGGGGGCACCGCTGCGCACTGAAGGCGAGCCGGAGACCATCGTCGTCGACGCCGTCTGACCGGCGCGGAATCAGGCAAATCGTCCGGTTCTCGACTCCTGCGGTTGCTAGCCTGACGAGATGTACCGCCGTTTCCTGCTCGTCGGCGCGCTGCTGGCCGGCGCCCTGCTCGGCGCGGCCGCCCCGGCCGCCGGCGCGACCGAGAGCTGGATGTGGCCGTCCTCGGGCACCCTCACGGTCTATGGCCACGGCTACGGGCACGGCCACGGGATGTCGCAGTGGGGCGCCTACGGCGCTGCAACCAGTGGCAAGACGTACCAGCAGATCGTCGCGTTCTACTACAAAGGCACGACACTCGGCACCGTCATCGACCCGAGCCTGCGGGTCCTGGTCTCGGCCGACACGGACAACGCGACGCAGGTCGCGCCCGCGTCCGGCCTGACCGCACACACGGCCGATGGCTCGGTCGTGCTGCCCGCGTCCGTCGCGGGCAGCACCGTCACCAGCTGGCGCGCCGTCCGCAACACCGGCGGCCTCGTTGTGCAGTACCTGGTCGGGACGACGTGGAGGGCGTACGCGGTCGGGGGCAAGGCTACGCACACGGGTGAGGTCTCGTTCTCGGCGACCGGCAACACGGTGCGCCTCGTGCTCGGCTCGACCTACCGGGCCTATCGCGGCACCGTGGTGGCGGTGCCCACCAGCACGTCGCCGACGGTGCGTACCGTCATCGGCACGTCGATGACCGACTACCTGAAGTCGGTCGTGCCCTCGGAGATGCCGTCGTCGTGGGCCTCGCCGGCACTGGAGACGCAAGCGGTTGCGGCGCGCACCTACGCGAGCTATCAGCGAGCGCACAAGCCCAGCGGCCGGTACTACGACACGTGCGACAGCACGAGCTGCCAGGTATTCAAGGGCGCGGCCGACTACACCGCCGGCGGCTCGCTGATCACCAACCACGAGGCGACCAGCTCGAGCACGGCCGTGACGACGACCGCTAACCGCGTCGTCCTCTACTCCGGTGCCCTCGCCTTCACCCAGTTCAGTGCATCCAACGGCGGCTGGGCAGCGGCCGGCTCGGTGCCCTACCTGGCGGCGTTCCCGGACCCGTACGACGGGGTGCACGCGAGCACCGCCCACTCGTGGACCGACACCATCACCGCCGCATCGCTGCAGGCGGCGTACCCGAGCATCGGCACCTTGCGCTCGGTGAGCCTCAGCCGCGACGGTCACGGCGAGTGGGGCGGCCGGGTGACCAGCATCACTCTTACCGGCACCTCGGGCTCGGTGACCGTGAGCGGCGAGTCGCTGCGCAGCCCGGCCGGACTGAAGAGCAGCTGGTGGGCGCCGGCCAGCACCGGCTGGGCGCGCTACAACCTGCTGGTCGGCCCGGGCGACTGGAACGGCGACGGCCGGGTGGACCTGTTCGGGCGTACATCTGACGGCAGGCTGTGGTTCGCCGCGGGACTCACCGGAGGCACCGGACCGCCGACGCTCGCGGGGGCCGGTTGGGACATCTTCAGCGCGATCCTCGGACCGGGCGACTTGACCGGCGACGGCCACCCGGACGTCCTCGCCCGGCTCTCGACGGGCCAGCTTCGGGTCTACCCCGGCAACGGGACCGGTGGGTTCCTCCCGGCCAACCAGTTCGGCGCCGGCTGGCAGACGTTCACCGCGATGGTCGGCCCCGGCGACCTGACCGGCGACGGGAAGCCGGACCTGCTGGTCCGCACCAGCACCGGATCCTTGCGGGTCTACCCGGGCATCGGCAACAGTGTCGGCAGCTTCGGCACGCCCATCGAGTTCGGCGCCGGCTGGCAGACGTACAACGCCCTGGTCGGGCCCGGTGACTGGGACGGCGACGGGAAAGCGGACCTGCTCGCCCGGACGAGCGACGGGAGTCTGTGGTTGTACCCCGGGGCCGGAACCGGGGGTTTCCGCTCTCGCGTCCAGATCGGCTCGGGCTGACCGCGGCGCATCGTCGCCGCTGCGGCGAGGGCGGTCGGGGCGCTGATGACGCGCCGGTACTATTCTCGGAATGAGCACCGTCGTCGCCGATCCCGCTGATCCAGCAAAGAGTACGAAGTTTGGACTCTCGCGCGAGCGGCCGACTGCGGATTTGGTACTCGACTTCCTGCCAGCAATAGTCACGGTCCTTCTCGTCGTGACGGCGCTGCTCGCGACCCACACTCCCCCAAGCGCAGTTCTGCGATACGCCGCCTACCTCGTGTTCGCCGTTCTGCTACCGGGGACGCTGGTGCATCGTGCCCTTCGCGGCCGATCCCCGATGCTGCTGACTGATCTGGCGCTGGGCGGTGCCACCGGCCTCGCACTCGAGCTCGCCGCCTGGGCGATCTTCACTTCCCTGCATGCGCAAGCCTTCCTGTGGATCTGGCCGCTTCTCGTAGTCATCCCATTCGTGGCTGTGCCGGCGCTGAGAAGGCACTGGAACGACCGTCCAGCCGTGACGGAGCGGAGTCGCCTCACGTCCTGGCTGGTGGCCGGCGCCTTCCTGTACTTCACCCTTGGCCTCGCCGTCGGGTCCATGCGGACGACGGGATTGCCCCCGCACGCCAACCTGTACTACGAGGACATCTACTGGCACCTCTCGATCGCGGAAGAGTTGACGCGTCAGGTGCCACCCGAGGTGCCCCAGATGGCCGGGCACACCCTGCACTATCACTGGTTCTCGAACGCTCACATGGCGGCGTCGCATCTGGTGAGCGGCGTGAACCTTCCCGTCATCATGCTTCGCCTGTGGCTCTTGCCCGTCGTGGCAATCATTCTCGGTCTGGTCGTCGCGGTGGCACGGAAGGCGACCGGGTTAGCGTGGACTGGAGCTGTCGCATGCATCATCGTTGTTGCACCAGCGTTGCTCATGCCGTGGAGATGGTTTCACCCGTACAACTCCGCGGCGCTTGTCGAGGGAAGTCCCTCGCAAGTATTCGGCTTGGTCTTTCTGCTGCTGGCTTGCCACGTGCTCCTCGACCTCGTCAGAGGACGCAGCGTGCGATGGGGATGGGTCGTTCTCTTTCTTGCCGCAGCTGCGGCGCCCGGAAGCAAGCCCTCCGTGCTGCCAGTGTTGCTCGGCGGCCTAGGCGTGGTGGTTGTCTTCGATCTGTTCCGCCGGCAGCCGATCCGGGCGCCCATCGGCGCGATCCTGCTGATCGGGGCATCTGTACTCATCAGTAGCCCGCTCACGGCCCAGAGTGCCGCCGGCTCCAGCCTCAAGGTGTTCGGTCTTCTCACGTTTGAAAAGCCGTGGAACGCTTTCATCAAAGTCCACAAGCTCCCGGGAACGGGCGATGGCCGGTTCATTTACGACGCGCACAAGCCGGGCGCCCTCGCACTCGCGCTGATACTCGTGGCAGCCCTGCTCCTCCAGTACGCATGGGTCCTGGCCGGCCTGACGCTCGTCGGACGACGAACCCGTCGGGACCCTGCGGTCTGGCTTCTGAGCGGCTGCGTTGTCGCCGGCTTGGCCGCGATGCTTGTCGTAGACCATCCTGGCGCCTCTGAGGTCTACTTCGCCAAGACAGTCACTCCGCTCGCTGCGATCCTTGCAGCCTGGGGTCTGGCCGCCGCCTTTCCCGCAATCACGACTGGTCCCTCACGAGTACGCCTCGCCCTCGGGCTAGCCGCCGGCGTTGCGGTGGGAGCGATCTGCGCGGTGTTGAGCAGCAAAAGCGCCCCACGACCAACCGGACCTAGCGATTATCCGCATGCCCTGCTGGCGCCCTTCGCCATCATGCTCGTCGTCGCCGTCGTCGTCGCCGTCGCCGGCGCCGCCGGGTTCCTGCTGCGGCGGAGACTTCCGGACGGCTCGCTGAGGATCTTCGGGGCCGCCGCCATCGCGGCTCTGCTGGCCGTGTTCTTGGTGCAGACACCGTTCCACACCGCGCAATCCGTTCGAGCCGCCACGCGCGGCACGTCGGCGGCTCCCAAGCCCTGGGGGGTGACCGCTCAGGAAGCGGCCGCCACCGCCTGGCTTGCCCGACACGCAAGCTCAGATGATGTGGTTGCGACGAATGTCCACTGCAAGTTCAAGGTCACCAGACGAAACTGCGACGCCCGCGCGTTCTGGGTGTCGGCGCTCGGTGCCCATCGCGTGCTGATCGAGGGCTGGGCGTACACGGAGGAAGCGCTCCAACGCCAGGGCCTCAACGGTCGAGGCTTCGTCACCCAGCCCTTCTACGACCCCAAGCTGTTCGCGGCCAACGAAGGAGCCTTCACGGATCCAACCCCGGCCGGGTTAGCGGAGCTTCGGGACAAGCACGGCGTCCGGTGGCTCTTCGCTGACCGCGCGGCCGGTCCCGTCTCACCACGCCTGGAACAAGTGGCCCGACTTCGGTTCAGTAACGCTGATGTGAAGATCTTCGAGCTTCCGGGCCCAAGCGCTGCGACCACCTAGGCCGTGAATCGGACACGCGTCGTGCTCCAGGCCCGCCTCAGTTCCTCTCGCCTGCCTGGCAAGGCACTGCTGCCCCTGGGTGGTATGCCGATCGTCGAGCTCATCGCCCGTCGAGCCGGCCGGACGGGATATGAGGTGGTCGTCGCCACCAGCGAGGAGACCGACGACGACCCGTTGGCAGTCACGGTTGCACAAGCCGGGCTCGGCGTCGTACGTGGTTCGCTCGACGACGTCCTGGGCCGCTTCGCCACCGCAACCGCGGATCTCGCCCCCTCGGACATCGTGGTGCGGCTCACTGGCGACAACCCGTTCGTTGACGCAGACCTGATCGCGGAGCTCGTTGGGGGTCTGGAGAGTTCCGACCACGCATACGCTCGCATCGACATCGACAAGGTTCCCTATGGCCTCGGTGCAGAGGCTTTCCGTGTGTCGGCCCTCAGACTCGCCGCGGAGCGAGCCACGTCGTCCTCAGACCGGGAACACGTGACGCCCTGGCTGCGACGGGAGCTCGGGGAGAGCGCCGTCGTGCCCGGGGAGACGCCTAGTGGATCGCAGGCCCTGCGGTGCACGATTGATGTCCTGACCGACTACCACCGCGCATTCGCCGTATTCGCCGAGGTGAACAACGTCGTCAGCGTTCGGTGGCCCACGCTGGTCGGCGTGCTCCAGCGCCTGGACGGAGGTATGGACGCCGTTCCCACACGAGACACCTCGGAGCTGCGCCAGTCCGTTCTCGTCCTTGGCACGGCACAGCTTGGGATGCACTACGGCGTGGCCAACATTGACGGCCAGCCCGCTGACGCGCGGGTTCGCAGAATGCTTCAAGCAGCTGTCAACACGGGCATCACTCATGCCGACACCGCGCGGGCCTACGGCAGCAGCGAAGCAACCCTGCGGAGGTGCCTCGAACCAGCCCTGACGAGGCGACTGGGATTCGTGACGAAAGTAGCGCCACTCACCGAGTCGGTCGCGCGCGACAAGGACCTCGTCACGCTCTTCGTCGAGGCGAGCGCTGAGCGCAGTTTCGCCGAGCTTGGCCAGCGCCGGGTCGATGCCCTCCTGCTCCACAGGGCGGCTGATGCGACGGCCGCAGACTCTGCCGCCTGGCGGCGATTGCTCGAGTACCGGCGGGAGGGCGCGGTCGCACGCATCGGCGTCTCGGTTCAGAACCCGGCCGAGTTGGCGGCTGCTCTCGAGCTGGACGGCCTCGGCTATGTGCAACTGCCCTTCAACGTGCTCGACCGCCGCTGGGTCGACAACGACGAAGCGGTCGCGGCAGACCTCCTCCAGGAACGTCAAGACGTCCTGGTCTCGGTGCGGAGCCTCTATCTCCAGGGAGTGCTGACGGGCGCCGGGCCCGCCCCACGCGGCATCCCCGTGGATGTCGCGAAGACCCGACTCACCCTCGCCACGCTCGCCGCCGAGTTGAGCCGTGACTCCATTGCCGATCTCTGCATGGCTTATGTGCTCGCCCACCCCTGGGTAACATCGGTTGTCGTCGGCGCCGAGACTGAGGCACAAGTACTCGAGAACGCGCGGCTGGCAGCCCGCACTCCGTTGTCGGCTGAGCAGTGCCGCGAACTCCGCAGGAGGCTCCCCGCCGGCGCAGAGGACCTCATCAACCCGAGCCGATGGGCACTGTCATGACGACCCTGTTCGACCTCTCGGGACGGGTAGCAGTCGTGACCGGAGCGGCAGGCCACCTTGGTCGCTCCACCGCAGAAGCCCTCGCCGGCGCGGGGGCCACCGTCTGGCTGGTGGGCCGGCAGGCCCACCGGCTCGAGGAACTCGCGGAGAACCTCACCCAGTCGGGTGCGACTGCGATTGCCCAGCGGGCCGACGTGCTCGAGGACTCGGACGTTCGCTCGCTGGTCGACGCGGTAGCGAGCGCCTCGGGACGCCTCGACATCCTGGTCAACAATGCGCACATCGGCCGCGGCGGCACCCTCGCGACCAGCAAGGTCGCCGACTTTGCCGAGGCCGCCGAGCTGGCACTAGCCGCACCGACTCGGCTGATCAACGCCTTTCGAGACCTCCTCGCCGCCGCAGTGCCGACTGGTTCGCCATCAGTCATCAACGTGACGTCGATGTACGGCCTGGTGAGTCCCGACCCCCGTCTGTACGAGCGGTCCGAGCAGGTAAGCCCGCCGTACTACGGAGCGGTGAAGGCCGGCCTCCTTCAGCTCACCCGCTATGCCGCGGTAGAACTGGCTCCTCTCGGCATCCGGGTCAACTCCCTGACCCCAGGTCCGTTCCCGGCCAGTGCCGGGCCCGATTTCGAGCGCCGGCTAGGCGACCGGGTGCCTCTCGGACGAGTGGGCCGTGCCGAGGAGATCCAGACGGCCATCCTCTTTCTCGCCTCCCCGTCGTCGTCTTTCGTCACCGGTAGCGAGGTCCGCGTTGACGGCGGCTGGACAGCATGGTGATGTGGCGCACCGAGCGGCGCAGAGGGGTCGCTATCATGACGGAGGCAGCCCTCAAGGGTCGACGTGCTCATTTCCCAGGTGATTGACCTTGCATCACGCGAATCACTTCTACGGTCACGCGCACATTCTCGCGCGCTATGCCGGGCTTGCCGAGGTACCGCGGATCTGGGGCTATCTCCAGCACGGATGGAACGTCCACGACGGCTTCGCTGTCGGAACGCTTTTCGCCCCAGGGTTTCCCAAATATGTCTGGTCAGACGCACCGCGGCGGCGGGGTTGGGCTGCTGGTCTCCGCAATTACGTCGTCGTCGGGTCTCCGTGGGCCTATCTGCTGGAGCTCGAGAAGCAACGCGAGTGGGAGGAGTCGAACCCACCTCGTGAGGGGACCATCGTCTACCCCTTCCACGGCTGGGAGCAACAGAACATCCTCGGCGACCACGACCGCTACGTCGACCAGATCAAGGCCACCGAGGACGGGCCGGTAACCATCTGCCTCTACTGGAACGAGTACCGCGTCCCTGAGGTTCGCCGATCGTACGAGAAGGCCGGCTTCCGTGTTATCTCGCACGGTTATCGTGGCTATCTGTGGAAGGGCACGGACATCGACTTTCTCAGTCGCCAGCTTGTGGAGTTGCGGCGGCACCGTCGAGTTGTGTCCAACCGACTTACGACGGCGATCTTCTACGGCGCATCCGTCGGCGCTGAGGTAGGCGTCTACGGTGACCCCATGGTCATCGAAGCGGAGCGGATGGTCTTCGGCGGCTACGCCCGTCTGAAGCGGCTCTGGCCGGAACTGCACCAGGTGCATGTGCCGCAGGAGGTGGCCAGCGAGGTCGCCCGGATCGAACTCGGTTCTGATCTCTTGCTGAGTCCGACCGAGCTCATCCAGGCGTTCGGTTGGGAGCACGCCAGGCGGCAACGGCGCCTGGCCGTGGACAAGCGGCCTCTCGCGACGGAAGGTGACCTCGCTCACGACGATGACACAGTCGATGACCCGGTCGACGCCGACAGCATGCCGATCGCCTAACCGAAGGAGGGGAACAACCTGTCCGACGAGACCTCGCGGCTGCGCGACGTCGACCCCGCGGCCCCAGGCGGGACGTATGTTCCCGGCTACTTCGAGACCCGACTATCGCCCAGTGGCAGCCGAACGAAGGTATGGCAGCACCTCTGCATCTACCTGCAGCGTTGGATCGTCGCCGATGCCGAAGTGCTCGAACTCGGGGCTGGCTGGTGCGATTTCTCCAACCACGTCCGTGCTCGCAGGGTCGTGGCGATGGACATCGATGCCACTGTGGTGCAAGCAGCGGCCCCGCACGTAACGCCGGTCGTCGGTGACTGCACGGACCTCAGCAGGTTCGACGCAGCGAGTTTTGACGTCGTTTTCGCATCCAATCTTCTCGAGCACCTCGAACGGCCAATGGCCTCGCGGCTGCTCGCAGAGGCTCATCGTGTGCTGCGCCCGGACGGCCTGTTGATCCTCCTGCAACCGAACTTCCGCCTGAATCCGAAGCGCTACTTCGACGACTTCACCCACGTCGCGATCTATACCGACAAGTCGTTGAGCGACTTCCTCACGGCCGAAGGCTGGACGGTACGCCAGGTCATGCCCCGCTTCCTTCCCCTGACGCTGAAGTCGAAGGCGTCACGTCTGACTTTTGTCGTGCCCTGGTACCTACGCTCCCCGATCAAGCCGCTCGCCGGGCAGATGCTGGTGGTTGCATCGCGCTGACACGCAGCGCGTGGTCCCTCAATTCGACGAGTGGGAGGTAGTTGATCGTGTGGAAGGGCCAAACGGTGTCCGTAGTCCTGCCCACCTACAACGAGAAGGACAGCATCGCTGCCACCATTCGTGGTTTCGCGGAGTTGGGTGTGGTCGACGACATTCTCGTCGTGAACAACAACGCTGCCGAGGGCACCTCGCAAGAGGTGGCAACGACGACTGCTCGCGAGGTGGTCGAGACACGGCAGGGCTACGGGGCAGCCATCCGGCGTGGCCTGAGCGAGGTTGACACCGATCTCGTATGCGTGTGTGAGCCGGACGGCACTTTTAACCCCGAAGACCTGCTCAAGCTGTTGTCCTTCACGTCGGAGTGCGACTTCGTCGTTGGTTCGCGCACGGTGTCCAACTTCATCTGGGACGGCGCCAACATGGGCTGGTTCCTGCAATGGGGCAACTGGGCCGTCGCGAAGATGATCGAAGTGCTCTTCAACACCTCCTACCTCAGCGACGTCGGCTGCACCTTCCGGGTCGTTTCGAGGGAGCGCGCCGCCGACATCCTTCAGCGGTCCACCCTCGACGGCTCCGCCTACGGGCTCGAAATGCTGATGCTCGCAGTCATTCGGCACGCCAAGATTGTGCAGATTCCGGTGAACTACCACCCCCGTGTCGGCGAGTCCTCAGTCACCGGCGACTTCGGCAAGACCATCTCTCTGGGTCTAGAGATGATGCGTTTGATCCTCAAGATGCGACTGAGGAGTACGACGCTGATCCGAGACCCCAGGCTCGTCCGCTAGACCCAATGAGTCGTAGCCACTAGCTGTGGGTGTCTGCCAGCGCATACACATCAGCCCAATGAGAGTGGAACACGCGTCGGGCGTAGGGCTCGAGTGAGGGGGCGTGCGGGCGCGTGTTGTCGACGTAGACCCAGGTGACCCCGAGGTTGCGCAGACTTTGCCACGCGCTCCAGCTCGGGCTCGCGATGAAACCATCATTGAGCGCGAGAAGCTCGGGCTTCCAGTAGTCCACAGTGATCGAGTCCCGGCCGTGAGGCCCCAACTCCGCCGACCGCGGCGTCGCGGTCCACCCCTCCAACAGAACCTGACGCTCCGTCAAGGCGGCGGCAATGAAGCGCCTGCTGTCGCAGTGATGAGGAGCCGACGGGGTCGAGCAATGGCGGTTGGACATCACCATGTCGTCCACACCGGAGTGATCTCGGATCCACCGGGCCGCCCTGATGTGGTCGTTCGACAGTGCAAAGGGCGTGGCCGGAGTCACCACGCGTGATGGCGGGACGAGCGGATGGTCAAGGCTCCCTGTCGCCAGGGCGAGCAGACCGAGAGCGGAAACGGTCGCTGTGACCGCCGCGGCCAACCTCGGGCTGCGCCTCCACACCAGCAGGGCTCCCATGGTCACGATGGTGATGATCAACGCGGCAACCAGGGCCAAGGAGGCGCGATGGGACCCACCGCGGACGGATTCCAGCTGCGCAACCACCACGACCGTGATACCACCTGCGCAGACGGTCGCGGCGAGCGTCGCCGGCAGCATCGCGGGGTGCCGAGTCACCAGAAGACTTCCGATACCTGCTGCGACCAAGACGGCTGCCGCGACGAGGAGCAGACCGACGGCGTGAGACATCCCGCCCGCCGGATCGAGATCGCCCAGGAGGAACGTGGGAAGCAAGGCCATGACGGGTCCCGCGACCGCCCCGATCCCGGACGCCCACCAAAACGGCGAGCCAAGGCGGTCGGCCATCGCGGCGAACCCGAGAGCGGAGGCCAGAGCAAGCAGGGGGCCGGCGCTGAGTGCGAAGTAACCCTGACTCGAGCCTGGGTGGTCGAACACCACCACAGCAGCCGCACCAGCCAGCCCCGCGCCCAGCAGAAGCCACGTCAGCGGGTCCCGGCGGCCATCGCGGGTTCCGACGAGTCCGACCACCCCGGCTCCGCGGGCCAGCACCATAGCGAGAGTGACGACGGCCGCGAAGGATGCAGTCAGAGGGCCGTCGATGCCGCCTATCCAGTGGGCCGCCCCCGTCGCACGGGCTGCTCCTCGGAGGTCGATGTGCAGGCCGGCCTCGGAGCCGCGGAAGACCGCCACCACGTCGAACACGAGACACACCGCGACGATCACGAGATCGGTCGCCAGTCCTCGCGCCCTCGATGACCGATCCATGATCATCGCGGCGCCGAGCGCAAGAGCCAGGCCGGCAACCACCAGCGGCACGGTGGACCCCTTGAGCCCTCCGGCGGCCACTGTCAGCGCGGGGAGCACGATTCGTCCCCAGCCGGGCATCTCCCCGCGCCAGCGCATAGCCAGAACGACAACCGTGGCAATCAGCACGGGCGCAGCGAGTCCGAGGCTCGGCGAGAACGGCGTGATCGGGTAGCCCGGCGTCGCCTTGTGAAAGACGTTGAGCTGGCCACCCATCATCGTCAACAAGGCGGCGACCGGTCCGGCCCACAGCGTGACACTGAGCCGCAGGGCCGCCGTAGCGACGGACAGAGCCACCACGACTGGCATGATCACCGGCGTGAAACGGGTGAGCGTCTCGTCCAGACCGGCACCGGACACGACCGAGACCTGCGCCATCCACGCGTGGCTGAACCAGTGGTAGCCGAGCGCCTCACTCGCGACCCAGGGAAACCGCTCAGGCCCCCGGTGCGCGAGCTCGGCCATCAACGCTAGATGCAGGTACGTGTCGTTGTGTGGCGCACGGAACCCCGTGGTCCAGGTGAGCGGAACTGCCCGGAAGTAGTCCCGGAGCGGCAGGACAGCGGCCATCGAGCACGCAGAGACCGCGGGAGCCCACCAGGGAGGCAGCGGGACGGTGCTCGCCGACAGGATGCGAGCCCGACTCACGGGCGAACAGAGCAACGCGGCAGCGATCGCCAGGCCGATCCCCGCCGACAGCCATGGCAACCGGGTCAACCCTGCCACCGTCTGCGCTGCCACCGCCAGGACAGTTCCCAGCGCGAAACCCATCGCAACGTCCTCCAACCACCACCCTCGGGGGGGACGTACGGCCCGCCAAACCAGCACGCCGGGCAGCAGCTGCGTAAGCAGGACTGCAAGCACTGCGCGGCTGGCGCTTGCCATCGGCAAGCCGGCCCGGTGGCCATAGATGAGGAAGCCCAGAGCCACGATCGCCGGGGACCAGGCGGCCAGGCTGCTGAGGGCGGGGAGACCGCTGGGCAAGTGCCGAGACGCCGCCGCCCGCAGCCCCGCACGCAAGGTCAGGAGGCCTTCGCGAGGCTCTCAGTGACCGTCAGAGGGGTCCCTGCATTCACATCGATCACCGGTTGGCTGAACACGTGCGTGCGGTAGGTCCAGAACCGGAAAGCCGTCCCGAGTACGAGCCCTACGACGTTGGCCGAGATGTTGTCCGCCAACGGTGACTTGAATCCCAGCACATAGTGGGAGAATCCCAAGCAACCAAGGGCGATCGCCGTCCCGATCGCGCACATCGCAACGAAGAGGACGAACTCGCGGTGGGCGGCTGAGCGACGGCGGTGACGGAACGTCCAATAACGGTTTCCGAGCCAGGACACGACGGTAGCCAGCGCTGCGGAGATGACCTTCGCCGCAAGAGGCCAGTCGTACAGGGGCCCGTGGCCGCTTTCGAAGCGCAGCAGGTTGAAGCCGCCCACGTCGACGACGAGCGCCATCAGACCGACGACCCCGAACTTGCTGAACTCGGGGATCAGCCGGCGGAATCGGCGGCTCAGCGAATCGAAAGTGATCAAGGGTACGCGGTCCTATACATGCTCGGAGAAGGGTTTAGTACCCAACGACTGCAGCAGTCTACCGTCCGCGGGGACTCGGATCCGACAGGCGCAGCAGGGCGTCCGCCACGCGTTCGCGCCCTCGACCGTCAACACGCGACCGGCCCCGGTCCGACAGTTCCAGGCGTGCAGTCGGATCGACCGCGAGGCGCCCGAGAACGCGTGTCGCCTCGTCCCTCGCGGCCTCGTCCTGCTCGAGCTCGGACAGCCGCCCCAGTGGCGCAGCCAGGTCCTCGGCTGCGAGCTGGGCGTAGCCGACCTCCTGGTTGTCGCTGACGCAGACCACGGCGGTCGCGGCGCCGAGACACAGGAGCTCCCAGACCGAGGTCCCGGCCGCGCTGATCACCAGGTCGGACTGGGTGACCAGGGCCGGCAGGTCATCGACTGGAGGGGTTACCGCGAGCTCCTGGCCGGGACCTAGAGGGAGCGATCGCAGCGTCTCGGCCGCGCCGGGTCGACCGGCGACAACGGTCACGGTCATCGCAGCACCCGTCGACAGCAGTAGCGGCACGATCCGCACCGCGGCGTCGTGCGAGTCCGTCCCCCCGAAGACCGCGAGCACTCGGAGCCGGTCCGCGGCAGGCTCGGGCGCCGAGGGGAGCAGCGCCCGGCGGGACCGCACGACGTCACGGAGGAGGACGAAATCCAGGCCGGCGAGGACTGTCGCTTCCGGTGCTGCAGCGCCGGGGCGCTCCGCTCCGAGATTCTGGTCGACGTACACATCGGCCTCCTGCGCTGCGCCGAACGGCCCGTCGAGAAGGGCCACTACGACGACTCCGCGTGCCCGCAGGGCAGCGCCGCTGTTCGGGTCGAGGTCGTAGCCGTCGAGGACGACTGCCGAGAGCCCGAGCGCGGTGACCATGTCGGCCAGGGCTTCGGAGTCGTTTCTGACCGGAACGGCGCGCAGGGACCTGGCCACGAGCTGCCGCGCCGCCCACGGCAGCGTCTCGAGGTCCCCGAGGAAGACGACGCCGACGCCACGGGAGACCAGTTCCTCCGACAGCGCGATGCAGCGAACGAGGTGTCCCACTCCCGTGCGGGCGACGGCATCGCAGCGGAAGCCCACTACGGGCGCCCCATCAGGCGTCACGGATCCTCCGTCGAGAAGGCGAGAGCGCGGGCAGCCGCCGTCTCGAAGGGCGGCACGGACCGGCTATTCTAGCGCCGCAACAGAGCCGGACCGGGCGGGCCAGCAGCCACGGCTGGCTGCCCTGACCTCGACAACAGCGGAGTGATCGGTGACCATCCTCAACGAGTCGTCCCTCCTGGTCACTGGTGCGACAGGTTCGTTCGGCAAGGCCTTCATCCGCTACGCCCTGGACAACCTCGACCCGGCACGCCTGGTCATTTTTTCCCGCGACGAGCTCAAGCAGTACGAGGTCCGTGCCCTCTTCGGTGACGACAAGAGGCTGCGTTGGTTCATCGGCGATGTCCGTGACCGCGATCGCCTGACCCGGGCCATGCACGGCGTCGATTACGTGATCCACGCCGCAGCCCTGAAGCAGGTCGACACCGCCGAGTACAACCCGTTCGAGTACGTCCAGACCAACATCCTGGGATCGCAGCACGTCGTCGAGGCCGCTATCGACGCCGGGGTACGCAAGGTCGTGGCACTGTCGACCGACAAGGCGTCCAGCCCGATCAACCTGTACGGCGCGACGAAACTCGCCTCCGACAAACTGTTCATCTCGGCCAACCACTACGCGGCTGGCCACAACAGCCGTTTCTCCGTCGTGCGCTACGGAAACGTGATGGGCAGTCGCGGCTCGGTCATCCCCTTCTTCCAGAAGCTGGCGGCCGAGGGCAAGCCGCTCCCGATCACCGACAGCCGCATGACGAGGTTTTGGATCACGCTCCCCCAAGCGGTCGAGTTCGTCGTCAACTCCTTCGACATGATGGAAGGCGGCGAGCTCTACGTCCCGCGCATCCCGAGCATGCGGGTCACCGACCTGGCGCAAGCAGTTGCTCCCGGCTCCCCCACGTTCGACATCGGCATCCGACCCGGCGAGAAGTTGCACGAGGAAATGATCTCCCGCGACGATGGACGTCGCACGTTGCGGCTCGCGGACCGCTTTGTTGTGATGCCCGCAGTGGCGGGCTGGGGCTACACGCCGCCGAGTACGGGCGAACCGGTCCCTGAGGGCTTCGCCTTCCAGTCGGACACGAATGACATGTGGCTCACGGTCGATGACCTCCGGCAGATGATTGCCGACTTCACGTGAGTGCCCTGCTCCCGTACGGCCGCCAGTCGATCAGCGAGGGTGACATCGATGCGGTAGCCGCCGTCCTACGGGGCGACTGGCTGACCACGGGCCCGGCGGTTGCGGAGTTCGAGCAGGCGCTGGTCAACTTCACCGGCGCAGCGACCTGCGTCTCGGTGACCAGCGGAACGGCCGCACTGCACGTGGCCTACGCCGCCGCCGGGATCGGCCCGGGGGACGAGGTCGTCACCACACCGCTCACGTTCGCCGCCACGGCCTCGTGCGCGATCCTGCTCGGCGCCACCGTGGTGTTCGCCGACGTCGAGGAGGACACCGGCAACCTCGACGCTCAGGCGGCCGAGAGTGCCGTGACGAGTCGCACGAAGGTGGTGGCGGCGGTGGACTTCGCCGGCCATCCCGCCGAGATGGATGCGCTGCGCAAGGTGGCCGACGGCGCAGGTGCCCTGCTCATCGAGGACGCCGCGCACTCCATCGGCTCGCTCTACCACGACCGCAAGGTCGGCACGCTCGCCGACCTGACGACGTTCTCCTTCTTCCCCACGAAGAACATGACAACCGGGGAGGGTGGGGCGGTGGCCGCCGTGGACCCCGTCCTGGGACAGCGGGCCGCGCGGTTCCACAACCACGGACTGGTGCGCGACCGCGCCGAGCAGCGCTACCCGGACGAGGGACCGTGGCACCAAGAGGTCCACGAGGTCGGTCTCAACTACCGGCTCCCCGACGTCCTGTGCGTGCTCGGCACCAGCCAGCTCGCGCGCATCGACGCCTTCAAGGCCCGCCGGCGCGAGATCTCCAGGCGGTACGACGAGGAGCTGGCCGACCTCGACGGCGTGCGGGTGCCGGCGCGCCGTCCCTACGTCGACCCGATGTGGCATCTCTATCCGCTGCGCGTGCTCGGCGGGCGCCGCCGCGAGGTGTTCGACAAGCTGCGGGCCGCGGGCATCGGCGTACAGGTCAACTACATCCCCGTCTACTGGCACCCCGCGTTCGAGGACATGGGCTACCGCCGCGGCATGTGCCCGCGGGCAGAGGCTTACTACCTCGAGGAGATCTCGCTGCCGATGTTCGTGGACCTCACCGAGGACGACCAGTCGAGAGTCATCGACGCCGTGCGCCGAGCCCTGGCCGGGTAAGACGCGGCGAGCCCGCTCTAGATGAGGTCCCACGTCAGGGGTGTGCCCCGCCCGGCGTCCCGGCGGAAAACCCGGCCCGCGACGAGGTCGAAGGCGTCCGGCGAGAGGCCGCCTGCCGGCCGGATCGCCCGGACGTTCGTCGCGGTCACCACGTCCCCAGCGCGAACGTCTTCGACGACGAAGAGAGAGCGGCGGAACCGCAGCCCCTCGGTCTCGGACTCAGTGGCACCGATGCGGGGGCTACCGAGGGCTCGCCACGCGACTTCCGACTCGCGCACCAGGGTGGCGAGCTCAGCGGGGTCCAGGGAGAACGCCGAGTCGACGCCACCGTCGTCGCGCGCCAGCGTCAGATGCTTCTCGATGACCGAGGCGCCCAGCGCGACTGCTGCGATGGCCGCACCGATGCCCATCGTGTGGTCGGAGAGCCCGACGACTGTGTCGAACGTGTCGGCGAGGACAGGGATGCCCCGCAGGTTGGAGTCCTCGGGTTCGGCCGGGTAGTCCGCCGTGCAGGAGAGCACGACGATCTGATCGTTACCAGCTCCGCGGGCCGCGGCAACAGCGGCGTCGATCTCGCCCACCGACGCCATGCCCGTCGAGATGATGACCGGCTTCCCGGTTGCCGCAGCGAGGCGTATGAGTGGCAGGTCGACGATCTCCGAGGACGCGATCTTGTAGCAGGGCACGTCGAGGTCTTCGAGGAACGTGACCGCGGTGGCGTCGAACGGGCTTGAAAAGGCGAGCATGCCAAGCTCGCGAGCGAGCTCGAAGATCGGTTTGTGCCAGTCCCAGGGAGTGTGCGCCCGCTCGTAGAGGTCGTACAGCCTGTCGCCGCCCCACAGCTCGTGACCCGACGAGATGCGGAACGCCGGCGCGTCCGCGTCGATCGTCATGGTGTCGGCGGTGTAGGTCTGCAGCTTGATGGCATGCGCCCCGGCCTCGGCGGCGGCCCGCACGATGGCGAGCGCAGTGTCCAGTTCGCCGTTGTGGTTGCCTGACATCTCGGCGATGACGAACGGCGGGTGGTCGGCTCCGACGGCGATGCCGCCGATGCGTACGCTGCGGTGCGCTCGTGCACCATCGCTCGACTGCATCACGTGTCCTTTCTCTGGCTACGGACCCGCCGGAACTCCGTCGCGTCCAGTCGCGTGTGCACGACCTCGACGTGTTCGCCGTCGACCACCCGGGTGTCCGAGCCGGTCTCCGTGAACCGGTGCCGGAGGTTCATGTTGCGAACAGCTTGGTTGGATGCAAGCACCTCGCCCTCCAGCACCTCCAGTCCCAGCTCGTCGAACGCGAACCGGACTGCCTCACGCTCGATCGCCACCCAGACCGGAAGCAGCTCACCGCGTTCGGTGAGCCCGTCGATGTCCAGATAGAAGCCCCACCAGGCGGACCGGGCATCGGCGTCGATATCGAAGAATGTGACGACTCCGGACGGCACGTCCTTGCGCTCGTACACGAGCACCTTGCGGGTGCTGTCCTGCTGGACGGCTTCCCACCATCGGGCGTGCTCGTCGGCGGAGATGACGTGGCGGGTGAGGCTCGCCGCGCGCACGTCAGGGTGGTTGCGCCAGCGGAGAATGCTCTCCCGATCGCTGTCTGTCGCAGGGCGGAGCACGCTTCCTCCGTAGGCACGACGAGTGCGGGAAACACGTCGGATTGCGAGCAAGCGCGCGGCTGCGCAGGGTCCGACAGGGGGTGGTGACGTCGGCCCCTAGGCTACACTCACCGATGCCCTTTCCCCCCGCGAGGCAGGATGATGAGCGCGCTCAGCAGAGACCAGGTTCGGGCCTTGATGGGTGACGTGCTCGCAGCTCAAGGCAAGGAGATGCCGTCCGAGGACGGAGCTTCGCTTCGCGAGATCGGGTTTCGGTCGCTCGACTTCTCCGAGCTCGCGCTCCGCGTCGAGGACGAGTACGGCGGGGAACTGAACTTCGACGCCCCCGGCCTGCGCCAGATCGAGACCGTCGGCGACGTGCTCGACTTCCTCGAGCAGCTCCAGACGGCGTGACCGAGCCCGCCCTGTCCGACGCCCGCCCACTTCCGGTCGGGGCCGCCAACACCCTGGTGGCCCGTGGCTTCCGCGGCAGCTGGGCCGAGCTTCCCGACGTCCCACTGCCGCCCGTCGCTGCCGCACTCGTCGCCGACAACCTCGGTGCCGCGGCGGCAGTGTGGCAGCACGCGCGCACACCGCACGAGACACTTGTCGTCGCCGCCGCGCGAGTGGATGACGACATGGCCGATGCCCTCCGGCACGACGGCTTCGCCCTCGTGCGCGGCGAGCAGGTGGAGCCGCCCGACCCCCCTCGCTCCGCCGAAGCCGGTCGCGTCTGGCTGCTGACGAGCGGAAGCACCGGCCGGCCGAAGCGGGTCGCACACACCCTCGCCAGCCTGACGACGGTGGCGGGCGACCAGCCGCCGCGCCGGTGGCTCTGCCCCTACACCCCGGGCACCTACGCCTGGTGGCAGGTGGTCACTCTCTCGCTCGCCCACCCCCGGCAAGAGATCGTCTTCGTCGAGGGGAACGAGCTCGACGGGTGGCCCGAGCTGGCTCTGGCCGAAGGGGTGACCGCCGCATCCGGGACACCGACGTTCTGGCGCCAGGCGCTGTGGCGGTCCGGCGCAACCGTGAGCCGGCTGGCGCTCGAGCAGATCACCCTCGGCGGTGAGCCGGTCGACCAGGCGATCCTCGACCAGTTGCGCGCGTTGTTCCCGGACGCGCGTATCTCGTGGATCTACGCGTCCAGCGAGGCCGGAGCCTCCATCGCCGTGCACGACGGGCGAGCAGGCTTCCCGGCAGGATGGCTGGACCGCGTCCTGCCGGGTCGACCGGGCCTGTCCGTCGACAACAATGAGCTGCTGATCGCCTCGCCCTGGAGCGCCGACGGCATGGCTGGGGTGATCCGGACCGGCGACCGGGTGGAGGTGCACGCTGACCGCGTCCTCATCACCGGCCGGGTCGCCTCGGACGAGATCAACGTCGGGGGCTCGAAGGCTTCGGCCGCAGAGGTCCGGCGGATCCTGCTCGACCATCCAGACGTCGTCTGGGCCCAGGTGGGTGGCCGCAAGGCGCCCATCGTGGGCAACGTGGTGACGGCCGATGTCGTCGTCTCCGCACCCGTGACTGAGCAGGAGCTCACGGCGTGGTCCGCGCAGCGCCTGCCCGACTACGCGGTCCCACGGCGGCTGCGCTTCCTGGACGCCATCCCGATCAAGGAGACGCTGAAGAGTGACGTCTGACGCCTCCGGGCCCATCCCCCCCGCGACCTGCGTGCTCGTGTCCGGCGGTTCCCGCGGGCTGGGCCTCGCCATCGTCACCGATGCACTCGCCCGGGGCGCCAAGGTCGCGACGTTCGCACGAACCGTCACCCCGGAGCTCGAGAAGCTCGCGGCCGAGCACCCCGACGACGTGCACGTCGGCTCGGTCGACGTCACCGATGCGGGCGCCGTCGCCACCTTCGTGCGCGAAGCAGCGGCACATCTCGGCCCTATCGACGCGCTGGTCAACAACGCCGCGGTGGGTCAGGACAGCCTGCACATCCACACCTCGCCGGAGCGCATCGCCGACATCGTCACGACCAACCTCACCGCACCGCTGCTGCTCACCCGGGCGGTGCTGCGCCACATCATGGCCAAGGGCTCCCGCGGCAGGGTCGTGATGGTGACTTCGGTCTGCGCGCAGCGGGGATACTCCGGTCTGGTCGCCTACGCGGCAACCAAGGGTGGCCTCGAGGCGGCGGCCCGCACGCTGGCACGCGAGATGCACGGCCGGGTGTACGTCAACTGCGTGGCCCCTGGCTTCTTCGCCTCGGAGATGTCCTCCGTGCTGGGCACCTCGGAACTGGACACCATCACGCGACGCACGCCGTCGGGTCGGCTGGTGGAGCCCGAGAACATCGTGCCGGTCGTACGGACCCTGCTCTTCGAGGACACGAACATCAACGGTCAGGTGCTCACCGTGGACGGCGGCTCGAGCATCTGATGGGGCCAGACGCCCTCGTGGACTACGTCCTGCGCCAAACCGAGATCTCGGTGACCGACGCGACTGACACAACGAGACGGGTCTCCCCTGCCCGCAGCTACCTCGGCGACGGTCGCTGCGTCAGCTGGTGGCCGAAGCGCCCAGTCGGCGTCCGGGTCGCCGTCGACGCGGAGATCGTCGGAGTTCCCGTTCCCCCCGCGCTACGCCGACGTTTCGGTGTGACCGACCCGGCGTTGTTCTGGCCAACGTGGACCGCCGTCGAGGTTTCCTGCAAACTGCGGGACGTCCCGGTCCTTCAGTGGCTCGCCACCCACGGACTACAGCCGGACCCGACGATCGCCACCCGCACCGTCCGGCTCGGGGACGCCGTGGTCTGCCTCGGAGCGCTCAGCTCTCTTCCTCTAGCCGGTGCGCCAGCCGCCGGACGAGGAGCTTCGCGCGGGTGATGTAGCCCGCGGGGATGGCCGACAGGGCCACTCGACGCGCTCCCTGGACGAGGGCACGCACCGGCCACGTGAAGAACCGCCCGATCCGGAAGCTCATCGAGCCGGTGATGGAGGACACCTGCTTCTCCAGGGTCCCCACCCGGCGGTCGCGGGCCCGCAGCGTTGCCTCCAGCCATTCCACCTGGGCGTC
The DNA here is from genome assembly GCA_030841185.1 of Actinomycetota bacterium. Classification (GTDB taxonomy): domain Bacteria; phylum Actinomycetota; class Actinomycetes; order JACCUZ01; family JACCUZ01; genus JAVEDB01. The sequence continues at coordinate 40,701 of JAVEDB010000181.1, forward strand.
TCGCTCGTTCAGCGCCTGAGCCATCCGCCAGCTGGCGGCAAGAGCCTCCCGGTAACCGCGGGACGGACCAGCGGTGGCGACGAGCTGGGACCGGCCACGCTCGAGATTCAGCGAATAGGCCATGGACTCGTTGACAGCGTCACCGCCACCGATGACCACCTCGAGCTCGGCCTCCGCGCGGGCGACCTGGTCGGCGTACTGCCCGGACCAGGCGATGCCTGTCATCGATAGCAGCGTCTGGGTCAGCTCGTCGGGGCTGATGACGGCCGCCCACGGGTGCTCGCCGCCGGAGCGGAGCAGCCGGCGGGCGAAGTCACGCAGGCCACGGACCAGCAGGACCTCGCCGGTCATCGGGGCGGTGAACTGCCAGGTCCGGTCGAAGCAGACGAGGCTGTCCTCACCAACGATCACGTTCGACGGCACCGCGAAGAAGCGGGAGGCCGAATCGTCGCCGACCCAACCCTTCTCGTCGAGCAGCCAATCGGCGTAGCGCTGGACGAGATGCCGGATGCGTGCGATGTCGCCTGAGGCACACGCTCGCCGGAGCAAGGCTTCCAAGGTGAAGTCCCCCGGCGGAGGGGCCGGGTCGATGCGGTTGAAGTCGCGCACGACATTGCGCTCGCGCATCTCCGTGGCAACCGAGGTCGGGTGCACCTCTCGCGCCCACTCGCCGTCCCGGCGCTCGATCGTCGTGAGGACGCGCCACTCCGGTCGGCCCGAGTCACCGGTGGCAATCAGCGCCGGGAGCTCCGGCTGTGCGTCGTCGGCCTCCGCGGCCGCAGCCGCCGAGGAGTGCCGGGCGATGACCAGCCAGGCGGGAGCGAGCTCGACCGCCAGTCCGCTCTGGAAGATGCGGAGAGCGAGGTCGTAGGGATCGAGGAGTGACGGTTGATCGGCGAAGTGCTCCATCTCCTCCTGCGCGGCGAGCGCCGCCGCCGAGGCCCGTACAGCCGGGTCGTTGACCGCGTCTCGAGCGACGAGCATCGACAGTGACTCGGCAGCGGGGAAGGCTGCGTAGACCGACTCCGCCTCGAGGTCGGCCGCGACCAGGGCGTCGCGCAGCTCGCTGTAGTAGAGCGGCCGGTCGTCGAACCCCGGTGCCCCGCGGTACCACTTGTCGTCGGCGTCGTACAGGTCGCGAACCTCGAGCCGGAAGAGACGGTCGAAGCCGAGGTCGTTCGCCACGGTCGCGAACAGGGTGCCCTCCGGGGAGAGCCATTTCGACAGCCGCCGCAGGACCTCCTGGTGGGACAGACCGTCCGAGTCGGGCGAGAGCAGGGTCTCCGGGCCGTCGAGAGAGACCACGAGGTCGTAGTTGTGCTCCGGCTCGAAACGGTCGAGCGCGCCGCAGTAGATCGTCACGCCCGGCCGCAGCTGACTCAGCGTCGAGAGCTGGCGGGCGTCCGGCAGCCCACGGAGGAGCACGTCGATCTTGGCTTCCCCAGGCAGCCCCTGGATCACATCGGTGGCACGGGGGCCGAGGACGAGAACGCGGCCGGCGGAACACCCGTTGCGGACGGCCTCCCTGAGCAGGTAGGTGGCTGCGCCGGAGGAGGAACCGCGGGCCAGGTCGGACCACAGGAGCATCTCGCCACCGACGAGCCGGGCCCCCGAGACACGGTCCACCTGGTGGGTGCTCAACGTCTGTCCTTCCGCCTGTGGCCGATGCATGTCCCGGCCTGTTCGCTGCGTCACATGCTAAGGGACCGGGGGGCCTGAGCCGGTCACGGGACGGTCGCCTGGCTGCCGTAGGTTCATCGGCGGACCAGTGCCCCCCGCGTGAGGAGACCACGTGAAGATCGCCGTCCATCTGCCCCGGTTCACCTACCCGGGTGGTCCCCCGACGTTGGCGCAGGATCTGGCCCGGATCGCGGCCGCGGCCGAAACCGCCGGAGTGAGCCGTCTCAGCGTCATGGACCATGTGTGGCAGATCGGTCCGCATGGTCCTGTCGAGCAGGAGATGCTCGAGGCCTACACGACCCTCGGTTTCCTCGCCGCGCACACGTCGCGTGTCGAGTTGCTGACGCTGGTCACCGGGGTGACGTACCGCGACCCGGGCTTGCTGACGAAGATGGTGAGCACCCTGGACGTGCTGTCCGATGGCCGAGCGATGCTCGGCATCGGTGCCGCGTGGAACGAGGAGGAGTCGCGCGGCCTCGGCTTGTTCTTCCCGCCGACCGCCGAGCGGTTCGAACGGCTCGAGGAGACGCTGCAGATCGCCCTGCAGATGTGGTCGGGCGAGGAGGGCCCGTACGACGGGAAGCACTACCGACTGAGCCGAACCCTCAACTCCCCACAGCCGTTGAGAAAGCCCCATCCCCCGATCCTGATCGGCGGTGGCGGGGAGAAGAAGACCCTGCTGCTCGTCGCTCGGTATGCCCAGGCGTGCAACCTCTTCAGCGGCCCCGAGCTCGCGCACAAGCTCGACGTGTTGCGCGAGCACTGTGAACGCGAGGGCCGTGACTACGACGAGATCGAGAAGACCGTGGTCCTGCCGTTCGACGTCGGTCGCGACGGTGAGCGGGTCGGGCAGACCCTGAACGACCTGCGCGGGCTGGCCGATCTCGGCGTACACGTGGCACACGGCCGGGTGGAGAACGTGCAGGACATCCGGCCGCTCGAGATCCTTGGCGAAAAGGTGGTGCCCGTCGTGGCGGACTGGTGACCCGACCGGGCGTGACCGTTGTGCCGTTCGTTCAGTGTTCACCCAGGTGTCGCCCGTCGGATGACCAGCCGCGCCGGAGCTTGCCTAGCGTCGGTGCCGTTCGCGTCTCGGCGGACTCCTAGGGAGGACATAGATGTCGATCTTCACCAAGCGTCGACTTGCGGTGGTCGCGGCGGTCAGCGCCGCAGTCGTGTCCGCGGGCACTTGCCCGGCGCTCGCCGCCGCCGGAGGAACCACCGGACCGAGCAGCAGCGACGCGCCGTACCTCGTGCGTCACGTCCCGGGCGTCACCCTCACCAGTCTGCTCACCGCAGGCGACTCGGTGGGCGGCTACCGGATGGCGGGTACGCCGGACGGCCTGGGTGCCTTCGACAACGGCGACGGGACCTTCACGGTCCTGATGAACCACGAGTTCACCGCCGCGTCGAGCGTGCCTCGGTCGCACGGCAACACGGGAGGTTCGTTCGTCTCACGCTGGGTCATCGACAAGACGACCCTGCGGGTCCTCTCCGGTCGTGACCAGATCACGAACCTCATCCTTGCCAGCCCGACCGGCTCCAAGGACCTCAACCGGTTGTGCTCGGCGGACCTGCCTGCCCTCAGCGCGTTCTACAACCCGGCCACGGGTCTCGGCTACAACGGCCGGATCTTCATGGACGGTGAGGAGAGTGCGCCGACAGGTCGTGCCTTCGGCCATGTCGTCTCGACCGGGGACAGTTACGAGCTCTCGGCGCTCGGCCTGGCGGGCTGGGAGAACCTCCTGGCGAACCCGGCCACCGGTGACCGCACCGTGGTGGTCGGCCAGAGCGACGGCGGGAGCCAGAACGTATACGTCTACGCGGGCACCAAGCAGAGCACCGGTACGCCGGTCGAGAAGGCCGGCCTGACCAACGGCGTACGGAAGGCCATCACGGTCACCGGCCACCTGACGGAGAGCGGCGCCGTCGACTTCCCGAGCACCGCCCAGCCGTTCACGCTGACGGACTCCGGCACGGCGTTCGACCGTCCCGAGGACGGCGCCTGGGACCCCAGCCACCCGAACGACTACTACTTCGTGACCACGGCCAGCATGAGCAAGCACAGCCGACTGTGGCGGGCCAGTTTCGTCGACGCCAGCCAGCCCGAGCTCGGCGGCACCATCACCAAGGTGCTCGAAGGACCCACTGACGACAGCCCCAGCTCGGTCGGACCGAAGATGATGGACAACATCACCGTCACGAACCGCGGCCAGATCGTCATCCTGGAGGACCCGGGCGACAACGCCTACCTCGCGGGCGTCTACCAGTACGACATCGCCAGCGGCACGGCCCGGCGGATCGCGGACCACGACCCGCAGCGGTTCACGCCGGGTGGTGCGTACTTCGACACCATCGACGAGGAGTCCTCGGGAGTCATCCCGGCGCCGTTCCTCGGCGAGGGGAAGTTCCTGTTCGACGACCAGAACCACACCAAGGTCGCCGACCCGGCGATCGTCGAGAAGGGGCAGCTGCTCCTGCTGACCGTCCCGCCAGGGCAGCCGTTGAGCTAGCCAGCAGCAACGAGGGGTGGGTGCCGAGCGCACCCACCCCTCGTTGCGTGCTCAGGTTGTCCCCGACGGAGCCGTCTACTACTGTCCCGATAGTAGTGCCTACCGACTGAGGAGCTCTCTCCCATGGATCCGATCACGTACACGCAGGCTGTGGTGATCGGCATCCTGCAGGGCGTCACCGAGCTGTTCCCCATCTCCAGCCTCGGGCACGCGGTGCTCGTCCCCGCGTGGATCGGCGGCAGCTGGTCAGACCTGGTCACGCAGTACGGCGTGGAGGACAGCGCAAAGGCGCCGTACCTGGCGTTCATCGTCGCCCTGCACGTGGCGACCGCGATCGCCCTCCTGGTGTTCTACTGGCGCGACTGGGTCGCGATCATCGGGGCCTTCTTCCGCACATTGCGCACCCGCAAGGTCGAGACGTCCACCGAGCGGCTCGCGTGGCTCATCGTCATCGCGACGCTCCCGGTGGGCATCACCGGGCTGGCTCTCGAACACGTGTTCCGGGTGCTCTTCGCCAAGCCGCTGGCAGCGAGCATCTTCCTCACGATCAACGGGCTCATCCTGCTTGCGGGGGAACGGCTGCGGCGACGCGCGGACGCGCGCGCCGAGGTCCACGAGAGCGTCGGCGCGGGTTCTCCCGATGCGCAAGACGAGGCGGTCCACCACCCCGGGTACGACGGCGCCAGCCGCCGACTGGAGACGCTGAGCTACCGGGAGGCGGCCATCATCGGAGTGTTCCAGACCTTTGCGCTGCTCGCCGGGATCTCCCGCTCGGGCATCACGATGGTGGGTGGGCTGGTGCGCGGCCTCAGCCATGAGGACGCCGCCAAGTTCTCCTTCCTGCTGGCGACCCCGGTGATCTTCGCCGCCGGTGTGCTCAAGATCCCCTCGCTGCTCGGGCCGGCAGGAGACAAGATCCACGGCCAGGTGGTGGTCGGGGCGATCGTGGCCGGGCTCGCCGCCTACGCCAGCGTTCGGTTCCTCACCCGCTACTTCACGACCCGCACCTTGACCCCGTTCGCGATCTACTGCCTCGTCGCCGGTGTCGCCTCGCTCGTAAAGTTCGCGTAACAGGACCTGCCTCCAGGAGGAACCCATGGCTCGTGCTCTGACCATCTCTGCCCGTGGCGAGTCCCCCACCGTCACCGAGACCCCGTCGCCGGAACCGGGCCCCGGCCAGGTGCGTGTTGCTGTGCAGGCCGCGTCGGTGAACGGCATCGATGCGTACGTCGCAGCTGGGTACGTCTGGGACTCGATGCCGCACCGGTTCCCGGTGGTCCTCGGCCGTGACTTCGCCGGAACCGTCGAGGCCGTGGGCACCGACGTCACCAGCGTGCGCGTCGGTGACCTGGTGGCCGGAGTCGTCACCGGAATGGACCTCTACCTGGGCGTGATCGCGGAGCACGTGGTGGTCGACGAGGACGGTGTCGTGGCCGTACCCGACGGTGTGACGGCGGTGCAGGCCGCCGCTCTCGGGCTTGCCGGGGTCTCGGCGCGTGACATGGTCGACTCGCTCTCCCTGACAACCGACGACGTCGTTCTCGTCTCCGGCGCCACCGGCGGGGTCGGCGCCCTCGCGGTGCAGCTGGCTGCCGCGACCGGTGCGACGGTGCTGGCCACGGCCCGGCCCGACGCGACGGAGTTCGTCCGCGGTCTCGGCGCGCACACTGTCGTCGACCACACCGAGGACCTGGCAGCGGCCGTCGCCGCGGCGGCGCCGGACGGCGTGACCGCCGTGGCGCACGCCGCCGGGGACGCCGCCGCCCTGGCGAAGACCCTGCGGCCAGGGGGACGGCTCGCATCCCTGCTGGGTGCCACCGCGGAGCAGGTCGGCCGCGACGACATCACCGTCACCCCCGTGGGCGCCCAGTTCACACCCGAGAAGCTACGGGCCTTGCTGGACGCGGTGGCAGCCGGTCAGCTGCGGGTGCCGGTCGGGCAGACCTTCTCACTAGAAGAGGCGACACAGGCCCTCGGTGCGTTCGGCGAACCGAAGCAGGGCAAGCTGGTCATCACTCTCGACTGACGGCTCGGGAGAGCTAGACGACGATGCTCGGTTCGTCCGGCGCGGACAGACTCAGCAGAGCTCCGGCGACGGCGGGTGATGCGGCGACTCTCGCCTCGAGGGCCCGCAGCCGGACCGCAACATGTGACTCGGTGTCGTCCCCGGTGAGGTCGACGTCACCGATGACCGACACCATGCGCGGCCCGACGATCTCCAACCTCAGGTAGGTGACCCGGGCCACGTCGGGGTCCGCAAGAAGCGCCCGGAGGGCCGCCGAGCGGACGCGGGGATCGGTCTGCTCGCCGACCAGGAACCGCCGGTTGCGGTTCAGCAGGATGACTGCCACGACGGCCAGCAGCAGCCCGACGAGGATCGACCCCGCCGCATCGGGGACCGTGGACCCGGTGAGCTGGTGGCCGGCCAGGCCGGCGGCGGCGATGACCAGTCCGATCAGTGCCGCCGAGTCCTCGGCGAAGACCGCACGAACCGTGGGGTCGGAGGTCGCCAGGACGTGCTCGAGGAAGTCCCGGTCGAGTGATCGTGCCTCACCCCTGACCTGCCGTGCCGACTGCAGCAGCGAGATGCCTTCGAGGACGAAGGCGAGGATCAGCACGGCATAGCCCACGCCGAAGCTGCCGGCGGGCTCCGGTTTGAGCAGCTCCTGCACGCCGTGCGTGACGGATACCGCGGCGCCGGCGGTGAGCAGGCCCATGGCTGCGAACAGGGACCAGACGTAGGCCTCCCGTCCGTGACCGAGCGGGTGCGCCTCGTCCGCAGGCAGGCTCGACCGACGAATGGCGACGAGGAGGAAGACCTCGTTCCCGGCGTCGGCCCAGGAATGCGCTGCCTCGGCCAGGATGGACGGGGACCCGGTCACCGCGGCCGCAACGGACTTCGCCGCAGCCACGAGCGCGTTGGCGACGAGGGCGACGACCACCGTCCTGACCGTCTCGGAGCCGCTGTCCGAGCCGGGCGCCTGGGTGAACAGGTCGAAGGGGCTTCCGGCGGTCTTGTCGGCGACATCGGGCTTCGGTAGGGGTTCCCCGTGCCGTTCGCCGGTCATGTCGTCAGCGGGGGTCGGGCCGGTCGACGTTCCAGTGCCGCGCGACGGTGGCCAGCCAGCTGCCGTCCTCGCGGGGCTGAAGGGAAAACCGGCTGATGACACGCTGGCTGCCCTGGTGGTCGCCGTACATCAGATCGATCATGATCCGCACGCGGTCGGTGATCAGAGTCCGAACATCGTCGAACTCGGGTGCAGCAGGATCGCGCAGCGCTCCCTGCCAGAAGCCGACATCGCCGGCCGCGATGTAGAGATCACGGGTGAGCCGGTGGAAGCCGTCCAGGGCCGGCCGTTGGACCTGGCCGAGATCGCGTGACATCTCGACGCGCCAACCGTGCAGCACCCCGATGCCGTTTCCCACGTTGCGGAGGGACATCGTGAGGTAGATCGCGCCATCCGCAACCTCCGCCGTGCCGGAGCCTCCCGGAGTCAGCACGAAGTGCTCGTCGGCGAACCCCACCTTGACCGGAGGATCCTCGGGCCGCGACGGCATGATGAGCGGACGGATGTTGGCCAGCAGCGACTGCTCGGCCACCCGAGCAGCCCGGTTGCCGGAACGCACCGACGCGAAAGTCGCCATCGCAAGAACCAGCGTGCCTCCTGCCGTCGCGAGGGAGGAGATGGTCACCCAGTCGGCCACGCGCACACGATACGGCGTACGGCTAGATTTGGGCCAAGTGCTTCCGGAGGTGCGGACGTGGGCTTTATCAAGGGCTTCGGCCAGTTCTGGTACGACTTCATCATCGGCGACGACTGGAAGATCGCGGCCGCCGTGGTCAGCGTGCTTCTGGTGGGCGTCGTGTGCGTGAAGAGCGGTCTCGCGGACGCCACCTTCCTGGCTCCGCTGCTCGCAGTCGGCGTGGGGTTCGCCTTCGTCGTCGCCCTTCTCGTCGACGTCCGCAAGAACTGAGGACCTGATGCAGACGAGCCTCTGGGCACTGGCCGCGTCGACGTTCTTTGCCGCGATCGTCGAGATGGTCGAAGCCCTCACAATCGTGATGGCGATGGGCATGACCCGCAGCTGGCGTTCGACGCTGATCGGGGTGGCAGCGGCGATCGCCGCGTTGGTGGTCTTCACCGCGGCGGCCGGGTACGCGCTCGCGACCTGGTTGCCACAGGCTGCGCTGCAGCTCACGATCGGGACGCTGCTGCTGATCTTCGGGCTTCAGTGGTTGCGCAAGGCGATCCTGCGGTCATCCGGGCGCAAGGCGCTGCACGACGAGGACCTGATCTACGCCGAGGAAGTCGAGGCGGCGCGCGCGGCCGGCGAGCCGACCAGGGCCGGGCTCGACTGGTTCTCCTTCGTGGTGAGCTTCAAGGGCGTGTTCCTCGAAGGTGTCGAGGTCGTCTTCATCGTCATCACGTTCGGTCTCACGGCCAACAACGTCCCCGTCGCCGCCGGGGGTGCGGTCGCGGGCGGAGCCCTTGTGCTTATCGTGGGCATCTTCTCCCGCGGGCCGCTGTCACGGGTGCCGGAGAACACCCTGAAGTACGGCGTGGGCTTGCTGCTGTCCGCTTTCGGAACCTTCTGGGCCATCGAGGGCCTTGGCTTCCTGCGCAGCGGCCGGGAGAGCCTGAGCTGGCCGGGCGCAGACCTGTCGATCCTGTTCCTCGTCGTCGGCTGGTTCGTGCTGTCCCGGGTCATGGTCGCGTACTTCCGGGTGCCCAAGAAGACTCAGTCGCCGCAGACTCCTGACAGTCGCGTGCTGTCACGTGAATGAGCGCGCCTTCTGGCTGCGCGAGCCAGGTCTGGGCGAGATAAGACCGGTCTCGCTGCCGGAGCCAGGGCCTACAGATGTCCTCGTACGCACCCTGCGAACCGGTGTGAGTCGCGGCACCGAGACGCTCGTGTTCCGTGGCGGCGTCCCCGCGAGCCAGTACGCCGCCATGCGCGCACCGTTCCAGGAAGGGGACTTCCCGGGGCCGGTGAAGTACGGCTACCTCAATGTCGGCGTCGTGGAGCACGGCCCGCCGGAGCTGACCGGTCGCACCGTCTTCTGCCTCTACCCGCATCAGACCGCGTACGTCGTACCTGCGGACGCCGTGACGGTGGTGCCCGAGCAGGTGCCACCCACGCGTGCAGTGCTTGCCGGAACCGTCGAGACCGCGGTCAACACCCTGTGGGACGCCGCACCGCTGCTCGGTGACCGCATCGCCGTCGTGGGCGCCGGCATGGTCGGGTGTTGCGTCGCCCGGCTTCTCGCCCGGTTCCCCGCGGCGCGCGTCACCCTCGTCGATGTCGACGCCAGCCGGGCCGACGTCGCGGCCGCTCTCGGTGTGGGCTTCGCCACTCCCGACGACGCCGTCGGCGGCTGTGACCTCGTCGTACACACCAGCGCGACCTCCGCCGGCCTCCAGTGCTCCCTGGACCTACTCGGCTCCGAGGGTGAGGTCATCGAGCTCAGCTGGTACGGCGACGCCGAGACCCGGCTGTCACTCGGGGGCTCGTTCCACTCCGGCCGCCTCAGCATCCGGGCCAGTCAGGTCGGCATGGTGTCCCCCGCCCGCCGCGGCCGGCGCAGCCCGGCCGACCGGACGGCGCTCGCGCTGGAGCTCCTCCGCGACCCCGCCTTCGACGCGCTGCTCAGCGGCTCATCGCGCTTCGACGAGTTGCCCGACGTCATGGCCCGGCTGGCGGACGGGAACCTGCCGGGGCTGTGCCACACCATCACCTACGACGAAGGGTAGGTCCGTGTTCAGCGTCACGGTCCGCGAACACATGATGATCGCGCACAGCTTCCGCGGGGAGGTGTTCGGACCCGCGCAGCGACTGCACGGCGCGACGTACGTCGTGGACGCGACGTTCCGGCGCGCAGCCCTCGACGAGGACAACCTCGTGGTCGACATCGGGCGAGCCACCGATGAACTGCACGCCGTCCTCGCAGAGCTGAGCTACCGCAACCTCGACGACGAGGACGCCTTCACCGGGATGAACACGTCGACCGAGGCGCTGGCCCAGGTGGTCGCGGACCGGCTTGCCGACCGCGTACACGCCGGCGCTCTCGGCGACGGGGCCCGCGGGCTCGAGGGGATCGCCGTGACCCTGCACGAGTCACACATCGCCTGGGCGAGCTACGAGCGGCCGTTGTGACGGTGGTGCACGTCGTGGTGCCCGACGGCGTCGACGACCCGACGCAACCGAGCGGCGGGAACGCCTACGACCGGCAGGTCTGCCGGGGCCTTGCCTCCACCGGCTGGTCGGTGGTCCAGCATCCGGTGCCCGGCTCCTGGCCCCGGCCCGGTCCGGCCGCGAGCGAGCAGCTGGCCGGCGTGATCGCAGGAATCCCCGACGGCGCTGTCGTGCTGGTCGACGGCCTGGTCGCCTCGCCGTCCCCGCAGGTGCTCGTGCCGGAGGCGAAGCGGCTGCGCCTAGTCATCCTGGTGCACATGCCACTTGGTGGGCCGGCCGAGCACGCGGTGCTGTCCGCGGCGGCAGCGGTCGTCACGACCAGCACGTGGACCCGGCGCCGGTTGCTCGACGACTACGCCCTCTGCCCCAACAGCGTCCACGTCGCCGAACCTGGCGTCGAGTCGGCCGACCTGGCGGAGAGTACGCCGGCCGGTGGCCGGCTGCTGTGTGTCGCAGCAGTGACGCCGGTCAAGGGACACGATGTACTGGTCGCCGCGCTGGCCACGGTCGCGGACCTCTCCTGGCGCTGCACGTGTGTGGGCAGCCTGGACCGTGACCCGCGCTTCGCCAAGCGGGTGCGCCGGGAAGCCATGGAGAAAGGCGTCGGTGACCGGGTGCACTTTCCGGGCGCGCGTACGGGCGCCGACCTGGACGCGTCGTACGCCGGCGCGGACCTGCTCGTCCTCGCGTCGCGCGCCGAGACTTACGGCATGGTCGTCACCGAGGCGCTGGCCCGCGGGCTCCCGGTTGTCGCCACCGACGTCGGCGGGTTGCCGGAGGCGCTGGGCCGCGGTGCCGCCGGACATCGGCCAGGGGTCCTGGTCCCGCCCGACGACCCGGTCGCGTTCGGTGCCACGCTGCGCGACTGGCTGGTCGACGGCGATCTGCGGGCGCGGCTGCGTCTGACTGCGCGGGAGCGGCGTGCAGCACTGGCGGACTGGCCGGCCTGCACCTCCGCGATCGCGGAGGTGCTGGCGGCGGCCGGCCGATGAGCCTCGAGTCCGTCCGGGTCAGCCCGCAGTGGCTGGCGCTTCGGGAGTCGGCCGACGCTGCGGCGCGGTCGAGCGAGCTCGTCGGACAGCTCCCGAGCCTCCTGCCTTCCCGTGGCGGCGTGGTGATCCACGACCTCGGCTGCGGCACCGCGGGGATGGCTCGCTGGCTCGCCCCGCAACTGCCCGGCCCGCAGCACTGGGTCCTGTACGACCGGGACACCGAGCTGCTCGCCGTCGCCGCCGCGTCCCTCCCGCGCGTTGCCGCCGACGGGACCGCGGTCACCGGCGAGACTCGCCGCCACGACGTCACCCGGCTCGGCGCGGATGAGCTGGCCGGGGCCTCCCTGGTGACCGTCTCGGCGCTGCTGGACATGCTGACGGCGGACGAGGTGGATCGGCTCGTCACGACATGTGCGGGCGCCGGCTGCCCGGCGCTGATCACCGGCTCGGTCATCGGCCGTGTCGAGCTGCGCCCGGACGACTCTCTCGACAACCTCGTCATGGATGCCTTCAACGACCACCAGCGCCGCGCGACCGGCGGCCCACGACTGCTCGGACCGGACGCGGTGGACGCTGCGGTGGCCGCGTTCACCCGGCTCGGGTCTGACGTGGTCGTCCGGCCCAGCCCGTGGCGCCTCGGCGCTGCCGACGCCGCGCTGACGGCGGAGTGGTTCACCGGCTGGGTAACCGCAGCGGTCGAGCAGCGGCCGGAGCTGGCGGGCGCGCTGGCGGGCTACGGGCAACGGCGCCTGGCCGACGCGGCTGCCGGCCGGCTGAAGGTCGTGGTGCAGCACCAGGATCTGCTGATCCTCCCGCGGTGATCTCCGGGGAGCCAGTGAACCCGACGCGCGGGAGATACGTGTCCCCTGGGGAGCGGCTCGGCGCGGGTGAGGGCGGGCGCGACGCTCGCGCAGGCACCGACGAGGAATCGAGCGCCAGGTTGAGCCGCACATCGTGGGCGCGGCTGCTGGGGTCGGCCGGAGTCCTCTCCGTGCTTGTCTGGCGGTTGGGCACCGGTCCCTTCCTCGACGGCGTGCGCACCGTCGGCTGGCGGTCGCTGGCGGCAGCGTCCGTCATCGCGGCGGTGACCACGGTGTGCTGCGCCTGGCGCTGGCAGACCGTCGTACGCGGTCTGGGTGTCGACCTGCCGTTCGGCGCTGCGGTCTCCGCCTACTACCGGTCGTTGTTCCTCAACGCGGTGCTGCCCGGCGGCGTGGTGGGCGACGTGCATCGTGGAGTGCGGCACGGCCACGACGTCGGGGACCTCGGCCGCGGGCTGCGAGCCGTCGCCTGGGAACGCACCGCGGGCCAGGTCGTGCAGGTCGTGCTGACGATGGTGGTCCTGCTCACGTTCCCGTCACCGGTGCGCGCGTCGATGCCGGTGGTCGCAGCTGTCGTCGTGGTGCTCGCACTCTGCATCCCCCCGCTGGTGCGGCTTCTGCCCGAAGGTGAGGAGTTGCTCCTGGCCAGGGCCTGGCGCGCGGCTCGCTCCGATGTCCGCGACGGTCTGCTCGTACGCCGGGCATGGCCGCGCGTCGTGCTCGCCTCGCTTGTCGCCGGCGCTGGCTATGCAGGCACCTTCCTGATCGCTGCACGGACGGCCGGCGTCACGGCCTCGTTCGCCCGCCTGGTGCCGTTGGCGCTGCTCGTGCTGCTGGGGGCGACGCTGCCGAGCCTCGCCGGCTGGGGTCCACGGGAGGGTATGGCGGCCTGGGCGTTCGCAGCGGCCGGGCTGGGCGAGGCCCAAGGAGTGGCCACCGCCGTGGTCTACGGCGTGCTGGCGGTCGTCTCGAGCCTGCCCGGAGCCGTCGTGCTGGTCGTGGGCTGGCTGCGCCAGCGGACGCGACGAGGCCAGCCGGCGGCTCGGAGGGAGTTGCGTGTGTCGGTGGCTGCCGGGCGGGAAGGGTGTGGCGGTGACTGAGCGGCCGTACACCCTCCTGAGCTGCGGCATGTCGATCGACGGGTACCTCGACAACGCGACGGAGGAACGGCTGGCGCTGTCCAACGAGGCCGACTTCGAGCGGGTGGACGCCGTACGCGCGGACTGTGACGCGATCATGGTGGGCGCCGCGACCGTCCGGAAGGACAACCCGCGGCTGCTGGTGCGCTCGGCCGCGCTTCGGGACCACCGGGTCGCCCGCGGGCTGGGCCCGTCTCCCACGAGGGTGACGGTGACCGGAAGCGCCCGGCTCGACGCGGGTGCGAACTTCTTCACTCTCGGTGACACCGAGAAGCTGGTCTACTGCTCGACCGCGACGGTGGCCGAGGCTCGCTCCCGGCTGGGGGCGGTGGCCACCGTGATCGACGGCGGCCGGCCGGTGGACATGCGCTGGGTCAGCGAGGATCTCGGGGCGCGCGGAGTGCGGCGACTGATGGTCGAGGGCGGCAGCACGGTGCACACGCAGTTCCTGACCGCAGACCTCGCCGACGAGCTGCAGCTGGTCGTCGCGCCGTTCTTCGTGGGGGACTCGCGGGCCCGCCGGTTCGTCAGCGACGGCCGGTTCCCCTGGAACCCCGACCGGCGCGCCACTCTCGCGGCGGTGCACCAGATCGGTGACGTGGTCCTGCTCCGCTATGCCCTGTCGACACGGTTCAACACGGACTGACAGAGGAGAACCCATGCCGCGAAACGTTCCCACCGCGACCATCCGCACCCAGGTGACGGTGCCGTTGCGCTTTGCCGATGGTTACGCCACGGACGCCCGGGTCTTCAGCTTCGAGGGACTCGTCGACGGCCGGGAGAACCTGGCGTTCGGCCTCGGCGACTGGGCGGGGACGTTCACCCCGGACGACCAGCGGGGCGCAGTGCCGCTCGTCCGGCCACACAGCGAGTGCCTCACCGGCGACGTCTTCGGCAGCCAGCGCTGTGACTGCGGTCCGCAACTGCGCGAGGCCGTGGAGCGGATCGCTGACTCCGGCGGGTTCCTGCTGTACCTGCGGCAGGAGGGGCGTGGCATCGGCCTCTACGCCAAGCTCGACGCCTACGCGCTGCAGGACGACGGCCTCGACACGTACCAGGCCAACCTCGCGCTCGGCCACGCCGAGGACGAGCGCAACTACCTCGTCGCGGCGCAGATGCTGCACGCCCTGGGTCTGTCGCGGGTGGCCCTGCTGAGCAACAACCCGGACAAGGCCAAGCAGCTAGACCGGCTGGGGGTGACCGTCACTGAACGGGTGCCGACGGGTGTGTACCTATCCGCGGTCAACGCGAGGTACCTGGCTGCCAAGGTCCGGCACGGCGCGCACACCCTCGACCTGCCGATCGCCGGTCTGCCATGAATGGGGTTGCGTGGTTTCATCTCTGCCTCAGCCGAACGCGCTGAGGAAGCGATCGCGGAAGGAGCTCATCGGCCAGACCGGTGCGTGCGGGTCGGGATGCAGGCCGTCCTGCCAGCCCCACGAGGAGATCCGGTCCATGACCCGCTTGTCGCGCGCGATGATCGTGATCGGCACGTCGTGGCTGGCGTTCTCACCGGTCACGACCGTCGCGGGTTGGTGGTCGCCGACGAGGATGAGCACGAGGTTGTCCGCGGCGTACCGCTGCATGAACGAGATCAGGGTGCTCATCGTGTACGCGATCGACTGTCCGTAGGCCGCCCGGACCGCGGGCGGATTGGTGTACAGGGCGTACTGCGACACCTTCAGGGTGGCCATGGGGGCGAAGATCGAACCGTCGCCGAGCTGTGTCCAGTCGATCATGTTCGGGATGCGCGTCCACGGCGCGTGCGACGAGACCAGGTCGATCTCTGCCATGACGGGCGGGTGGCGGGGGGCCAGCTCGAGGCGGTTGAAGGCTGACATGACGTACTGGTCGGGCATGGCGGCGTAGGAGAACGTCGGACCGTGGTACCCGACGTTGCGCCGGTCATAGAGCTTGTCGTAGTGGTAGAAGGACGTTCCCTCTGGCCAGGTCCGGTTGTCCGACGGCATGTCGGCTACCGTCCGCCAGCCCGCACGCCGGAAGGCCTCGCTGAGGGTCAATCGGTCCGTGTTGACGAGCTGGCTGTAGCGGCGCTGGGTGTCGACCCGAAGCCCGGACTGAAGGGTGGCGTGCGCGAGCCAGCTGAGGCCGCCGAACGTCGGGGAGGTCAGAAATGCGCTGCGGGAGGCGAAGCCGGCGGCTCGCAGTTGCTTGGTCCCCGCGTCGAGGGTCGCAGCCACCGGTGGCGAGACCGCCGGGCCCTGGACGGCCACCCGCCCGTAGCTCTCGACGAAGGCCAGGATGACGTCCTTGCCGCGTAGACCGGTCAGCAGCCGGTCGCCGCTGGTGCCGTCGAAGCGGTCGCGAGCGATCTCGGAAGCGAACGTCGCGCGGTCCGGCAATCCGGTTCGGACTGCCTGCTGCTGCTCGTAGACGAGCCTGGAGGCACTCGTGGAGGCGATGGGCAAACCGGGCTCGATCTGCGCGCCGAGCACCGCACAGAGCACCCACGCGACGCCCAGCGCCGTGACGGTGCGCAGCGAGGACGTGCGATGGCGCGCCGCGAGCCGGGCGAGGCGGAGCACCGACAGCGTCGTCAGGGCGAGTACCGCGACGCCGAGCAGGGCCACGCCGATGAGTGCGAGGGTCGCGGTCGCCCCACCGACCGACAGCCGCAACGTCTCGACTCCGATCCCGGCGTAGTCCAGGTCAACCACCGGATTGAACGGGCGGTCGAAGGTCGCGAAGAAGCCGACGTCGAGGACCTTCACCAGGAGCAGCAGACCGAGAGCCGGCCCGACGATCCAGGCCATGAAGCGTTGCGCCGTGGCGGACAGGACAGCGGCCAGGGCGACGAGGACACCCTCGATCGGGATCCGAACGAATGCGCCGGGGGTGAGGCTGCTCAGCTGGTTCGGCCCGACAAGGGCGACCCACACCAGAAGGCCGGCCAGGACCGTGGTCGTCGCGGCCGTCACACTGCGAAGCCGTCGCCGCCCAGGCGACGTCACCAGGCCGAGCGCGTCGTGCCTCCGGCGCCACAGCCACCACACGCTGCGACCGAACGACTCCATGAGAAGCGCGAGGGACGCGACGAGCGCGACCTGCATCCAGCTGCGCGGGACGACGTCCGCCGCGGCGACCGTCAAGGTGATGCCCTGGATCGCCGCGACGACCTTGCCCCAGTAGCGCGCCGGCAGCGGGCGGCGCAGCCAGGGCAACAGCCGACCGGCCACGACGAACGCATAGCGGGCCGCTCCGATCGTCAGCACCCACCAGGCGCCCGACGAGGCGACGTAACCGCTGAGGACGAGGATCAGGAAGGAGTCGACCTCCGCGTCGAAACGCGCCCCGAGGGGCGACGTGGTGGCCGTCCGCCGCGCCACCCAGCCGTCGATCGCGTCCAGGACCAACGCGACAGCGGCGAGGCCGACGAGGACCGGCACCGAGGCGGCCCCCCGGAAGGTGTCCGCGACGAGGGCCGCCACCGCTCCGACGAGGGTCGCCCGGGCGATCGTTACCCGGTTGGCCGGTCCGAACCCGCGGGCGCGCGAACGCACCAACCCGCGGGCGATTCCTGCGTTCGCGACCACGCCACAGGCGAGGCCGACCGCCCAGCCGGCGGCACCCAGGCCCACGGTCACGGCGAGTACGGCGAGAAGCGCCAGCTGGGCGAGCAGGCCGACAGCGGCGCCGCGTTGAACAGATGCCAACGAGCCTCCGTGTCTCCGGTTAGAGCAGGGGTTCTACAGCCGTGAACACGACACGTGCGGGAGTTTCGTTCAATGAAGCAGTATGAGCGGCCCGCCTTTGTCGAGGCTCTCCAGTCGGCCCGCCTCTCGGCGTACGCCGCCGGGGAGTTCGTCGGCCAGGAGAGCTTTATGCGCGCGAGTGAGATCCTGGCGCTCGCCGTACAGGCGGGTGTCGGGCCGGAGACGTCCGTGCTGGACCTGTGTTGCGGCGTGGCCGGGCCGGGGCGGTTCATCACGGAGGCGCTGGGTTGTACGTATCTGGGCGTGGATTCCAGCCCCAGCGCCATCGGCATCGCGCGCGACCGTGCCGGCGACCTTGCCTGTCGCTTCGCGGTCTCGCAGGTCCCTCCGGTCCCACCCGGCCCGTTCGATGTCGTCCTGATGCTGGAGACCATGCTCGCCTTCCCCGACAAGGCGACATTGTTCCGCGAGATAGCAACGGCGCTACCGACGGGCGGCCGCTTCGCGTTCACGCTTGAGGAGGGTCCGCCGTTGACCGCGGCGGAACGTGCGCGCATGCCCGACGCCGACACGGTGTGGCTCGTTCCGCTGCCGGAGATCTTCGCCAGCCTGGAGCGAGCAGGGATGCGGCTGCTCTGGCACGACGAGTGCAGTCAGTCCCACCTGGCCGTGGTCGATTCGCTGCTGGGAGCGTTGGCAGCCGATGCGACCGACATCACCGCTCGCCTCGGACCCCGCGCCCTCGACGAGCTGTTGAGAGCTCACCGACTCTGGAGCGACTGGCTGCGGAGCGGCCGGGTTCGCAAGTTCGCGGTGGTGGCGGAGAAGACCGGATCCCTCGCGACCAACTCGTGACAGATCGGCATGATTCAGGCACGATGCGGGGCAGGAGGTTCCGCCGTGCCCTCGATCGCCCGCCGCACCGTTCCACTTCTCGGCCTCAGCGCCGTCACCGCCGTGCTTGCCGTCAGCGCCGCGCTGGTCGTCCCCGTCTCGGCCGCGGGGAGTCAGGCAGCCGCCGCCACTGCCCCGACCGCGCAGGTGTGGATCACCACGCCGGACGGGACCCAGCGCCTCGCTCCCGCGACCGGCGCTACCTTCCACCGGGGGGGCTCGGACCGGCTGACGATCACGGTCGACCCGACCCGGCGCTACCAGACGATGCGCGGTTTCGGCGCCTCGATCACCGACTCCTCCGCCGTGGTCCTGTCCCGGCTGCGGGCGGCGAACCGGGACGCCGCGATGGCCGACCTGTTCAGCCCGCGCAGCGGAGACGCGCTGTCAGTGCTGCGCCAGCCGATGGGCGCGTCTGACTTCGTGGCCGGCGAGTTCTACACATACGACGACGTACCGGCCGGCAAGACCGACTACGCGATGCATAACTTCACCGTCGCGCACGACCGGGTGCGCATCCTGCCGCTGCTGCGCCAGGCACTCGCCCTCAACCCCGACCTCACCGTGGTGGCCACACCGTGGAGCCCGCCGGCGTGGATGAAGACGAACGGTTCTCTGATCGGGGGCCGGCTGATCGACGACCCGGCCATCTACCGTGCGTACGCTCAATATTTCGTGATGTTCGTGCAGGCCTACCAGCAGGCCGGCGTCCCCGTGCATGCCGTGACGTTGCAGAACGAGCCGCAGAACCGTCACCCGAGTGCTTACCCCGGCACCGATCTGCCGGCGTGGCAGGAGACGAAGCTCGCCGCCGCGGTGGGAGCGGCCTTCGACGCGGCCGGCCTCGGCACAACGATCCTCGGCTACGACCACAACTGGTCCGAGCACCCGGGCGACATCGCCTCGACGCCACCTGGCGAGGACCCGGAGACCGACTACCCCTACCGGCTGCTGCGCTCCCCCGAGGCACAGCGGTTCGACGGCATCGCCTACCACTGCTACAGCGGTGACCCGTCCGACATGACGAAGCTGCACGACGCCTTCCCGGGGACCGAGATCTGGTTCACCGAGTGCTCCGGCTCGCACGGCCTCTCCGACCCGCCGGCGCAGGTGTTCTCCGACACCCTGAAATGGCACGCCCGCAACCTGGTACTGGGTGTCACCCGCAACTGGTCGTCGACCGTCGTCAACTGGAACCTCGCGCTCGATCCGAGCGGTGGTCCGCACAACGGCGGCTGCGACTCCTGCACCGGCGTCGTCACGGTCGGACCCAGCCAGACCGTCACGCGCAACGCGGAGTACTACACCCTCGGGCACCTCGCGCGCTTCGTGCGCCCCGGCGCGCAGCGCATCGCCAGCACGTCGTTCGGTACGACGGGCTGGAACGGCGCCATGATGGACACGGCGTTCCGCAACCCCGACGGCACCATTGTGCTCGTCGCACACAACGAGAACGATGCCCCCGCGAGCTTCGCCGTCGCGCAGGCCGGGTCGTCGTTCGGTTACACATTGCCCGGCGGCGCGCTCGCAACGTTCGTCTGGCCGTCGTCGACGGCTCTGGACGACGGGCACCGACTGCTCGACCTGCACGGCGCGACGGCCTCCGCGTCCGAGGGCGCCGACGCCGGCAACGCCATCGACGATGATGCGGTCACCCGGTGGACGACCGGCGCCGCCCAACACCCGGGCCAGACCCTCACGGTCGACCTGGGTACGACGCGCCAGGTCGGCCGCGTCGCGCTCGACACCGGGGCGATCACGGAGGCCGCCGTCAACTGGGGCCCCGGGCAGCCGTCCGGCGACTACCCCCGCGGCGTCGCCCTGTCGACCAGCACCGACGGCGTCCACTGGACGCGGGCGACAACGGCGGCTGGCTCCGGCCAGCTGACGGTGCTCGACTTCCGTAGTGCTGCTACGCGCTATTTGCGTATTGAGCAGACGGCCACCGCCGCGTCCTGGTGGTCGGTCGCCGACCTTCGCGTCTACACCTGACCCCCTGAGCAAGGAGCGTTGTCGTGACCCGACATGTCCCCCGTCGTCGTGTGCTGCTCGCCCTCGTCGCGGTCGGCGCGACCGTGTCCGGCCTCGTTGCGCCGGCCGCCGTCTCGGCACTGTCCGCCGCGCCCGCGGCGGCCGCCGACCACGTGCTGCCCTACCAGGACCCTCGCCAGCCGATCGCGACGCGGGTCAGTGACTTGCTCAGCCGGATGTCGACGGCCGAGAAGATCGGCCAGATGACCCAGACCGAGCGGTACCAGGTGTTCGACGACCCGTCGCCGATCACGACGTACGGGCTCGGCTCGATCCTGTCCGGTGGCGGCTCGACCCCGGCCACCAACGCACCGGCCGCCTGGGCCGACATGATCGACCGCTTCCAGGCCGCCGCGCTCAAGACCCGGCTGGGCATCCCGCTGCTCTACGGGATCGACTCGGTGCACGGCGACGGCAATCTGTACGGCGCCAC
>JAVEDB010000199.1 GCA_030841185.1 Actinomycetota bacterium
GACTTCGTCGAGCTGAAGAAGAGATTCCGTGCGTTCGTGTTCCCCATGACGCTGGTCTTCCTGGGCTGGTACCTGCTCTACGTCATCGCGTCGGGCTGGGCGCGGGACTTCATGGGTCACAAGCTGCTGGGCAACATCAACGTGGGCTACATCTTCGGGCTGTTGCAGTTCGTGTCGACGTTCCTGATCGCCTGGCTCTATGAGCGACACATGGACAACAAGGTCGACCCGCTCGCGGCGCGGGTGCGTGATCAGGTCGAAGGCAGGGCAGCCCGATGAGCGCCGTCTCCGTGTCGCTCGCCGACGAGGTCTCCTCCGGCCAGCAGGCACTGACCAGCGTGCTCTTCCTCGTGTTCGTCGGCGTGACGCTTGCCATCACGCTGTGGGCGTCCCGGCACACCAAGACCGCCGCGGACTTCTACGCCGGCGGTCGTTCGTTCTCGGCCGTGCAGAACGGTGTCGCGATCGGCGGGGACTACATGTCGGCCGCGTCCTTCCTCGGCATCGCCGGCATCATCGCGCTCTTCGGCTACGACGGATTCCTCTACAGCATCGGGTTCCTCGTGGCGTGGCTCGTCGCGCTGCTGCTCGTCGCCGAGCTGATGCGCAACTCGGGGAAGTACACGATGGGCGACGTCCTCGCATTCCGCATGCGGCAGCGGCCGGTGCGGGCGGCGGCCGGTGTGTCGACGATCGTCGTCTCGATCTTCTACCTGCTGGCGCAGATGGTCGGCGCGGGTGCGCTCGTATCGCTGCTGCTCGGAGTGTCGAGCCAGACGTCGAAGAATCTCACCATCGTCGCCGTCGGAATCCTGATGATCTTCTACGTCACGGTAGGCGGGATGAAGGGCACGACGTACATCCAGATCATCAAAGCGCTGCTGCTGATGACCGGCGCCACCATCCTCACGCTGATGGTGATGTTCAAGTTCGGCTGGAACGTGAGCGACATGCTGGGGCAGGCAGCCGACAAGAGCGGGAAGGGCGACAAGTTCCTCGAGCCAGGGTTGCGCTACGGCAAGGAGATCGTCGGCGCCGACGGGAAGGTCGACGGGCTCAAGACGCTGGAGAGCAAGCTCGACCTGATCAGCCTCGGGATGGCCCTGGTGCTCGGTACGGCGGGGCTGCCGCACATCCTGATCCGGTTCTACACAGTCCCGACCGCCCGGGCCGCGCGAAAGTCCGTGGTCTGGGGCATCTGGATCATCGGCTCCTTCTACCTGATGACGCTGGCGCTGGGCTTCGGCGCGGCCGCGATCGTCGGGCCGAAGGCGATCACCGCCCAGGACAAGGCCGGCAACACGGCCGCGCCGCAGCTGGCGCGGGCGATCGGCAACGACTACTTCGGCACCACCGGCGGGACGATCATGCTGGCGTTCATCGCCTCGGTGGCGTTCGCGACGATCCTGGCCGTGGTCGCCGGCCTGACGCTGGCGTCCTCGTCGTCGGTCGCGCACGACATCTACGCCAACTACGTGCACCGTGGTGATGCGCCCGAGGGGACGGAGGTGCGCGTCGCGCGGATCTCCGCGTTCGTGATCGGCGCGGTGGCCATCGTCCTGTCGATCTTCGCGCAGAAGCTCAACGTCGCGTTCCTCGTGGCGCTCGCCTTCGCAGTGGCGGCTTCCGGCAACCTGCCGGCGCTGCTGTACTCGCTGTTCTGGCGACGGTTCAACACGACGGGAGCAGTCGCGGCGATCTACGGCGGGCTCACGACGGCGGTCGTGCTGGTCATCTTCTCGCCGGTCGTCTCCGGCAAGGTGACGGTGGCTCCCGACGGCACCAAGACCAATGCCGCGCTGTTCCCGATGGGCACCGACTTCCACTGGTTCCCGTTGGAGAACCCCGGGCTGGTGTCGATCCCGATCGGGTTCCTCTGCGGCTGGCTCGGCACCATCCTCAGCAAGGAGCATGACGCAGCCAAGTACGCCGAGCTGGAGGTGCGCTCGCTCACCGGGATCGGCATGGAGAAGGCCGCGCAGATCTGACCAACCCCCACCGATCGAGCCCTTGTGTCCGAGGTGGCCCGCGGAGTTGCCCGCCCGCCACTTCGGACACAATGGAGGGGACGAAGGAGTGACAGCGTGAGCAACGAAGCCCTCTCCAACCTGATGCACGAAGAGCGTCGCTTCCCGCCCAGCGAGGAGTTCGCCGCCGAGGCCGTCGCCAAGGCCGATCTCTACGACCAGGCGGACAAGGACCGACTGGCTTTCTGGGAGGAGCGGGCCCGCGAGCTCGACTGGGCTACCGAGTGGGACCAGGTGCTCGACTGGCAGCCGCCGTTCGCCAAGTGGTTCCTCGGCGGGACGCTGAACGCCGCCGTCAACTGCGTCGACCGTCATGTCGACGCGGGGCTTGGCGACAAGGTCGCGCTGCACTGGGAAGGCGAGCCCGGTGACACCAGGACCATCACGTACGCCGAGCTGCGTGACGAGGTCTGTCGGGCCGCCAACGCGCTGACCGAGCTCGGCGTACGCACCGGCGACCGCGTCGTCATCTACATGCCGATGATCCCCGAGGTCGCCGTTGCGATGCTGGCCTGTGCGCGCATCGGCGCGCCCCACTCGGTCGTCTTCGGCGGCTTCTCGGCCGAGGCGCTGCGGTCGCGCATCAAGGACGCCGACGCCTCGACGGTGATCACCGCGGACGGCGGCTACCGGCGCGGCTCACCGAGTGCGCTGAAGCCGGCGGTCGACGAGGCCGTCGCCGACACGTCGTCGATCGAGCGGGTGCTCGTGGTCCGGCGTACCGGCCAGGACGTCGAGTGGACCGAGGGCCGCGACGTGTGGTGGCACGACGTCGTCGACCGCCAGGACAGCAGGCACACCGCCGAGGCGTTCGACTCCGAGCACCCGCTGTTCATCCTGTACACCTCGGGCAGCACCGGGAAGCCGAAAGGCATCCTGCACACCACCGGCGGCTACCTGACCCAGGTCGCGTACACGTTCAAGGTGGTCTTCGACCACAAGCCCGACACAGACGTGTTCTGGTGCACGGCCGACGTCGGGTGGGTGACCGGGCACAGCTACATCGTCTACGGCCCGCTCGCGAACGGCGCCACCCAGGTGATGTACGAGGGGACGCCCGACACTCCGCACAAGGGCCGGATCTGGGAGCTAGTGGCGAAGTACGGCGTCACGACGCTCTACACGGCGCCGACGCTGATCCGCACCATGATGAAGTGGGGCGAGCAGATCCCTGCCGAGCACGACCTGACCTCGTTGCGCCTGCTCGGGTCCGTAGGTGAGCCGATCAACCCCGAGGCATGGATCTGGTACCGCCGTGTTGTCGGCGCCGAGCGCGTCCCGGTCGTCGACACCTGGTGGCAGACCGAGACCGGCGCCATCATGATCAGCCCGCTGCCCGGGGTCACCGCCGCGAAGCCCGGCTCGGCCATGCGTCCGCTGCCCGGGATCTGCGCGGACGTCGTCGACGACTCCGGTAAGCCGGTGCCCAACGGCGGCGGCGGCTTCCTTGTGCTGACCGAGCCGTGGCCGTCGATGCTGCGCGGCATCTGGGGTGACGACGAGCGCTACAAGGAGACGTACTGGTCGCGGTTCGACGGGCTGTACTTCGCCGGCGACGGCGCGAAGAAGGACAGCGACGGTGACCTGTGGCTGCTCGGCCGGGTGGACGACGTGATGCTCGTCTCGGGGCACAACATCTCGACCACCGAGGTGGAGTCGGCGCTCGTGTCCCACCCCACGGTCGCCGAGGCGGCCGTCGTCGGTGCGACCGACCCGACGACCGGGCAGGGCATCGTCGCGTTCGTCATCCTCCGGGGCGATGCCGCCGACGACGGGGACAAGACGGTGCAGACCCTGCGCCAGCACGTCGCGACGGCACTGGGCGCGATCGCGAAGCCGCGTCAGATCATCGTGGTGGCCGAGCTGCCGAAGACCCGATCCGGCAAGATCATGCGGCGGCTGCTGCGCGACGTCGCCGAGCACCGCGATCTGGGCGACGTCACCACGCTGGCCGACCCCACCGTGATGAAGCTGATCGGCGCCGGTCTCGACAAGGGCACCGGCGAGGAGTGACGCTTCCCGGCGCACGCTAGCGTCTGCGCGGTGCGCCTTGGAGTGATCGTCCTTCCTGAGCTGCCGTGGTCCGAACAGGTCGTCCAATGGCAGCGGCTGGACGGGTGGGGCTTCGACTCGGCCTGGACCTACGACCACCTGGCCTGGCGCGACCTCGCTGACTCACCGTGGTACGCAACCGTCCCGACGCTGGCGGCGGCCGCGCTCGCGACGAGCCGGATCCGCATCGGCACCTTCGTCGCGTCGCCCAACTTCCGGCACCCGGTGCCGTTCGCCAAGGAGCTGATGTCGCTCGACGACCTCGCCGGAGGTCGCGTCACACTGGCCGTCGGTGCCGGCGGGACAGGACACGATGCCCGCGTCCTCGGCCAGACCGAGCTGACCCCGCGTCAGCGGGTCGAGCGGTTCGCCGAGTTCGTCGAGCTGCTTGACCGGCTGCTCACGCAACGCACGACATCGTACGCCGGGGCGTGGTTCACCGCCGTCGACGCGAAGATGCATCCCGGTTGCGTGCAGCAGCCGCGCCTGCCCTTCGTCGTCGCAGCCAACGGGCCACGGGCGATGCGCGTGGTCGCCGCGCACGGCCAGGGCTGGGTCACCACCGGCGTCACGCGACCTGAGGACGGCGAGCAGCAATGGTGGGCCGGCGTCTCCGGAGCGGCAGGGCGGCTGGACGGCATCCTCGCCGAGGCGGGCCGCGACGCCGGGTCGGTTGAGCGCTACCTCAGCGTCGACTCGTCCGGTGCGTTCGGCCTCTCGTCGGTCGAGCACCTGCGCGACGTCCTCGGTCGGGCTGAGTCGCTGGGCTTCGACGAGGTCGCGGTGCACTGGCCACGCGTCGACGGCGTCTACGCCGGAGACCATGCGGTGCTCGAGCGGGTTGCAACCGACGTACTGCCCGAACTGCGCGCGACGCCGTAAGGTGGCCGGCGGTGCGCCGGGAAGCCTGGTCGGCAACGGACTGAACGTTGCCCGGACGAGGAGGCGCCGTGAGTGACAGTGACTGACACCAAGCAGTTCGCCGTTCTCACCCTCCTCGTCGCGGTCGCCGGCCTCCTCGCGGTCCTGTCCAATCGGCTCAGTGAGCGCATCCGGGTGCCGGCCCCGGCGCTGTTCCTGGCAGCGGCCGCCGTCGCGGTCCGGGTGGCGCCCGACATCGAGATCCAGCAGCGGACCGTGGAGCGGCTGGTGACTCTCGCCCTGCTGTGCATCCTCCTCGACGGCGGGATGCACATTGGCTGGTCCCGATTCCGCGAGTCGGTCGTCCCGATCACGGTCGTCGGCCTGCTCGGTACCTTCCTGACCGTGGCCGCGGCGGCCCTGCTGGCCCACGTCGCTTTCGGTCTCGGCTGGTACGTCGCCCTCCTGCTCGGCACCGCCGTCGCGCCCACCGACCCTGCCGTCGTGTTCTCCGTGCTGGGCAAGCGCGAGGTCGCCGGCCGCAGCGGAACCATCCTCGAAGGCGAGTCCGGGGCCAACGACCCGGTCGGCATCGCGCTGATGGTCGGCCTGATCGGCGCAGGCAGCCTCGACGCTGGAGCGT
Source organism: Actinomycetota bacterium (assembly GCA_030841185.1). Lineage (GTDB taxonomy): Bacteria > Actinomycetota > Actinomycetes > JACCUZ01 > JACCUZ01 > JAVEDB01. The sequence goes on from JAVEDB010000199.1 coordinate 5,584, forward strand.
TCGGACACGTCGCGGGTGAGTTCGTCCTGCAGATGACGCTCGGCGCTGCGGTCGGCCTGCTCGGCGGCAGGGCAGCGCTGTGGTTCATGAGGGCGGTGCCGTTGCCAAGCGAGGGCCTGTATCCGTTGCGCACGCTGGCCAGCGCGCTCGCGCTGTTCGGCGGCGCCACGCTGCTGCACGGCTCGGGCTTTCTCGCGGTCTTCATCGCCGGCATCGTGCTCGGCGACGCCCGAGCTCCCTACAAGCGCGAGATCGAGCGGTTCGCGTCGGCGCTCGCCAGTCTCGGCGAGATCGTCGCGTTCATCGTGCTCGGGCTCACCGTCGACCTCGGCCGGTTGACGCACACCGATGTCTGGGTGCCCGGCCTGGTTCTCGGCGCTGTCCTGGCGGTGGTCATCCGCCCGCTGTTCGTCGGGCTGTGCCTGCTTCCTGCACGGCTACCCGCCAACGAGCGCAGCTTCGTGCTGTTCGCGGGGCTCAAGGGGGCGGTGCCGATCCTGCTCGGCAGCTTCATGCTGGCCGCGCACGTGGCCGACGCGGAACGCGTCTACGGGATCGTCATCGTGGTGGTCACCTTCTCCGTCGTGGTGCAGGGCAGCCTCGTACCCACCGCTGCCCGGGTACTTCACGTGCCGATGCGCACCGTCGAGCCGGAGCCGTGGGCGCTCGGGGTGCGACTGCGGGACGAGCCGGACGGGGTGCACCGACTGCGTATCGAGCCGGGGTCAGCCGTCGACGGCCGCGCGATCGAGGCCCTCGACAACCTCCCGGACGACGCCTGGATCAGCCTCGTCGTGCGCAGTGGAACCCTGGTGCCGGTCCGTGGCGAGACCACGCTGCGCAGCGGCGACGAGGTGCTGGTCCTGGCCGACCCGGCCCTGCGGGAGGAGCTGGCCGCGCTGTTCGAGCGCCCCGCCCAGCCCCCTCCCACCCCAGACTGAAACGTTCGGCACCCCAACGGGGCCATTTCGGCTGCTGAACGTTTCAGTTGGGGGAAGGAGGGGGGCAGACTGACCGTCGAGCGCGATCATGTCGAGCGCATCCCGAGGAGGAGCCATGGCAACCCAGTCCCCGCCACCCGGCCGCGCGGTCGACGGTGAGGAGACACTCGGTGCGCTGTTCGCGACGGCGAGCCGCGACCTGTCCACCCTGGTGCGGGACGAGGTCGCGCTGGCCAAGGCCGAGATCCGACGCGACGTCAAGAACGGTGCCAAGGCCGGGGCGATGTTCGGGGCGGCCGCCTTCCTCGGCGTACTCGTCGTGATCCTGCTCTCCATCGCCGCCGCCTACGGCCTGGTGGCTGCCGGCCTGCACCCGGGCTGGGCGTTCCTCATCGTCGCGGGGGTCTACCTGCTCGTCGCCGGACTCCTTGCCCTGATCGGCAAGCGGGCGGTCTCCAAGGTCGGGCCCCCCGAGCGCACCATCCGCACCAGCAAAGAGACCGCCGCCTTCCTGAAGCACCCGCGGTCACCGAATGCCCAGACCACGACAAGGACCTGACGCCTCCGTCGCCCGGGTGGGCGGCCCGTGGGAGCACCGCATGGTTGCCGCCAACGGGGCCAGGTTCCATGTCACGACCGCCGGCGACGGACCGCTGGTGCTGTTCCTGCACGGGTTCCCCGAGTTCTGGTGGGCGTGGCGGCACCAGCTGCCGGCGGTCGCGGGCGCCGGCTACCGGGCGGCCGCGATGGACCTGCGCGGTTACGGCGCCAGCGACAAGCCGCCCCGCGGTTACGACCCGACGACGCTGGCCGCCGATGTCGCCGGGGTGATCCGCTCCCTCGGCGACCGAGACGCGGTGGTGGTCGGCCACGGGTGGGGCGGGTTGGTGGCCTGGACGGTGGCGGTCGCCCACCCCGGCCAGGTACGCCGAGTCGTGGCCGTCTCGATGCCGCACCCGCGGCGGTTGCGGCTCGCGCACCTGACCGACCCCAGGCAGGTCGCGGCGAGCCGGCACATCATGGCGTTCCAGCGGCCGGTGCTGCCCGAGCGCAGCCTCGTCGCGGACGACGGGGCGCTCGTCGGCCGGATCCTGCGGGCCTGGTCGCGTCCCGGCTGGCCGGACGCCGAGACCGAGCAGCGCTACCGGCAGGTCGTGCAGATCCCGGGCGTCGCGCACTGCTCGCTGGAGTCCTACCGGTGGGCCGTCCGCTCGATCCCGCGGCCGGACGGGCTGCGCTACGCCCGGCGGATGCGCAGCCCGGTCACGGTGCCGACGCTGCACCTGCACGGCTCGCTGCCCGGCCCGGTGCTCGCGTCCAGCGCCCAGGGCTCCAGCCGGTACGTCGACGCGCCCTACCGCTGGCGGGTGCTCCCCGGGGTCGGCCACTTCCCGCACGAGGAGGATCCGGAGACCTTCAACGCCGAGCTCATCGGGTGGCTCGACGACCCGGAGCCGGACCGGTGACCGGGGCCGGGTCACCGCCGCCGCGTGACCGGAGACCGGACGGACGGGCCCAGAACGCGCGACCGCGTGACGGCCTCGGCCGCCCGCTGCCCCATGACGCCACCGGGGTCGAGCGCGTCCCGGACACCCTGGTGCTGCCCGCGAACGAGTCGCTCACCGAGGCCCAGCGCCTGCTCGACGCCGGCCGCCCGTTCCACGCCCACGAGGTCCTCGAGGGCACCTGGAAGGCGGCGCCCCCGGCGGAGCGCGCGCTGTGGCAGGGCCTGGCCCAGATCGCCGTCGGCCTCACCCACCTCGGCCGGGGCAACCCAACCGGCGCGCGGTCCCTGCTGGCGCGGGGTGCGGCCCGGATCATGCCGTACGCCGAGGACCCGCCCTACGACATCGACGTGACCGGGCTGATCGCCTTCACCACGAAGCTCCGTGCCGACATCGACGCGGGAACCGCAGCTCCCTCGGTGCCACGGCTGCGAGTCAATCGCGGCGGCTGAGCTCCGGTAGAGGCGGCGCGACGGTCAGGCGCAGCCGCCGGTCGACACGCCACTGGTGGCGGCCCGCCCGGCCGCGGCATCCGGCTGGACCGACTTCGCGGTGAGCGCGTAGCCGGTCCTCGGGTCGTCGAGGGACTTGGCGAACACCACTCCGTAGACCCGTCCCTGGGGTGTGAGCAAGGGGCCACCCGAGTTGCCCGGCTCCACGTCGGCGTACAGCGAATAGACCTCGCGGGTGACCTGGGTGCGTTGGTAGATGTCCGGGCCGCGGGCCTGGATGACGTCGCGGACGCGCGCCGGTGCGACGCGGTACGGGCCGCCGCCGGGGAAGCCGGCCACGACGGCCGTGCTGCCGCGCTTCGCGGCGGCACTGAAGTTCAGCGCCGCCGCTCGCAGGTCGGGTACGTAGAGAACGGCGACGTCCCGGCGCGAGTCGTAGAGCACGACGCGTGCGGCGAGCTTGTCGCCCGAACCACCCACCCGCACGGTCAGTTGCCGCACGCCCGCGACCACGTGCGCGTTGGTGATGACGTGGTGGGGCGCGTAGACGAAGCCGCTGCCTTCCAGCTGGCGGCTGCAGCTGCGCGCCGTACCCTCCACCTTCACGATGCTCGCCCGGGCGGCCCGGACCGCCGCGGTGGTGGTGACCGTGGAGTCGGGCGGCGATACCGGGCGGATGCGCTCGGCTGACAGGCCGCCGAAGACGGTGGGCAGGCCCTTGTCGTCGAGCAGGCGCCGGAATGAGGAGAACAGCGTCGCGGCCTGGTCCGGGACGACGTGGTCGACGGTGGTCACGATCTTCGACTCGCTGATCAGCCGCGACAGGGTCGGCGACGGGCCGGGTCGCAACGAGGAGGCCAGGAACCAGGTGACCAGCAACATGGCCAGGACGCTGAGCAGCGCGCCCAGCCCCGAGTCGACGACCCGGGCCGGGTGCCAGGTGATGCGGTCCCGCACCCAGCCGCCGACCCAGGTCGCGCCGATCTGCCCGAGCGTCGCGCAGAGCAGTACGACGCCGATCGCCAGCACCGACTGCCTGGCCCCCGTCTGGAGGTGGCCGACCAGCCGCGGTGCGAGGAGCAGCCCGACGACTCCCCCGCCGAGGAATCCCGCGAACGACAGCACCCCGACGACGAAGCCCTGCCGATAGCCGGAGACCCCGAAGGACACGGCCGACACGAGCAGCAGCAGGTCCAGCCAGTTCATCGCGGCACCTCGGTGGCGTCGGCCTGCCGCTCCAGCAGGTGGGGCGGCAGGTCCTCGGCGCTCGAGGCGTCCCAGGGCAGTTCCCAGCCGGCGAGGCGCAGCAGCCGGTCGAGCAGGCCGGCGGTGAAGCCCCACACGAGCAGGTCGCCGACCCGGAAGGCCGGCCCGACGTAGCCGCTCGGATGGCGCACCCGCAGCCGGTTCGCCGGGTCGACGAGCACATCCACCGGCACGCGATGCACCGAGGCGACCTCGCGCGGGTCGACCGCGGCCACCGGCGACGGCGCGCGCCACCACCCGAGCACCGGGGTGACCACGAATCCGCTCGGCGGCAGGAACACCGCCGGGAGGGTCCCGAACACCTCGACCCCGGACGAGTCCAGGCCGGTCTCCTCCACCGCCTCGCGCAGTGCCGCTGCCACCGCGTCGGCGTCGCCGGGGTCGCTGGCCCCACCGGGGAAGGCCATCTGGCCGGCGTGGCTGCGCATGTCGTGTGCCCGCTCGATGAGCAGTACGTCGTGGCCGTGCGGCCCGTCCCCGAACAGGATCAGGACCGCCGACTCGCGGCCGCCCTCGTCCGGTGGCAGGAAGCGGCTCAGCTGCTCCGGTCGCACGGTGAGCGCCGCCTCACCGAGCGGCCGCAACCACCCGGGTAGCTCCGGCGGAGCGGTCACAACGTCACGCCCAGGTGCTCACGGATGAGCGCCGTGAGCTCGGCCTGCGAGCGGATCTCGCCGATCTTGCGGCCCGCGACCCGGCCGTCGGCGGTGACGAACAGAGTCTGCGGCGGCGCGTAGGCGTTCAGGTCCTGCACGACCAGATCGCCGGGCTCGTCCTGCACCGAGGGGAACGCCACCCCGAAGTCGACGGCGGACTGGAGGGCGTAGGCCTTGGGCGCCTTGTAGTGGACGCCGAAGAAGCGCAGCCGTGAGCCGGCCTGGCGCTGCACCGCCGCCATGATCGGCATCTCGCGCGCGCAGTTGGTGCACCAGGCAGCCCACACGTTCAACACCATCGGGGTGCCCCGCAGGTCGGAGAGCCGCACGGCGGGTCCAGCACCGAGGCAGGCGAGCCGAAGGTCGGGTAGCCCGCCGGGCACCGGTGCGACCCGCGGCAGGGCGGGGCAGGGCGGCAGGATGTCCGCGACCACCCGGGCGGCGGCCGTCGTCGCGGCACGGGCGCTCGCCGTCGAGGCCGGAGTGGCCGCCTGCCCCCCACATCCCGCCAGTGAGCCCAACGCCACGACCGCGACGCCCGCGACGAGGGCGCGGTTCATGCCGAGGTGGCCGCAGCGGCGGCGGACTTGACCAGGGCGGCTGCCTTGACGGGGTCGATCTCCCCCAGGCCGTACGACGGGCAGAGGGCGGCCAGCGGACAGGCCCCGCACGCGGGCCGGCGCGCATGACAGACCCGACGACCGTGCCAGATCAGCCGGTGACTCAGCAGCGTCCACTCGCGCCGCGGGATGAGCCGCCCCACCTCGGCTTCGACCTTCTCCGGGTCGCCCTCGACGGTCCAGCCGAACCGGCGGGCCAGCCGCCCGAAATGCGTGTCGACGGTGATGCCCGGCACCCCGAAGGCGTTCCCGAGGACGACGTTGGCGGTCTTGCGCCCGACGCCGGGAAGGGTCACGAGGTCCTTCAGGCGGCCGGGCACCTCTCCGTCGTACCGCTCGACCAAAGCCTGCCCGAGGCCGATCAGCGCGTTGGTCTTGGCCCGGAAGAACCCCGTCGACTGGATCATCAGCTCCATCTCGGCGCGGTCCGCGCTCGCGTAGTCGGCCGCGGTGCGGTACTTCGCGAACAGCGTGGGCGTCACGATGTTGACGCGCACGTCGGTTGTCTGCGCCGACAGGATGGTGGCGACGAGCAGCTCCAGCGGGCTGGTGAAGTCCAGCTCGCAGTGCGCGTCGGGATAGGTCTCGGCGAGGATGCGATTCATCCGCCGGGCTCGCCTGGTCAGGCCCACGGGTGACTCCGGCGGCCGCGTCGCGACGTCACTGTTGACCGGGGGCGGCACCCAGTCAGCCTACGGTCTGACCGTGCGCTCTCGACCGTCCGGGTGACCCAACCTCAAGCCCGCTCCCTCCGCCGACGATCACGGACAGTAACCAGCCGGAAGAGGGTGCAGTGATCCGTACCGAGGACCAGCCGAGAAGTGGGCGACGCTCGCCAGGCAGCGCCGCACGCTCTCGCCCGCAACCCCGGAGGGCGCCCGAGCTCGCTCACATGGGGCTCGAAGATCTGCGCGCGCACCGCCAGGAACTGGTCACGGAAGAGAGCCGGGTGTCGTACTGGCGCCGGATCCTGCAGGCCCGGATGGACCTCATCATCGGCCACGACGACCACAAGGCGCTGCAACGCCTCGGCGTGGTGCTCGCCGAGCACGAGGCCCACAGCCGCCGCCTCGCCGTGCAGTCGTTGCACGTCCCCGGCGATGCACCGCCGCTGCCGGACCTCGGCATGTTGTGGGACACCTCGATGCTGAACGACGACCCCGACGCCATCGTGGCCCGGCTTGCCGAGGCCGAGCACCAGCTCTCCGCCTACCGGCGCTCCCTGCACGAGCGCCTCGACGCCGCGACCGGTGAGCTGATCGCGCGCTACCACGAGGACCCGGCGCTGGCCCTGTCCGCTCTGCCCATGCGGCCGGGCGCAGCGTCCGGCGCGCTCTGAGCGGGGTTCTCCGCGCCTCACGCGGCCCGTTGCGGCAGACTGGCGGGGCGAGGACGGCCGGTGAGGAGATGCTCGTGGCCAACGAAGACGACGGGCTCGGCGCCACCCCGCTCTTCGCTGCCCTCGACCCGGAAGCGGCGGCCGACCTGCGCTCCTGCATGACCGAGGTGAAGCTCGCGCGCGGGAAGGCCCTCTTCAGCGAGGGCGAGCCCGGCGACCGGCTCTACGTCGTGACCGACGGCAAGATCAAGCTGGGCCGCACGGCGGCAGACGGCCGGGAGAACCTGCTCGCGGTGCTCGGCCGCGGCGAGATGTTCGGCGAGCTCTCGCTCTTCGATCCCGGACCCCGCACGGCCACGGCGACCGCGGTCACCGACTCGGTGCTGCTCGGGCTCGGGCATGACGAGCTGCAGCCGTGGCTGACCGGCCGGCCCGAGGTCGCCGGCCACCTGCTCGGTGCACTCGCGCGCCGCCTCCGGCGTACCAACGAAGCAATGGCCGACCTGGTCTTCAGCGACGTGCCCGGCCGGGTGGCAAAGGCGCTGCTCGACCTGGCCAAGCGCTTCGGCGTGCGCGCGGACGACGGGCTGCACGTGACTCATGACCTGACCCAGGAGGAGCTGGCTCAGCTGGTCGGCGCCTCCCGCGAGACGGTCAACAAGGCGCTGGCCGACTTCGCCAGCCGCGGCTTCATCCGGCTCGAGGCCCGCGCCGTGGTCATCCTCGACATCGAACGCCTGGCCCGCCGCGCCGGCTAAGCGTTGGCGAGGTAGTCGAGCTGCGCGCGGACCGAGAGCTCGGCCGCCGGCCACAGTGACCGGTCGACGTCGGCATAGACCCGGCGTACGACGTCCTCGGGGGTGACCGCTCCGGCGTCGAGCGCGGCCCGCACCTGGTCGAGGCGCTGGGCCCGATGGGCGAGGTACTCGCGCGCCAGCGCCCCGGTGTCCTCCCGGACCGGCCCGTGTCCCGGCAGCAGCGGGGCGCCATCAAACACGGCGAGGCGCCGCAGCGAGTCCAGGTAGTCGCGCAGCACACCGTCCGGGTGCGCGACGACCGTGGTGCCGCGACCGAGCACGGTGTCCCCGGTCAGCACCACGGCGTCACCGCCGTCGCGTTCGGCCACGAATGTCACCGAGTCGGCGGTGTGGCCCGGCGTGTGCAGCACCCGGATCGACAGGGCGTTCGTGCCGACGAGCTGCCCGTCCTCGTCGAGCGGCTCCTTGCGCCCGATGCACAGCGCCCGGTCGCGGGCCAGCACCGGCGCGGACGTGATCTCGGCGAACCGCGCGGCGCCTTCGGCGTGGTCGGGATGGCCGTGGGTGAGCAGGACGAGCGTGACCGGCCCGTGCGCCGCGACCGCCTGCAGGTGCCCCTCGTCGAGCGGCCCCGGATCGACGACGACCACGCCGCCGTCGTCGTCAGCCCGCAGCACGTAGGTGTTGGTGCCCTCGAGGGTCATCGGCCCGGGGTTGTCGGCCCGCACCAACGTGACCCAGTCCGGCAGGGCCGCGGTCACGACGGCACCTCGTCGGCCGGCTGCTCGCCGCGCGGACCGTCGAGCACCAGCCGGATCTCGCCGTCCTCGTCGACGACCCGCGGCATGAGGGGGCGGATGTCGCGTGGTGCGGCCGCGACGTCGGCCAGGTTGTCGTACGACGACAGCTCCCGCAGGGTCACCGCCGTCGGCGGCAGCATCGGCAAGGTGCCCGCGTCGTACTGCTCCACCGCTGCACGCACCGGTAGCCAGACCACCCGGTCGGCCTCCCCCCCGACGTCGCGTGTTCGCTGCCCGTCGGGGACAGCCGCGACGAAGAAGCGGGTGTCGAAGCGTCGCGGCTCGAACTCCGGGGTGATCCAGTGGCCCCACGCGCGCAGCAGGTCGGAGCGCACCACGAGCCGGCGCCGGGCGAGCAGGTCGCCGAGGGAATGGCTGCGGTCGAGCAGGCCGAGCCGGTCCGACTCCCACTCCGTCGCGGTGGTGTCGCCGACCACCTCGTCCTCGGAGGGACCGGCCAGCAGGATCCCGGACTCCTCGAACGTCTCGCGCACCGCGGCACACACCAGCTCGCGAGCAAGAACCTCGTCGCACCCGAGCCAAGCAGCCCATGTCGCCGGCGGCGGTCCGGCCCACCCGGACCTTCGGCCGGCGTCCGCATCGCGCGCGTCGACCGAGCCGCCAGGGAAGACGTACATGCCGGCGGCGAACGCCATCGACGGTGCCCGGCGCAACAAGTAGGTCTCGAGGCCGCCGGCTCGCTCGCGCAGCAGCACCACCGTCGCGGCATCGCGGGTGGGCGCAATCGCACCGTCCCCGTCAGCGAACGCACGCGCGCGCTCGATCAGCGACGGCGGAAGCGGGGCCACCCGGCGATGGTACGGATCCGGGATGACCAGCGAAACGAGCCGCCCGGTCAGGCCGGGACGACCTCGACGATCAGCTCGACCTCGACCGGTGCGTCCAGCGGCAGGGCCGCCACTCCGACGGCGCTGCGCGCGTGGACCCCGGCGTCGCCGAAGATCTGGCCGAGCAGCTCGCTGGCGCCGTTGACCACCCCGGGCTGGCCGGTGAAGTCCGGCGAGCTGGCCACGAAGCCGACGACCTTGACCACTCGGCGTACCGCGGAGAGCTCACCGATCTCCGCCTTGACCGCGGCCAACGCGTTGAGCGCGCAGATCGCGGCGAGCTCCTTGGCTCGGTCGGCGGCCACCTCGGCGCCGACCTTGCCCGTTGCCGCGAGCGAACCCGCCACCATCGGCACCTGGCCGGAGGTGAAGACCCAGTTTCCGCTGCGCACGGCGGGGACGTACGCCGCGACCGGTGCCGCGACCGGGGGAAGCTCCAGCCCGAGCTCGACGATGCGCTCCTCGGGGGTGCTCATTCCGGTAGCCGCTTCTGCTCGATCGGCCGCTTCAGGTAGGCGACCACCTGCTCGCCGCCACCCGGCCCGGGAACGACCTGGACGAGCTCCCAGCCGTCCTCCCCCCAGGTGTCGAGGATCTGCTTGGTGGCGTGCACCAGCAAGGGGACGGTGGCGTACTCCCACGTGGGAATGGTCATGCCGCGACCCTAGCCGTCGACGCGTACGACGACAGCCGTGCCCTGCCCGACCCCGATGCAGGCGGCGGCCACCCCGATGCCACCGCCGCGGCGGCGCAGCTCACGGCACAGGTCGACGACGACTCTCGGGGCCGAGGCACCGAGCGGATGGCCGATCGCGATGGCCCCGCCGTTCACGTTGACGCGCTCGACGTCCACGTCGGGAAGCCCGCGCAGGCACCCGAGCACCATCGCCGCAAAGGCCTCGTTGATCTCCCACAGGTCCACGTCGGCGACGGCGAGACCGAGCCGTGTCAGCACCTTCTCGACAGCCGGCACCGGCGCGAGGGTGAACCGGTCGGGCGACACCGCGACCGTCGCGCTGCCGAGCAGCTGACCGAGTGGCTCGACGCCCAGCTCGTCCGCGACCGCGCGGGATCCGAGCAGACACGCGATGGCCCCGTCGTTCAGCGGCGAGGCGTTCCCGGCGGTCACCGTCCCGCCCTCGGTGAAGGCCGGCTGCAGTCCGGCCAACTTCTCCAGGGTGCTGTCGGCACGGATCGACTCGTCGCGTACGACGTCGCCCACCGCCATCACGGCGTCCTGGTGCCGGCCCTTGTCCCATGCATCGGCCGCTCGCTGATGACTGCGCAGTGCCCACTCGTCCTGTTCCCCCCGGCCGATCCCCAGCTCGAGAGCGACGCGTTCGGCGCAGACGCCGAGCGGATCGGTCCACCCCTTCGGGAACGCGGGATTGACCAACCGCCACCCGACCGTCGTCGCCACCATCTCCATCGTGCGGGGCAGCGCCTCGTCGGGCTTGGGCACGACGAACGGCGCCCGGCTCATGCCTTCGACACCGCCGGCCACGACAAGGCGCGCGTCACCCACGGCGATGGCGCGGGCGCCCTGGACCATTGCCTCGGCGCCCGACGCGCAGAGCCGGTTGACCGTCACTCCGGGGACCGACACGGGAAGACCCGCGAGCAACGCGGCCATCCGACCGACGTTGCGGTTGTCCTCTCCGGCGCCGTTGGCGTTGCCCATCAGCACGTCGTCGACCGTCGCCGGGTCCACGCCAGGGTTGCGGCGCATCAGCTCGGTGATGGGAAGTGCGGCGAGGTCGTCGGTGCGCACCCCGGACAGGCCACCGCGGTAGCGGCCGAACGGCGTGCGGACCGCGTCGATGACGTAGGCGTCCATGTCCGCCCATCTTGACCGGGCGAGTCCGCCGTGACAACGTCCGCGCGTGCCGGCCGACCTCACCCTGTCGTACGGGCCCGACCCCGAGCAGCTTGTCGACGTGCGACTTCCGGCGGCAGATGGTCCCCGGCCGATCGTCGTCGTCGTGCACGGCGGCTTCTGGAAAGCCGAGTGGGATCGAGCACACGCCGCGGACCAGAGCGACGCCCTCGGGCAGGCGGGCTACCTCGTGGCGACGGTGGAGTACCGGCGAGTGGGACAGCCCGGCGCCGGGTGGACCGGAACCTTCGACGACATCGCGCTCGTCATGGACGCGCTGCCCGAGCTGCTCGGGGACAGCCCCGAGGTGGCCGCGCACGCGGACCCCTACCGGTGCTTGCTCGTCGGGCACAGCGCCGGTGGCCACCTCGCACTCTGGTCGGCGGCGCGGCACGTGCTGCCCGAACAGTCACGGTGGCACCGGCCGATCGCCCTTCCGGTGTGCGGCGTCGTCGCGCTGGCCGGGGTGAGCGACCTGGCGCTCGCCGACCGGCTGCACCTCGGCAGCGACGCGACGCGCGCGCTGCTCGGTGGCTCGCCGGTGCAGCGACCGGAGCGGTACGCCCAGGCGGACCCGGCAGTGCTGCTGCCGACGGGAGTCCCCGTCCACCTCGTGCACGGCACCGAGGACGAGGACGTGCCGATCGAGGTCAGCCGGTCCTTCCGTGCGAGAGCGGTCGCCGCCGGCGATCCCTGTGAGCTGCGCGAGCTACCCGGCGTGGGGCACATGGACCTCGTCGAGCCGACGACGGCGGCCTGGCCCGGCGTACTCGCCGCGATCGAAGACCTCGTGCGCTAGCAACGCACTACGCAGCGAGCAGGAACCACCAGCTGCCGCCGTCCTCGCTCTGGAGGTTGAAGCCCAACCGCTCGAGCAGCCGGCGCGACGCGGTGTTGCCGACCTCGACCTCGGCTGTGACCGCCTGCACATCGGTCTGCGCGCGCAGCCAGTCGACCATCGCCTGCACCGCCTCGGTCCCGTAGCCCCGCTCCCGGAACGGCGCCGCGAGCCCGTAGCCGATCTCCACCCGGCCCTCCTCGTCGACCCACCCCTTGGTGCCGCAGTCCCCGATGACCCGGCCGTCCTCGGCGCGGGTGATGAACCAGCCGCCGAGATCGGTGTCGTTGTTCGCGTGCGACACCACGATCGAGAGCCCGTCGATGGTGTCGGCGTGCGGGTAGCCGGCGCCGAGTAGCAGGCCGGGGTCCTCGCCGGCGAGCAGCGCCCGTGCTGCGGTGAGGCTCTGCGGCACGAGGACGAGCCGCGGGGTGCTCAGGCGGCGTCCGGTCGACTCGGGGGGCATGGCCCGAAGGGTAGGTGCGCGGGCCTGGGTCTGCCGAGCCGGTTTCCGCCTCGTACGCTCGCGGTCATGGCGGACAGGGAGTCGGACTGGGAGGGCGTGCGACTCCACGTGGTCAGCGGCAAGGGCGGCACGGGCAAGACGACGGTCGCCGCGGCGCTCGCCCTCGCGCTGGCCGGGCAGGGTCACCGCACCCTGCTGGTCGAGGTCGAGGGCCGGCAGGGCATCGCCCAGCTGTTCGACGTGCCCCCGATGCCCTACGAGGAGCGCAAGGTCGCCGTCGGGCCGGGCGGCGGTGACGTGTTCGCGCTGGCGGTCGACGCGGAGGGCGCGCTGCTGGAGTACCTCGACATGTTCTACCGGCTCGGGCGCGCGGGGCGGGGGCTACGCCGCATCGGCGCCATCGACTTCGCGACGACGATCGCGCCAGGGATGCGCGACGTGCTGCTCACCGGGAAGGTCTACGAGGCGGTACGCCGGTCACGGGAGGGCCGTCCGGCGTACGACGCGGTGGTGCTCGATGCGCCGCCGACCGGCCGCATCGCCCGGTTCCTCGGGGTCAACACCGAGGTCGCCGGGCTGGCCAAGGTCGGCCCGATCCGCAGCCAGGCGCAGAGCATCATGCGACTGCTCACGTCGCCGCAGACCGCAGTGCACCTCGTCACCCTGCTCGAGGAGATGCCGGTGCAGGAGACGTGTGACGCGGCCGAGGAGCTCACCGCCGCTGGGCTGCCGCTGGGGGGCGTCGTCGTCAATGCGGTCCGCACCCCGTTGCTGCGGGTCGCCGATCTCAACGCGGCGGCGAAGGGGCAGCTGGACAGCGCCGACGTGGCCGCGGGGCTCAAGGCCGCCGGTGTGCCCGGCGGGGACAAGGTCGTGGCCGGCCTGCTGACCGAGGCCGCCGAGCACGCGCAGCGGGTGGCGTTGGAGAAGGTGCAGCGACGGACCCTCAAACAGCTCGGCCGGCCCACCTACGAGCTGCCGCTGCTGCCGGACGGCGTCGACCTCGGTGGGCTCTACCAGCTGGCCGAGCACCTGTGCCGGCAAGGTGCCGCATGAGCCCCCCGAAGGCGCGCACCGGCAGCGCGGCCGGCCCGGTGCTGGACCTGGACCGGGTGCTCGCCGACCGGGGAACCCGCATCGTCGTGTGCTGCGGATCCGGCGGCGTCGGCAAGACCACGACGGCGGCCGCGCTGGCCCTGCGCGCTGCGGAGCAGGGCCGCAAGGTCGTCGTGCTCACGATCGACCCGGCTCGCCGGCTGGCCCAGTCGATGGGTCTGAGCCAGCTGGACAACAACCCGCGCAAGGTGGCGAACATCGACGCGTCCGCCGGTGGGCAGCTGCACGCGATGATGCTCGACATGAAGCGGACCTTCGACGAGGTCGTGCTCGCGCATGCGAGCCCGGAGCGCGCGGAGGCGATCCTCGCGAATCCCTTCTACCAGTCGCTGTCGTCCAGCTTCT
>JAVEDB010000204.1 GCA_030841185.1 Actinomycetota bacterium
GCCGACCCTGAGGTGGCGCTGCGGGCCGTCGGCGCGTTGTGGATGTTCTGGAGGCTTGAAGGCGCCTTCGAAGAAGGCCGGATCTGGATCCAGCGAGCGCTTGACCTACCGGGGGCCGACGACTCGCCGTCCCGGGCGAATGCACTCTGGGGCGCAGCCTGGCTCAGCTACCAGCGGGGTGACGTGCCGACTGCCTCCGCTTACGGGGAAGAGTTGCTCGAACGGTCGACTGCACCTGGGACCGCACTCGACCGTCGCAACGCGCTCACCATCCTCGGACATATCGCGATCGCTCAGCGACGGTTCGACGATGCCCTGCCGCTGCTCGAGGAGGCGCTCGAACTCGCGCGGGCGAGCAATGCGACTTGGCACGTCGCCACCTCGCTGCTCAACCTGGGCACCGTGCTGCTCCGGCACGGTGACCCACGGCGTGCCGTGGAGGTGTTGGAGGAGGCGGTTGCGGCTCATGACGCCGCCGGCGACCGGCACTTCGTCGCCCACTCGCTGATTGAGCTCGGTTACGCCTTCCTGATATGGGGCAAGGCCGAGGAGGCTGCGGCTCGCTTCGCCGCAGCAACCCGCACATTTCTCGACCTGGAGGAGCAGTGGGGCGCAGCTGAGGCGGTCGCGGCGTTCGCCGTCCTCGCCTCCGTGTGCGGTCACACGGAGACCGCGGCGGTGCTGTCCGGCGCGAGCGAGGCGGCGTACGCCGAGATGGCAACGCGGGTGATGGTCCCCGACGCAGAGCTCGGGGCACCGTTCGTGGCCCATGCGCGCGCGGTCCTCGGCGAGACGGAGTGGCGGCGCGGGGTCCAGGGCGGCCGTGGACTGTCGGTGGAGGAGGCCGCGCAGCTCGCCCTGCGGACGCTCGGCCCTGCTGGCGGCTAGTAGTGGCTCATTCCGTCTACAGGAGACGAAGTCGAACCTCTGTTGTCGGCGGCCACCGAGTTCCGGAAACGGGCGAAGCCGTCCGCTGGCGGTCATTGAAACCCGCCCGCTCACGGTCATCCACGCGGAAGGGTGATCTGGTCATGTGCAGGCGGTCCCCCGCATACGCTTGCCAAGGGTAGTTGCGGTGTTGACCGCAATGAAGCCGCGTCTGGTGCCCCGCACGCAGGACGTGCGGTTGCGTCATAACGCCGCGTAGGGTCGGCACGTGATCATTGGCAGCCACGTCATCGTGTTCAGCGGTGACCCGGACGCGGATCGCGCCTTCTTCGCTGACGTGCTCGGACACCCGCATGTCGACGCTGGCGGTGGCTGGCTGATCTTCAAGCTGCCGCCCGCGGAACTGGCCGTACACCAGTCCGACGGTCCGACCGGGCACGAGTTGTACTTCATGTGCGACGACCTGGAGGCCACGAGGGGAGATCTGCAAGCGAAGGGCGTCGAGTTCACCCAGGACATTTCCGAGGAGCGGTGGGGACGCCTCACCCGCTTCCGGTTGCCCGGCGGTGGCGAGGTCGGAATCTACGAACCGCGCCATCCGCTCGCTATTGACTTGTGAGCAGTCCATCCGCAACGTTCTGAACCTACGTCATTCCGCCGCGTGAGCGCCCTGTCCGCTCATGTCGAACTTGGAATCAACGTCGACCGGAGGCATGGCACCTACGACACACGCATGCCTGGGACCGGGCGATGTCTCCCGAGGACGTGAGGCAGTTCTCCGACGGGCCCGAGCCTGGACGCCCCGCCGCATTTCATGTGCCGGGGGCGTGTCAGTGGGTCGGCTCGGTCACGCCGGGCGTCGAAGGGCGATCGTGCCGAGGCCGACCAGGGCGATGCCGAGCGGCAGCAGCGGGATGAAGGCGGACGCGCCGCCGGCGCTGCTGAAGAACACGCCGACCGCTCCGACGATGGTCAGCACGGCCAGCCAGATGGGCACCGTCCGTGCCCGGAACAGGGCGATGCCGAGGAGCACCATGCCGAGCACGAACAGCGGTGCTAGCGCGAACGGCAGCCCGATGAGCGGTTCGGTGTCGGAGATCTTGAAGAGGGTCGTGGCGAGGTCAGCGTGTTTCTCGACGAGGCTGCCCATCACAAGTGTGATCATCACGTCGCCTGCTCCGAGGGCGACGATGCCGGTTCCGGCCAGGACAGCACCGATCGTCGCCAGTCGGGCGCCTCGCTCCGGGACCAGTCGTAGCACGGCCGCCAGTCCGGGCACGAGCAGGAAGGCGCCGACCGCGGTGAGCAGGCCGCCGATGACACCGGTGGTGCGGTGTGCGGCCAGGTCGGCGACGTAGACCGACGCTTTGCCGGTCGGCGGCACGGTGAGCAGGTGGCCGAGCACGATGCCGACGCCGGCCCCGGCCAGGGCGAGTGCGCTGAGCCGGCTCCGGGCAGTTGCGTGGGCCGGCGACGCGGCCGGGGCTTCCGAGAGGTGGGTGGTGGTCATGGTTCCTCCTGTTGTCGATCGGTCTGACCGAACCTAGGAACCAGCCCGGGTGCAGCGCTTCCGTCGCGACGCACCCGATCGCGCGTTTTCGGGGAGGAACCGGCGTCCTACCTTCGGAGGATGGGCATCGCGGCAGGGGAGCGCCTACGGTCCGGACACATGGAGCTGCGTGCGATCCGCTGGCCGTGGGCGACCGACGTCGCCCTGGCGGTCGCGTTCGTGGTGGTCGCAGAGCTCGAGATGCGGATCTCCGACCAGAACATCATGCCCGGCACGGTTCCGATCGGCGTCGACTCGCTGCTGGTGCTGTTGCCGGTGGTGCCACTTGCCTGGCGCCGGGCGTCGCCGTTCCCGGCCTGTGTGGCCGCGGCGGTCGCGATGAGCACTGTCGGCCTGGTGCACGGCACCGTGTGCTTCTTCGGCGCGTTGTTGCCGTTCCTGCTGCTCGTGTACGCCGCCGCGGCCTGGGCGCGGGCGCCGTACGACTGGCTCGTGGTCGCGGTTCCGCTGGCACTGGTGGCGCCGATGGACCTCTATAACCCGGAGTTCCGAGTGCCCGCGGATCTCATCTTCGCGCTGGTCGTCTCGCTCGCGGCGTGGCTGGCCGGGCAGGGGGTACGACGCTGGCAGCGTCAGAGTCATGCCCTCGCCGATGCCCTCGCCGCGGTCGAGAGGGGTCGGGCGGACCGCGAGCGGCTCGCCGTCGCCGAGGAGCGCACGCGCATCGCGCGCGAGCTGCACGATGTGGTCGCGCACGGCATGAGCGTGATGGTGATGCAGGCCGGGGCTGCTCAACTCGGGCTGCGCGACCATCCGGATCGTCCCGAGGAGGCCGATCAGGCTTTCGCCCGGATCGAGGGAGTTGGCCGCACCGCGTTGCTCGAGATGCGCCGACTCCTAGGGATCCTGCGCCACGACAACGCGGAGGCTCTCGAGCCGCAGCCACGGCTGGCCGGCATACCGGCCCTGATCAACGACTTCACCGCCTCCGGGCTCCCTGTTGAGCACCGAGTCGAAGGAGTGCCGCGGGAGCTTCCCGACGCCCAGGACGTCTCGGCGTACCGGATCATCCGCGAGGCGCTCACCAACGCGCTGCGCCACGGCACCGTGGGTCCGGTCACGGTCGTCGTCGACTGGGGCGCGGACCGGCTGGCCATCACGGTCACGAACCCGGTCTCGGACGGTGTGCCGCTGGGCACCGAGGGACACGGGCTCATCGGCATCCGCGAACGCGCTGCGCTGTTCGGTGGCCGTTGCACCACTGCGGTCCGGGAAGGTCGCTACGAGACCGCAGTCGAGCTCCCCTACGACAGGGCCGACCCGTGATCCGGCTTCTCACGGTCGACGACCAGGCGCTGATCCGCAGCGCCCTGCGGTCGATCATCGACCGCGAGCCGGACCTGGAGGTCGTCGCAGAAGCAGTCAACGGAGCGGAGGCCGTTGCCCAGGCACGGCTGCACACCCCGGACGTCGTCCTGATGGACATCCGCATGCCCGGCATGGACGGTGTCGCGGCAACGCGCGAGATCGTCGCCGGAGCGCAGCCTCCCACGGTGTTGATCCTGACGACGTTCGACCTCGACGAGTACGTCCATGCCTGCCTGCGCGCCGGCGCCAGCGGCTTCCTGCTCAAGGACACTGATCCTGCGGGCATCGTCGCCGCGGTCCGGGCGGCGTACGCCGGGGACGCGATCCTCTCACCCGGCGTGACCCGGCGGCTGATCGCGTCCTACGTCGACGCGCCGGCACCCGACGCCGAGCTTCCGGCCGACCTCACCGCGCGGGAGACCGACGTCCTGCGGGCGATAGCACGGGGCCTCTCGAACGCCGAGATCGGCCGCGAGCTGTTCGTTGGAGAGACCACCGTGAAGACGCACGTCACCGCAATCCTCGCCAAGCTCGGAGTCCGCGATCGGCTGCAAGCCGTGATCCTCGCCTACGAATGCGGGCTCGTGCGACCCAGGTCGTCCTGAAGGTATGGCCACGATGGAGGTGTGGTCAGCGAGCTGGCCAGCCGGTCAGAAAGGCTCAAAGGTTGCCTCGGGGCTGCCCAGACTCTCGTTGACATCCTTGATGTTCCCGGATCTTGTTGAGCCGAGGTGATCGGGCCCCGGGACCTGCGTCACTTCGCCGCGAGTGATGTAGGACTCAGAAGCCAAATCGGCCTCGCGGAACGTCCGGTCCTGCCGCCTTGGGCGCGAGCTAGGTATCGCTGTGACCCAGCATTGCTTGGGAGGTTGCCGCCTGCGAGATCGTCGAATAGTGCCAGCTCGGTCCTGGGCGACGACGCAGGCGGCGTCGATGATTTGGGGGGTGCCGGGAGACCGGCTTCCGGCTGTGCCGGGAGGAGCTGCGATGACGACCACCACGACGACGTCTGCGTTGGTGCCGGGGTACCTGGATGTGACGAGGTTGGCGGTGGCCTCGTTCCTGGCCCGCTACCGGGAGCCGACCCTCACCGCGTACACCCAGGACCTCAAGGGGTATCTCGGGTGGTCTCAGACCTATGACCGGGACCTGCTGCGGGCCACCCGCGGCGAGCTGGAGATGTACGTGCGCTACCTGGAGGGCCGCGGGTACGCGGCGGCGACGGTGGCGCGCCGGTTCGGAACGGTCGCGACGTTCTACAAGTACGCCGTCATCGACGGGGTCATCCCGGCCAACCCGGCCACCGCCGTCACGCGCCCGAGGGTGGCCTGGGAGGGCCAGAAGCGCACCGTGCTGCACCCGCTGGAGTTCGCCGCGCTGCTCGCCGCGGCCCGCACCTCGGGACCCAACGACCACGCCCTGGTGTGCCTGCTGGGCATGCTCGGGCTGCGGGTGTCCGAGGCCTGCGGGACCGACATCACCGACCTGCGGTACGAGGCCGGCTACGAGCTGCTGCACGTGCTCGGCAAGGGCGCCAAGCCGGCCGACATCCCGCTCCCGATCCCGGTGCTGCGCGCCGTTCGGGAAGCCGTCGACGGGCGCACCACCGGCCCGATCCTGCGGACCCGCACCGGGCGGCGGATGGACCGCGCCGGCGCCAGCCGGGCACTGACCAGAGTCGCCCGCGCCGCCGGCATCGCCCACCCGATCAGCCCGCACGGTCTGCGCCGTACGTTCATGCCGCCCACGCCGTCGCGGCCTACCTGGCCGGGATGAGCACCGGCTGACGAGCCGCCCGGTCTGGCGAGGCACCGAACGGAGTCGGCATTTACCGAGCGGGACG
>JAVEDB010000098.1 GCA_030841185.1 Actinomycetota bacterium
CGGTCATCAGGCGACGCTCCTGACGGGTGCGGAGGCGGGCCGCCAAAGCTCGCGGAACGCTATCACCGGCACACCTCAGTCGTTCCTTTCGCGGTCGGTCCGCAGCGAACGCGGGCTCAGCAGAAACCCGAGTCCCCACGATCCGTGCATGGTGGCGAACACCAACGGGAGCCAGAGCCGAGCGCGCGGCGGCAGATCCCGGCCGATTATCGCCGAGCCCGCCAGCACACCGGCAAGGTAGCCCCCGGGCAACAGCAGGCCCCAGCGGAAGCCGGCGATCCCCGCAACGGTCCCGGTGGTGATGCCCAACACGGCCAGGGGCGGCGCGAGGTAACGCAGGTTCGCGGTGGCGGGATAGCGGTGCATCACGACCCGGCGCCACCTCCCGTAGTTGCGGTACTGCTTGGCGAGGGCGCGCACGGTGGAGCGCGGCCGATAGGAGACCTCCAGCTTCGGGGTGAACCAGACCGTGCCCCCGGTGCTGCGGATCCGGTGGTTGAGCTCCCAGTCCTGCGCGCGCAGGAACGCCTCGTCGTAACCACCGACGCGCTCCAGTGCCGATCGTTGGAACACACCGAGGTAGACCGTGTCGACCGGGCCTTCCTCGCCGCCGACGTGGAATCTCGCCTGGCCCACCCCGAGTGGGCTGGTCATCGCGGCGGCCACCGCGCGCTGGAAGTCGGTGACACCCTGCGCGGCCATCACGCCACCCACGTTGTCCGCTCCGGTGCGCAGCAACGTCTCCACCGCCAGCCGGACGTAGTCGGTGGGCAGCATCGAATGCCCGTCGACCCGCACGACGATCTGATGCCGAGCGGAGCCCACGGCCAGGTTGAGGCCGGCGCCAGTCGCACCCGTCGGGTTCGGGACGAACCGCACCCGCGCGTCAGTTGCGGCGATCTCCGTCGCCACCTCGTCGGTGCGGTCGGACGAGGGCCCCAGCGCCAACACCAGCTCGAGCGCACCGGGGTACTCCTGTGACAGCACGTGCCCGACCGCGCTGCGCAGATGTCGCTCCTCGTCCAGCACCGGCATGACCACCGAGACGCCGGGCCACTCCTGCGACATCGGGTCGAGGGGGTCGACGGGTGCTGGCATGACGCGACCACGGTAGACGAAGGGAGTCCCGGACCAACGGCGTGGCTGCGCTGTGACCGGTTCGGCCGGACCTAGCATCGCCACACACCTGCAGCCGGCCCGGAGGTCCTCGATGCCCACGCCCGATCGCGGGCACCTCGCCCGCGTGGTGGCCCGCACGGTCAGCGGCGTCGTGGCCGGCTGCATCGCCCTCCTGGTGCTGGTCGTGAGCGGCACCGGCTATGCCGTGCTGGCCCGTTCCGACGCCGGAATCACCCGCGTCGACGCCCTGCCCGTTGGTGGGTCCCGCCCGCCGCCGAGTGCGGCAGGGTCCACGACGTTCCTGCTGGTCGGATCCGACGCGCGCACCGGCATGTCCGCCGCGGACCGCATGCGACTGCACGTGGGGTCGGTGGAGACAGCCGCGGGCCGTCGTGCCGACACCATGCTGCTCGTGCACGTCTCGGCGACCCGCGACGCCGTCACCGTGGTGAGCCTGCCGCGCGACTCCTACGTGACCATCCCCGCGCACACGGGCACCGACGGCTCGGCCGTCCCGCAGCGGCGCAACAAGCTCAATGCGGCGTACGCCGTGGGCGGGCCCCGCCTCGCCGTGGCGACGGTGGAGGCGAGCACCGGCGTACGGGTGGACCACTACATCGAGGTGGACTTCCTCGGCTTCGAGCGACTCGTCGACTCGGTCGGCGGCGTCGACGTCTGCGCACCGAAGCCACTGTTCGACCGCAAGGCCGGGCTGCGTCTGCCGGCGGGAGTGACGCGGGTGGACGGCCGCACCGGGCTGGCGTACGTCCGTGCGCGCAGCCTGGACGCGCGCGCCGACCTGGGCCGCATCGAACGCCAGCAACAGTTCCTGGCGGCGATGCTCTCCCGGGTCACCAGCCGCGAGGTGCTGCTCGACCCCCGGGCGCTCGTCGCCTTCCTGGACGCCGCGCTCGCCGCCGTCCGGGTCGATCGCCAGTTCTCGCGCGCCGAGCTGATCCGGCTCGCGACCCGGCTGCGCCACGTCTCCGGCCACGATGTGACGTTCCTCACCGTGCCGGTGGCCGACCCCTCGTACCGGTCGGGGACCGTCGGGGCGGTCGCCCTGTGGGACGAGCAGGCGTCTGCCGCGCTGTTCGCGCAGCTGAGGGCGGACGCGCCGCCGGCGGCCGTCTCACGAGCAGTGGCCACGGCCCTCACGGTGGCACCCACGCAGATCAGGGTCCGGATCTACAACGGCAGCGGCGTCCCCGGCCTCGGCGCCAAGGCCGCCCGCGACCTGACGGCCAGGGGGTACGACGTCGCCGGGCGGGCTGCCACCTGGCCGAAGGCGCCGGGGGCGGCGACGGTGATCCGATACGACGCGCGCTACACCGAGACCGTGAAGACGCTGTCGGCCGCCTTCCCGGGTGCTCGGCTGGAGAACGTCACCGGCCTCGGGCACACCCAGGAGGTGGTCATCGGCTCCGGGTACACCGGGGTGCGGGCCGTCCTCGTGAAGGAGACGGTCCCCCAGACCGCGAGCGCCACCGGTCACGGCGCGTCGACCGCGACCTCGGCTGGGCGCTGCTAGGACGACGGCTCGCGGGAGCGCAGGATCGCGTCCCGGCGGGCCAGCCGCGACGTCCGGCGGATCTCCGCCTCGCCTGCCCGGCGCCGGTCCTCGTCGTTCTCGGGCAGCACCGGCGGGACCGGCCGCGGCAGCCCGTTCGCGTCCACGGCGACGAAGACCAGGTACGCCGTGGCCACCCGTACCGGAGGGACACCGGCCTCGTTCCACGGTTCCGCGAGCACCCGGACGCCGACCTCCATCGAGGTGGTTCCGGCCCAGTTGACCTGGGCCTGGGCGCGGACGAGGTCGCCGACCCGGACCGGAGCCAGGAAGGCCATCTCGTCCATGGACGCGGTGACCGCCGGGCCGCCGGAGTGCCGCTGGGCGACGACCCCGGCAACGTCGTCCACGAGCTTCATGACGACCCCGCCGTGCACGGTGCCCAGCAGGTTCGTGTCCAGCACCGTCATGATGCGGCTCAGGTCGCTGCGGGCAGCGCTCGTGGGCTTTCCGGCGGGCACCGTCGGGGAGGTCATGGGGCGCAAGGGTACTTTTGCTGAGTGAGAGCGGATGAGTAACTGGCCGGAAGGCTGGACGCGTGGTGGCGACCACCCGGCGGACGCTGGGGACCCCGACGCGACCCAGCGGATCCCGGGGATCCCGTCGAACCGCCCCTCCGACGCCACCCGCGTGCTCCCGCCGGCCACCGAGCGGCCGCCGGCGGCGGCGACCAACCGGCCGCCGCGTCCCGGTGCCATGCCGCCCCCAGGGCGGTTCGAGCCGCCGGGGCAGCCGGCGCGGACCGGGCGGGGAAGGGGCGGCGCTGGAGCCGGACGGTGGCTCCGACGGGTCGGTATCGCGCTGCTTCTCGTCCTCGCCCTGCTGATCGGCCTGGTGTTCTTCTTCTTCTCACGCATCCACAAGGTCGATGCCTTGCACGACTACGCAGGCCGGCCGGCGGTCACACCGGGCGAGGACTGGTTGCTGGTCGGCTCGGACAGCCGGGAGGGGCTCACCGCGGCCCAGCGCAAGCAACTGAAGACGGGCAGCGCCGCAGGACGGCGTACCGACACCATCATCCTGCTGCACCGTGCCTCCGCGGGTGGCCACGTGACGATGGTCAGCCTGCCGCGCGACTCGTACGTCCCGATCCCGGGACACGGCAGGAACAAGCTCAACGCGGCGTACGCGTTCGGCGGTGCGCCGCTGCTCGTGCAGACCGTCGAGGCCGCCACCGGGATCCGGATCGACCACTACACGGAGATCGGGTTCGGCGGGTTCGTCGGTGTCGTCGACGCGATCGGCGGCGTGCAGCTGTGCCCGCCGAAGGCGATCAAGGACAAGAAGAGCGGGCTGAACGTGCAGGCCGGCTGCCAGCAGATGAATGGACCGACCTCGCTGGCCTACGTGCGGGCTCGCTACTTCGACCCCAAGGGCGACCTCGGACGGGTCCAGCGCCAGCAGCAGTTCCTCAGCGCCATCTTCGCCAGGTCGAGCAGCCCGGGAGTGCTGCTCAACCCGATCCGGCTCATCAACCTCGGCAATGCGGCCACCACGGCGCTCACGGTCGACCAGAACGACGGGGTCGTGGACCTGCTGCGGTTCGGGTTGGCGATGCGTGCGGTGTCGGGTTCCGGGGGCACCAAGACGACGGTGCCCGTCGCCGACCCCAACTACCAGACGCCGGCGGGTTCGTCGGTGCGCTGGGACCGGCCGGCCGCACGTCGCCTGTTCAACTCGCTGCGCTGAGTCGCCGACGGGTTACCGCAGCAGCTGGCGGGCCATCACCAGCCGCTGGATCTGGTTGGTGCCCTCGTAGATCTGGGTGATCTTGGCGTCGCGCATCATCCGCTCGACGGGGTAGTCCTTGACGTAGCCGTAGCCCCCGAGCACCTGAACGGCGTCGGTGGTGATCTCCATCGCTGCATCGGAGGCGAAGCACTTCGCGGCAGCCCCGAAGAAGGTCAGGTCGACGTCGCCTCGCTCGGACTTCGCCGCCGCCACGTAGGTCAGCTGGCGAGCCGCCTCGAGCTTCATCGCCATGTCGGCGACCATGAACTGGATGCCCTGGAAGTCGGCGATCGCCTTGCCGAACTGCTTGCGCTCCTTGGCATAGCGGGTCGCGTGGTCGAGCGCACCCTGGGCGATCCCCACCGCCTGCGCCGCGATGGTGACCCGGGTGTGGTCGAGCGTCCGCAGCGCGGTCTTGAAGCCCGAGCCCTCCGGGCCCACCAGCCGGTCTGCGGGAATGCGGCAGTTGTCGAAGTACAGCTCGCGGGTCGGTGAGCCCTTGATCCCGAGCTTCTTCTCCGGTGCGCCGAACGTGAAGCCCTCGTCGGACTTCTCGACGACGAAGGCCGAGATGCCGTTGGCACCTGCCTCCGGGTCGGTGACGGCCATCACCGTGTAGTACTC
>JAVEDB010000267.1 GCA_030841185.1 Actinomycetota bacterium
ACCTGGCGGGCCAGGAGCACGTGCTCCTTGGTCTGCGGCATCGGGCCGTCGGTCGCGGCGACCACCAGGATCGCGCCGTCCATCTGCGCGGCACCGGTGATCATGTTCTTGATGTAGTCGGCGTGCCCGGGGCAGTCGACGTGCGCGTAGTGCCGCGCCTCGGTCTGGTACTCGACGTGCGCGATCGAGATGGTGATGCCGCGCTGCCGCTCCTCGGGTGCCTTGTCGATCTGGTCGAACGCAGAGGCCTCATTGAGGGTCGGGTACTTGTCGTGCAGCACCTTGGTGATGGCCGCCGTCAGCGTCGTCTTGCCGTGGTCGATGTGACCGATGGTGCCGATGTTGACGTGCGGCTTAGTCCGCTCGAACTTCGCCTTGCCCACTTGGGGTCCTCCTCGGAACAGGTTTCTGGCTGGTTGGGTCGTGGTGTCGTCGTACGACGTTCTTGGTCGTCGGGCAGCCCGTGAGGCTACTCGCCTCGTGCCTTCTTGATGATCTCTTCCGCCACGTTGCGCGGGACCTCGGCGTAGGAGTCGAACTGCATGCTGTAGTTCGCGCGGCCCTGGGTCTTGCTGCGGAGGTCTCCGACATAGCCGAACATCTCCGACAGCGGGACGAGGGCATTGACCACCCGCGCGCCCGAACGCTCCTCCATGGCCTGGATCTGGCCACGGCGGGAGTTCAGGTCGCCGATGACCTCCCCCATGTAGTCCTCGGGGGTGGTCACCTCGACCGACATCATCGGCTCGAGGATGACCGGGTCCGCCTTGCGGGCCGCCTCCTTGAACGCCATCGAGCCGGCGATTTTGAACGCGAGCTCCGACGAGTCGACCTCGTGGTAGCCGCCGTCGAGCAGCGTCACCTTGATGTCGACGAGGGGGTAGCCCGCCAGGACGCCGAACTCCATGGCCTCCTGGCAGCCGGCGTCGACCGACGGGATGTACTCCCGCGGGATGCGACCACCGGTGACCTTGTTCTCGAACTCGTAGCCGCCGTCACCGGCGCCCGTCGGCTCGATCGCGATCTGGACCTTGGCGTACTGCCCGGATCCACCCGTCTGCTTCTTGTGGGTGTAGTCGTGACGCTCGACCTTGCGGCGGATCGTCTCGCGGTAGGCCACCTGCGGCTTGCCGACGTTGGCCTCGACCCGGAACTCGCGCTTCATCCGGTCGACGAGCACCTCGAGGTGCAGCTCGCCCATGCCCGCGATGATCGTCTGACCGGTTTCCTCGTCGGTGCGGACCTGGAAGGTGGGGTCCTCCTCGGCGAGCCGCTGGATCGCGGTGCCGAGACGCTCCTGGTCGGCCTTGGACTTGGGCTCGATGGCGACGTGGATGACCGGGGCCGGGAAGTTCATCGACTCGAGGATCACCGGCGCCTCCGGCCCACAGAGGGTGTCGCCGGTGGTGGTGTTCTTCAGGCCCATGACCGCCACGATCTGGCCGGCGGTGGCCTTCTCGATCTCTTCGCGCTTGTTCGCGTGCATCCGGTAGATCTTGCCGATGCGCTCCTTGTTGCCCTTGGTGCTGTTGAGCACCTGCGAGCCGGTGGTGAGCGTGCCGGAGTAGATGCGGATATAGGTCAGCTTGCCCAGGTGCGGGTCACTGGCGATCTTGAAGGCCAGCGTCGAGAGCGGCGCGTCCTTGTCGGGCTCGCGGGCGAGGATCTCGTCCTCCTTGCCCACGGCGTGGCCCTCGATGGCGCCGACGTCGATCGGCGAGGGGAGGTAGCGCACGACGGCATCGAGCATCGGCTGGACGCCCTTGTTCTTGAACGCCGAGCCGGTGAGCACGGGGGTGAGCTTGCTGGCCAGCGTGGCGCGGCGGATGGCTGCGATGAGCTGGTCCTCCTCGGGCTCCCTGCCCTCGAGGTAGAGCTCCATCATCTCGTCGTCGTTCTCGGCGATGGTCTCGAGCAGCCGGTCGCGCCACTCGCGCGCCGCCTCTGCGTGCGAGGACGGCACCTCGAGGGTGTCGTACATCTCGCCCTTGGAGGCGTCCTCGCTCCAGATCAGCGCGCGCATGCCGACCAGGTCGATGACGCCGCGGAAGTCGGCCTCGGTGCCGACCGGGATCTGCAGGACCAGCGGGGTCGCGAACAGCCGCGAGTGGATCATCTCCACGCAGCGGTGGAACTCGGCGCCGGTGCGGTCGAGCTTGTTGACGAAGCAGATGCGAGGCACGCCGTAGCGGTCGGCCTGGCGCCACACCGTCTCGGACTGCGGCTCCACGCCGGCGACGCCGTCGAACACCGCAACCGCGCCGTCGAGGACGCGCAGCGAACGCTCGACCTCGACGGTGAAGTCGACGTGACCGGGGGTGTCGATGATGTTGATGGTGTGACCGTCCCACTCACAGGTCGTCGCGGCGGACGTGATCGTGATGCCGCGCTCCTGCTCCTGCTCCATCCAGTCCATCGTGGCGGCGCCCTCGTGGACCTCGCCGATCTTGTAGTTGATGCCGGTGTAGAACAGGATGCGCTCGGTGGTGGTGGTCTTGCCCGCGTCGATATGGGCCATGATCCCGATGTTGCGGACCTTGGCCAGATCGATCACGGCGGTGTCGAGTGCCACTGCTTGGTGTCTTCTCTCGCAGATGTGAAGGGGGAAGGAGGGCGCTTACCAGCGGTAGTGCGCGAAGGCCTTGTTCGACTCGGCCATCTTGTGCGTGTCCTCGCGGCGCTTGACGCTCGCGCCGAGACCGTTGCTCGCGTCCAGCAGCTCGTTCATCAGCCGCTCGGTCATCGTCTTCTCACGCCGCTGGCGGGCATAGGAGACGAGCCAGCGCAGCGCGAGGGTGTTGGCCCGCAGCGGGCGCACCTCGACAGGCACCTGGTAGGTGGCGCCGCCGACGCGCCGGCTCTTGACCTCGAGCGCCGGCTTGACGTTGTCCAGGGCCCGCTTGAGCGTGATCACCGGGTCGTTGCCGGACTTCTCGCGGCAGCCCTCGAGGGCGCCGTAGACGATGCTCTCGGCGACCGAGCGCTTGCCGGCGACCAGCACCTTGTTGACCAGCGAGGTGACGATCGGGGCGTTGTAGACCGGGTCGACGATGACCGGGCGCTTGGGAGCGGGGCCCTTGCGCGGCATTAGCTCTTCTCCTTCTTCGCGCCGTAACGGCTGCGAGCCTGCTTGCGGTTGCGGACGCCCTGCGTGTCGAGGGACCCGCGGATGATCTTGTAGCGGACACCCGGCAGGTCCTTTACGCGGCCACCACGCACGAGCACGATCGAGTGCTCCTGCAGGTTGTGCCCGACACCGGGGATGTAGGCGGTGACCTCGATGCCGCTGGTGAGGCGGACGCGGGCGACCTTGCGCAGCGCGGAGTTGGGCTTCTTGGGCGTGGTCGTGTAGACCCGCGTGCACACTCCCCGCCGCTGCGGGCTGCCCTTCAGGGCAGGGGTCTTAGTCTTCTCGACCTTGTCCTGGCGGCCCTTGCGGACCAGCTGCTGGATGGTGGGCATGAGCCGCCTTCAGTCTCCGTCTCGTGCTCGCGCTGTTGCTTCGTCTGGTTGTCCTGGATGGGGGCGGTGCCGTCGACCCCCGCGGTCGGGCGTGTCACAGGTGAACGCCCAGCCGGTCGTGGCGCGGCCCGGAAGCCACCCGCACGGATTGTCCTGCTTGCCCGTGCGCGCTGGTTGATCGCGCACGCACGAGGGCCCGGGCACCCCAGGCCGAACCAAGAGCCTACCAGCGTGACAGCACAGGTCAAAAGCGAGCGAGTACGACGTCGGCCGCCGGGTCAGGCCGTGTTCGACGAGGCCAACCCGATCGCGAAAACGACGAGAACGAAGAGGGCCGCCAGCGCGACGAAGCCGATCGAGATCCAGCTCATGATCCGGCCCGCCTTGATGCGGTCCTGACCGTCCAGGGCTCCCTCGGACGCGGCGATCTCACGCTCGGCGCCACCGGCCATCACCAGCGCGACGATCGCCGGGATGAGTCCCAGACCGCAGCTGAGCGCCAGCACGAGCGAGACGATGCCCAGCACCATCACGGTGGTGGCCTTGCTCGACATCGGCCGGCCGTAGCCTGGCCCGTACCCGTAAGCCGGTTGGCCATAGCCGTAGCCGGGCGGCGGCCCGTACCCGGGAGGCGAGGGTCCGTAGCCAGGGGGCGGTCCGTACCCGGGCGGCGGGGGTCCGTACCCCGGCGGCGGCTGCCCGTACGGCTGGTGCCCGTACGGCGGTGGGGGCTGCGGCGGTGGGGGCTGCGGCGGTGGGGGCTGCGGAGGGGGCGCCTGGGCCGGCGCGGGCGGTGGCGGCGGTGGCTCTCCGTCCGGCTTGTCCTCGCCAGCCGGAGTTCCCCAAGGATCACTCATCGCACGCCCCCACCTGTCGGCGCCGAGCCGGCCGAGCGCCCATCATGCCGGAACGCCGGCCCGCGCAGGCAAACCCTGCGCTGGCCGGCGTCCCGGTGCGTGCTCAGTGCTCAGCCGCGGAACGGCCCGTAGTCGAAGTCCTCCAGCGGGACGGCCTGACCGGATCCGGAGCCGAAAGGCGCATAGTCGAACGCGCCGGCATCGCCGTCGTAGCCGGCCATGCTGTACATCGCGGCCTTCGCCTCCTCGGTCGGCTCGACCCGGATGTTCCGGTAGCGGGGCAGCCCCGTACCGGCCGGGATGAGCTTGCCGATGATGACGTTCTCCTTGA
>JAVEDB010000016.1 GCA_030841185.1 Actinomycetota bacterium
TGGTGGCCCTGGCCCGCAAGCCCTGGCAGGTGTTCACCCGCGAGGTGCTGCTGGAGCAGGTCTGGGGGTACCGGCACGCCGCCGACACCCGACTGGTCAACGTGCACGTGCAGCGGTTGCGCTCCAAGATCGAGCAGGACCCCGAACGGCCGGACGTCGTCGTGACGGTGCGCGGCGTCGGGTACAAGGCGGGCCCAGCCTGACCGCCGTACTCGATTCCGGCGCGCGGCGGCGCCTTGCCACGGCGGCCCTCCGCGTACGCCGCGACCTGCGCCGCCGCCGCCGCCGGACAGTCGCGCAGTGGCGACGGTCGCTTCAGCTGCGCGTCGTCACCGCGACGATCCTGCTGTCGCTGATCGTGATCCTCGTCCTCGGCAACTTCCTGCTCAACCGGGTCGAGAGCGGGCTGCTCGACGCCAAGGTGCAGGCAGCGCTGGCGGAGGCAGCGACCGGCGCGGTCACCGCCCAGGACGCGTTCGACTCTGCCGACCGGACCGACCCGACGGTCTACGAGACGCTCGTCCCCGACCTCGTCAAACGTCTCGCGACGGCCGGGGGGCCGGCCGGGGCGAACGAGGTGGCGCTGCTGCGCGGCCCCGCAGTCACCGCCGCCGACGCGCCGCTCGGGGTGTCCTCGTTCGAGGTGAGCCGCGAAGCGGTGCCCCCGGTGCTGCGCACGGGCGTGCGCCAGAGCGGCAAACAGCTGTGGACGTACGGGCGGCTCACCCGCGCGGGGGTGTCGGTACCGGCGATCACCATCGGCTCGCCGGTGGTGATCCCCACCGTCCCCGGCGGCTACGAGCTGTACTTCGTGTTCCCGCTCGACAAGGAGCAGGCAACGCTCGCCCTCGTGCGCCAGACCTTGGCCGTCGCTGCGCTCGGCCTCGTGCTGCTCGTCGGCGGCATCGCCTGGCTGGTCACCCGGCAGGTCGTGACACCGGTGCGGATGGCCGCGCGAATCGCGGAGCGGCTCGCGGCGGGCCGGTTGGAAGAGCGGATGCGGGTGCGCGGTGAGGACGACCTCGCCCGCCTTGCCGCCTCCTTCAACAAGATGGCTACCAGCCTGCAGCGCCAGATCCGCCAGCTCGAGGACCTGTCCCGGGTGCAGCGCAGGTTCGTCTCCGACGTGTCGCACGAGCTGCGCACCCCGCTCACCACCGTGCGGATGGCAGCGGACGTCCTGCACGAGGCGCGGTCGGACTTCGATCCGGCGGTGCAGCGCAGCGCCGAGATCCTGCAGGCCCAGCTGGATCGCTTCGAGGCGCTGCTCGGCGACCTGTTGGAGATCAGTCGGCACGACGCGGGCGCCGCGGTGCTCGAGGCCGAGCCGACCGATCTCCGGCAGATCGCCGAACGCGTCATCGAGGCGGCGGAGCCGTTGGCCGAGCGCCGTGGCAGCCGGGTCGAGCTGATCGCCCCGACCAGCAACTGCACCGCGGACGTCGACAGCCGGCGCGTCGAGCGCGTCCTGCGCAACCTGATCGTCAATGCCATCGAGCACGGCGAGGGTGCGCCGATCGAGGTTCACCTCGCCGGTGACGAGGCCGCGGTGGCCGTCGCCGTCCGGGACCACGGCGTCGGGCTCTCACCCGGTGAGGCGGCGATGGTGTTCAACCGGTTCTGGCGGGCCGATCCCGCCCGGGCCCGGACCACCGGTGGCACGGGTCTCGGGCTGTCCATCGCCATCGAGGACGTCCATCTGCACGGCGGCTGGCTGCAGGCCTGGGGTGAGCCGGGTGACGGGTCGCAGTTCCGGCTCACCCTGCCCCGGCACCAGGGGACCGAGCTCTCGGGCTCCCCGATCCCGCTGGAGCCGCTGGACTCCCGGCGCAGGCGGCGCCCGGTCACCGTGGGGGAGCCCTATCGACGGGTCGTCGCGGCCGAACCCCGGGAGACCCGGTGACCGCGCCGCGGCGGGTGGTACTCGGGCTCGTCGCGTCCGCCGTGTGCGTCGCGCTGGCCGCGGGCTGCAGCTCGATCCCCACCAGCGGCCCGGTCCGCGCGGGGCGCGACCTGCGACTGGAGCGAGAGAACTCCACGGTGCGGGTGATCGGGCAGCCGCCGGTGCCCGGCGCCCGACCGCAGGACATCGTGCGCGGTTTTCTGCACGCCGGCGCGGACTTCGTCAACGATCACGCGGTGGCCCGGCTCTACCTCGCGCCCGCCGTGCGGCAGCGCTGGCGGCCGGGCACCGCCACGTCGATCTACGACCGGGCCGAGGGAGCGTTCGCGCTCGAGCCGTCCGGGGCCGACACGGTTGCGCTGACGGCGGCCCAGGTGGCCCGCATCGACGGTGAGGGCCACTACCTGAGGACACCGGCGGGCACCCGGCTGCGGCGCACGTTCGGGTTGGTTCGGGTCAACGGCGAGTGGCGCATCTCCCGGCTGGCCGATGGGCTGCTGCTGACCCGCGGGGACGTCCAGGAGACCTTCCGCCAGCTCAACATCTACTTCCTCGCTCCGTCGCGAGCAGTCCTGGTGCCGGACACCGTCTTCCTCCCGGCCGTGGCCGGTCTGTCGACGGTGCTCGTCAACCGGTTGCTGGGCGGCCCGAGCACACCACTGCGCGGCGCGGTGACCACCGCGTTCCCGGACGGCACCCGGTTGGCGGTCTCCTCGGTGGCGCTGCGCGCGGGCGTGGCCCGGGTGAATCTCGACACCACCGCGTTGAAGGCCGACGACGCCGGCCGGGCCCTCATGTCGGCGCAGCTGGTGTGGACGCTCAAGCAGCTGCCGGAGTTCACCGGGCTGCGGGTCACCGCCGACGGGCGGGACCTCGGGGTTCCCGGGCAGGGTCAGGTGCAGCCACGGGAGGCGTGGCGCACGTTCGACCCGGCCGGCCTGACCGAGGGGTCCATCGCGTACGTCGTGCGGGGCGGCCGGGTCGGTCGCATCGTGGACGGCCGGTTCACCCCGGTCGCCGGACCGGCCGGCGACGGCCGGGTGGCGCTGCGGCGACCCGCGGTGTCCCTCGATGCGGCCCGGATCGCCGGACTGAGCGTCGACGGGCGTTCCCTGCTCGCCGGCCGGCTCACCGAGGAGGGGACGCTGCCCGTCCGGTTGCGGGGCGAGGCGCTCTCGGCGCCGTCCTGGGACGCCACCGGAAACCTGTGGGCGGTGGACACGGCTACCGGCCGGGTCTGGATGGTTCCCGACGGGACCAAGCCGGCGGTGGCCGTCGAGGTGCCTCGCCTTGCCGGCGGTCCGGTCCAGGCACTGCGGGTGGCGCGGGACGGCGCTCGGGTCGCGCTCATCGCGGGCACCGGCGCCGGCGCCCGGCTCCTCGTCGGCTCGATCATCCGCGACCGCGGTGTACCTCGAGCACGTCTGACGGCGCTGCGCGAGGTGATGCCCCAGCTGCACCCGGTCCGCGACGTGGCGTGGGCCGATGCCACGACGCTCGCCCTGCTCGGCGCGGAGGGGGACGCAGCGGTGATCCCGCGTCTCGCGGACACCGACGGCTACACGATCTCGACGGTGGAACCACAGCCGGGGCTGCTCTCGATCGCGGCCGCTCCGCCGGCGCGGCCGCTGCTGGCCGGCACGACCGACGGCCGGTTGCTGCAGTACACGGCAGGGCGGAGCTGGGTGGACATCGGACTCGGGACGGACCCGGCGTACCCGGGCTGACCGTCGCGCGCGGATCGTCCCCAGCCCTTCGACGTCCACCACGCTGCCGCCGGGACGCCGCGCCGCGGGCCGCGGCGGCAGGCTCGAGCCGTGACGGTGCTGGGCGGGCTTGTTGCGACGACCGCGGCGCTGGTCGACCTGGTGCTTCCCGGTGGCTGCGCCGGCTGCGGTCTGGCCGCCGCTCGTGACCCCGCGGGCGGCCGGTCCGGGCCGGTCTGCGCCACCTGCCGCACCGCGCTCGACGGTCCGGCCCGGCCGGCCTGGCCGGACCCGGTGCCTGCGGGGCTGCCGCCGCCGTGGGCGGTGACGGTCTACGCCGGCGAGGTGCGCACGATGATCGTCGCGCACAAGGAGGAGGGCCGCCTGGGCCTCGTCCGGCCGTTGGGCGATGCGCTCGCTACGTCTGCGGCCGCCGCAGCGGCAGCAGCCCGGACCCGGCGCAATGGCGCGGCGCTGGACGCCCTGGTTCTCGTGCCGGTCCCGTCCCGTCGGTCTGCGGTGCGGATGCGTGGGCACGACTCCACGCTGCGCCTCGCTCGGCGGGCGGCCCGCCGGCTGCGGACCGACGATCGCATCGTCGAGGTGCTGCCCGTGGTACGTGTTGCCCGCCGCCTCGCGGACCAGGCCGGTCTCGACGCGGCGCAACGAGCCGCGAACCTGCAGAGCGCCCTGGCGGTGCCCGACAGATGGGCAGCCGCCGTTCGCGGCAAGCATGTCGTCGTGGTCGACGACGTCATCACCACCGGAGCGAGCATCGCCGAGACGACCAGGGCCCTCGAGGCTGCCGGAGCGACCGTGGCCGGAGCCGCGGTTGTCGCCGCCACCGTGCGCCGTCACCGGGGCCGCCCCTATCCCGGGGACCCTCATGCGACTAGCGTCACGTCATGGCACCCGCCCGGGTCCGTGGTTGCGCCGGGTCGACGCCCTCTCGGGGGTTACGACTCGACAAGCCGATGCCAGCCGCAGGCGAAACGGCCCACGTAAGGCGACTTGTCGTCGTCCGATCACGGTGCGGCTTAGATGTCAGTCCTGCCCCGCCGAAGGCCCAGACGGCTTTCGATCCGGGAGAAGGGGAGTAGTGGCGGCTACCGCTG
Organism: Actinomycetota bacterium; assembly: GCA_030841185.1. Lineage (GTDB taxonomy): Bacteria > Actinomycetota > Actinomycetes > JACCUZ01 > JACCUZ01 > JAVEDB01. The sequence goes on from JAVEDB010000016.1 coordinate 4,725, forward strand.
CGAGACCCTCAGCAGGCGGATGTGGGGTCGAAGACCAGGTCGGCCGGGCGGGTGCTCCCAGGCCGACAGAGAGGTTTCCTGAGTGGACATCGTCGTCAAGGGCCGGCACACCGACATACCCGAGCGGTTCCGGCTGCATGTGACGGAGAAGCTGGCCAAGATCGACAAGCTCGACTCGAAGGTGATCAGCATCGACGTCGAGCTGTCCAAGGAGCGCAACCCGCGGATGTCCCAGCAACGAGAACGGGTCGAGCTGACCATCCGCTCGCGCGGGCCCGTCGTACGGGCTGAGGCTTCCGCGCCGGACTATTACGCCGCCCTGGACGCCGCGTGCCAGAAGCTCGAGGCCCGGTTGCGCCGCAAGCACGACCGCCGCCGGGTCCACCACGGCAACAAGAGCCCGGTCTCGGTGGCGAGCGCCACCGCCTCGTTGGACAGTCGCAACGGTGGACCGGTGGGACAGAACCAGGCGGACGAGGACGGCGGTCCGGCCGACGAGGACGGTCCGCTCGTGATCCGGGAGAAGGTGCACGGCGCGAAGCCGGTGACCCTTGATCAGGCCCTCTACGAGATGGAGCTGGTCGGGCACGACTTCTACCTGTTCATCGACGCCACCACGGACCGGCCGTCGGTGGTCTACCGGCGGCACGCCTACGACTACGGGGTCATCAGGCTGGAGGCGTAGCTCTCGGCAAACCGTTTCGGTCTCGGGCAACGGGCCCTCCGTGTCATCATGCAGCGGTCGAGGAATGACCCGAGGTCATCCCGACCTTGCAGGACGTCGGTGCAAAGGAGCGTGTCGTGACGGAGCAGGCGGCCGACGCTTCGGCGCCCGCAACTCCCGGACCCGGTGGTCCGCACGAGCCGATCCGGGTGCTCGTCGTCGACGACCATGCCCTGTTCCGCCGGGGGCTGGAGATGGTGCTCGGGCAGGAGAGCGACATCGAGGTCGTCGGTGAGGCCGGCGACGGAGCCGAGGCCGTGGAGCTCGCCTCCGCTCTGCTCCCCGACATCGTGCTGATGGACGTGCGGATGCCCCGGCGCAGCGGCATCGAGGCATGCACCGCGATCAAGGACGTCGTACCGAGCGCCAAGATCGTCATGCTGACCATCTCCGACGACGAGGCCGACCTCTACGACGCCATCAAGGCGGGCGCGAGCGGCTACCTGCTCAAGGAGATCTCGATCGACGAGGTCGCTGCGGCCATTCGCTCGGTCGCCGGCGGCCAGTCCCTCATCAGTCCCTCGATGGCGTCCAAGCTCCTCACCGAGTTCGCGACGATGATCAAGAAGGGCGATGAGAAGCAGCAGGTCCCGGTGCCGCGGCTCACCGACCGGGAGCTCGAGGTGCTCAAGCTCGTCGCGCGCGGTCTCAACAACCGAGACATCGCCAAGGAGCTGTTCATCTCGGAGAACACGGTGAAGAACCACATCCGCAACATCCTGGAGAAGCTGCAGTTGCACTCTCGGATGGAGGCCGTGGTCTACGCGGTGCGGGAGAAGCTGCTCGAGATCACCTGACCGCTGGGCAGGACGCGCCTAGTACGCCGAGCCGACCTTCCGTATCCCGGCCGCCACGACGCTCAGGCGCCACGTGGACGCGCTGGCGCCGAACTCGATGGTGACCGCGCGCCCGGGCGTGTAGGCGTTGTGCCAGCCCGTCAACGTCCCGTGGCAGGTGCTCGAGCATGCGAAGGACTTCACCGGCAGCTGCGTCTCGCGCGCGAGTGCCTGCACGAGCGTGATCGACTTCGCGTGGTAGGAGTCGACGCCGAAGAGAGGCTGGTGCAGCACCACCGTCGTCCGTGGCGGGTGGGCCTTGACGAAGGCCATCACGGCCCGGGTCTCGGGCTCACTGCCCGCGCTCGGACCGGAGTACTTCGAGGTCCCCTTGCCGGCGTAGACCCAGGACTGCGGGAAGTTCCGGTTCAGGTCGACCTTGTGCGCGTTGGTCCGGGTGTTCGCCGCCATGCCGTCCGGGTTGATGCTCGGGATCAGCCACAGGTCGACGTTCGCGGGGACGTCCCACCTCTTCAGCCGCTCGATGACCCACCAGCCGGCCTTCTCGTTGCCGTGGATGACCCCGATGACGAGCACCCGCTTGGTGGCACCGGGCGCCGAGCGGTGGATGGCGACCAGCGCGCGTCCCTGCACCGAGGTGCCGATGCGCAGCGTTGAGGTCGTCGTGGCGGCCTGCGCCCTCGGCTCCCCGACGAGGCCGACGGCCAGCAGAGCAGTGACGGCGAGCGCCACGGTGGTCGCCGTACGCCGGGCGCTGCGGGTGCTGACCATCACATTGTCCTTCCGGGAGACCCCATCCTGCCTGGTAGATCGTCGTGCGTCCCGGCCATCTGAAGGCGTCGGAGGGTCGTGGCAGCATTCCGGCCGTGACCTCCGGCCCCCTCCCGCGGCTCACGGGCGCCAGGGCCCGGCGGATCGCGATCGCGGCGCAGGGCCTGGCGGGTCCCCGCCCGGCGGTTCCCGGGATGCGCGCGGTGACGGCCACCGTCGACCGGATCGGCCTGCTGCAGATGGACAGCGTCAACGTCCTCGTCCGCAGCCACTACCTGCCGCTGTTCAGCCGGCTGGGGCCCTACGACCGGGCGCTGCTCGACCGGGCATCGGGCCGGGCGCCCCGCCGGCTCGTCGAGTACTGGGCGCACGAGGCGAGCCTCATTCCGCCGGCCACCCTTCGGCTGCTGCGCTGGCGGATGCGTCGCTGGCAGGCCGAGGCCTGGGGCAGCATGCAGCGGGTCGCGAACGAGCACGCGGAGCTGGTCGCTGCCGTGCTGGACGAGGTCCGGCGGCGCGGACCGCTGACGGCCGGGCAGCTCGAGGTCGCGCTGGCCCACGACGTGCCACGCAGCAAGGACAACTGGGGCTGGAACTGGTCGCTGGTGAAACAGGCCCTGGAGCACCTCTTCTGGGCCGGCGAGGTCACATCCGCGGGACGCACCAGCCAGTTCGAGCGCCGCTACGCGGTGCCGGAGCGCGTGCTGCCCCGGCAGGTCCTCGAGCAGCCGGAACCGACCGACGAGGAGGCCTTCGTCGAGCTCACCAGGATCGCCGCCCGTGCGCACGGGGTGGCGAGCGAGCCCGACCTGCGCGACTACTTCCGGCTGCGCCCCCAGGACAGCCGCCTCGCGGTCTCCCGGCTGGTTGCCGACGGCACCTTGGCGCCGGTCGAGGTGGAGGGGTGGCGGCGGCCCGGCTACCTGCACCGGGAGGCGCGCATCCCCCGGGCGGTCCGCGCCCGGGCCCTGCTGTCCCCGTTCGATCCGCTGGTGTGGGAACGGGCCCGGGTCGAGGCCCTCTTCGGCTTCCACTACCGGATCGAGATCTACGTTCCGGCGCAGCAGCGGCGCTACGGCTACTACGTCCTGCCGTTCCTGCTCGGTGACCGGTTGGTGGCGCGCGTCGACCTGAAGGCCGACCGGGCGGCCGGCGCGCTGCTGGTCCGCTCCGCATGGTCGGAGCCCACCGCGCCCGCAGAGACTGCCACCGAGCTCGCGGCCGAGCTCGCCGAGCTGGCGCGCTGGCTCGACCTCGCCGACGTCCGGGTCGAGAACCGCGGCAACCTCGCCGCGGCCCTCCGGCGCGCTGTCGGCTGAGAGCCGGGCTCGCCCCGCTACGGGGTCAGAGCAGCGGGACGGGATCGGTTCGCAGCCGGCCGTGCAGGTGCTCGTCGTGGCGATGGCCGTCTCCGTAGACGAACGACTGGCGGAGCGTTCCCTCGAGCCGGAAGCCGGCCCGCTCGGCGACCCGGCACGACCCGGGGTTGTCCACCGCGTGGCAGATCTCCAGCCTCGCCAGCCCCAGCCGGTCGAACGACCACCCGGATACCGCGGCGAGGGCCGCTGTCGCGACGCCCTGACGGCGCGCCCACGGCGCCACCCGGTAGCCCAGCGCCGCGAATGCCTGCTCGCGGTCGATCCGGTGCACCGAGACGTTGCCCAGCATCCGGCTGCTGACCGGGTCGACGACCGAGAACGTCGCGTGTCCCCCGGAGGACCAGTCGCGGCCCCGCTCGAGCCAGGCGCGCGCGGAGGCCTCGTCCACGACGGCGGGCGCCGGGTTCCATTGGACGACGTCGCGGTCGGTGAGCATCGCCAGCGCCTCGGCCGCCTCAGCGGGGCGCGGCGGCCGCAGCAGCCACCTGCCGGCGGGCACGTCCTCGTGGGCTATCGCCGTCATGGCGCGTCGGTCGCCAACTGCGCATGCAGGTGCTCGTCGGTCACCCCGTCCGCGAGCCGGAGCGACCCGCGCAACAGGCCCTCGAGCGGGAACCCCGACCGGACAGCCACCCGGCAGGACGCCGTGTTCGCGACGGCGTGGTAGGCCTCGATCCGGTGCAGCCCGAGCACGGCGTACGAGAACCTCGCGGCCGCACCCAGCGCCTGCCCCGCGACCCCGTGCCCGCGCTCCGCGGCCCGCACCCAGTACGACGCGACTCCCGTCCCGGGGCGCCGGTCGAGGTCCTTGATCGCGACCGAACCGAGCAGGCGTCCTGTCGTCGAGTCGCGGACCGACCACGACACCATCGCGCCGGACTCCCAGCCGGTCGTGCGGGCGGCTAGCCAGCGGTCGGCGTCGGCTATGCCCGCCCAGGGCGGCCCGCCGTCCCAGCGCGCGATGTGCGGCTCGACGAAGGCCCGATCGACATCGGGTGCGTCGGCCGGCCGCCACGGCACGAGCTGCAGCCGTCCGGCACCGATCTCCACGGGCTCGATGGCCCGCGGCGCCGGGACCCGTCCCGCCGGGTCGTCGGCCAGTCGAGCGTGAATGTGGTAGTCGTGCCGCACGCCTTTGCCGTTGTCGAACAGCGCACGCGCGGTGCCCTCGTAGGCGAACCCGGTCGTCCGCGCGACGGCGCACGAGGCGCGGTTGCCGGTCGCGTGCTGCAGGATGATCCGGGCCAGGCCCAGCTCGGCGAACCCGTAGCTCGCGGCCCCCCGCACCGCGCGGGTGGCGATGCCGTTTCGGCGATGATCGGCGCGTACCGAGTAGCCCACCTCGGCCGCCCGGTCCGCCTCGTCGATCCGGACCAGGCCGACCCGCGCGACGAGCTGGCCGGTGTCGGTGTCGCGCACCGCCCAGGTCATGCCGTCCGACCGGGCCAGCCGCTCCCGGATCCAGGCCTCGGCGTCGGCCGGGGAGCGCACCGTCTTCAGGGACGACCAGGCGCGGGTCTCCGGGTCGTCCGACAGGGCCACAACGGCCGCCGCGTCGGAGTCCGAGAGCGGCGTCAGCAGCAACCCCTCGGCCTCGATCGTCGGCACCGGTCGAGGAATCATCGCAGCTCCCCCGGCAGCAGACCGGCGACCCACGCGTCGTAGCGAACGCCGCGCTGGTGGCACTTCGCGCGCTGCACACCCTCGTAGACGAAGCCCACCTTGTCGGCGACCCGGCGCGATGCGTCGTTGCCCACGTGCGCGAGCCACTCGATGCGGCCCAGGCCGAGGGTGTCGAACCCCCAACGACAGACCAGTCGCAGCGCAGCGGTGCACACCCCCGAACCGCGCGCCCACGGGGCGACGGCGAACCCGACCTCGCCACCGCCTTCCCCGTCGAGGCGCAGGTCGATGGCCCCGCAGTAGCGGCCGTCGTGCTCGGCCGTGGAGATGAAGAAGATCGCTGCCCGGCCGGACGTCCAGCCGTCCTCGACGATGCGCAGGAAGCCCTCGGCCTCGGCCGGCCCGTACGGCTGGGGGACGCTGGTCCAGCGGACTGCCTCCGGGTCCTGGCAGGCGGCAACGATGTCGTCGAGGTCGCTGTCACGGGGCGCGCGCAGGCGCACTCTGCCGTCGGAGAGCTCGACGCGCTCCCATCTCGGTTCGCTCGGATCCATCCCGCCATCCAACCGGGGCACCGGGGGGCCGGTCGAGTCGTTATGGCAGCGGGCCGTGACCGTGCGCCTACGATGAATGGACGTCCCCGTCCCGAGAACGCCAGGAGCCACCGCGTGCCCGCCATCTTCGACAGAGTCCTCCGTGCCGGCGAGGGGAAGATCCTTCGCAAGCTCGCGGCGATCGCTGCGCAGGTCAACGCGATCGAGGACGAGTTCGCCGCGATGTCGGACGCCGAGCTGCGGGCGATGACCGAGGAGTTCCGCCGCCGGCTGGCCGGGGAGGACGGCAAGGCCGAGACCCTCGACGACCTGCTGCCGGAGGCGTTCGCGACGGTCCGGGAAGCGGCGAAGCGAACCCTCGGGCAACGGCACTTCGACGTCCAGATCATGGGCGGGGCGGCCCTGCACCTCGGCAACATCGCCGAGATGAAGACCGGTGAGGGCAAGACGCTGGTGGCCACGCTCCCCGCGTACCTCAACGCCTTGACCGGTGACGGCGTGCACGTCGTCACCGTCAACGACTACCTCGCGGAGTACCAGTCCGAGCTGATGGGCCGGGTGCACCGCTTCCTGGGTCTCGAGGTCGGCGTCATCCTCGCCTCGATGACCCCCGAGGAACGACGCGGGCAGTACGCCGCGGACATCACGTATGGGACCAACAACGAGTTCGGCTTCGACTATCTGCGCGACAACATGGCCTGGTCGCACGAGGAGCTGGTGCAGCGAGGCCACAACTACGGCATCGTCGACGAGGTCGACTCGATCCTCATCGACGAGGCTCGGACGCCGTTGATCATCAGCGGTCCGGCCGACCAGGCGACCAAGTGGTACGCCGACTTCGCGGCGATCGTGCAGAAGCTCGCACTCGACGCCGACTACGAGGTGGACGAGAAGAAGCGCACGGTCGGCGTCCTCGAGCGCGGCGTCGAGCGGGTGGAGGACTACCTCGGCATCGAGAACCTGTACGAGTCGGCCAACACCCCGCTCGTCGGCTACCTCAACAACGCGATCCGGGCCAAGGAGCTCTTCAAGCGCGACAAGGACTACGTCGTCATGAACGGCGAGGTGCTGATCGTCGACGAGCACACCGGTCGCATCCTGTCCGGGCGTCGCTACAACGAGGGAATGCACCAGGCGATCGAGGCCAAGGAGGGGGTGGAGATCAAGCAGGAGAACCAGACGCTGGCGACGATCACCCTGCAGAACTTCTTCCGCCTCTACAAAAAGCTCTCGGGGATGACTGGCACGGCGATGACGGAGGCGTCGGAGTTCTCGCAGATCTACCGGCTGGGCGTCGTGCCCATCCCGACCAACATGCAGATGATCCGCAAGGACCAGGCCGACCTCGTCTACAAGACCGAGGACGCCAAGTTCACCGCGGTGGTCGACGACATCGCCGAACGGCACGAGAGCGGCCAGCCGGTGCTCGTGGGCACCGTCAGCGTGGAGAAGTCCGAGCACCTGTCGACGCTGCTGAAGAAGCGCGGCATCCGCCACGAGGTCCTCAACGCCAAGCAGCACGACCGTGAGGCGGCGATCGTGGCCGAGGCCGGTCGCAAGGGAGCCGTCACGGTTGCGACCAACATGGCCGGGCGAGGCACCGACATCATGCTGGGCGGCAACGTCGAGTTCCTTGCCGACCAGGAGCTTCGCAGCCGCGGCCTCGATCCCGTCGAGACAGCCGACGACTACGAGAAGGGCTGGCCCGAGGCGGTCGAGCAGGTGAAGCACCGCGTCGCGGCCGAGCACGACGAGGTGAAGGACGCGGGCGGCCTCTACGTGCTGGGCACCGAGCGGCACGAGTCGCGCCGCATCGACAACCAGCTGCGCGGCCGGTCGGGGCGCCAGGGCGACCCCGGCGAGTCACGTTTCTACCTCTCGCTGGGCGACGACCTGATGCGGCTCTTCAATGCCGCGATGGTGGAGTCGTTCCTGACCCGGTTCAACATCCCGGAGGACGTGCCGATCGAGTCGAAGATGGTGTCCAACGCCATCCGGTCGGCGCAGACCCAGGTGGAGGCGCAGAACTTCGAGATCCGCAAGAACGTCCTGAAGTACGACGAGGTGCTGAACCGGCAGCGCACGGTCATCTACGACGAGCGCCGCCGGGTCCTCGAGGGCGAGGACCTGCACGAGCAGCTGCGGCACATGCTCGACGACGTGGTCGAGGGCTATGTCACCGCGGCCACCGCGGAGGGCTACCCGGAGGAGTGGGACCTCGACCAGCTGTGGGTCGCCCTCAAGACGTTGTTCCCCGTCTCGGTCAGCGTGGCCGAGCTCGAGGAGGCCTCGGGCGGCGACCGCTCCGGGCTGACGCCGGACTTCCTCGCCGAGGAGCTGAAGGCCGACGCCCAGTCCGCCTACGACCAGCGCGAGGAGGCCCTCGGCGCCGAGGTGATGCGCGAGCTGGAGCGCCGCGTGGTCCTCTCGGTGCTCGACCGCAAGTGGCGTGAGCACCTCTACGAGATGGACTACCTGCAGGAGGGCATCGGGCTGCGCGCGATGGCCCAGCGCGACCCACTGGTGGAGTACCAGCGCGAGGGCTTCGACATGTTCGCCGCGATGATGGACGCCATCAAGGAGGAGTCGGTCGGCTTCGTCTTCAACCTCGACGTCCAGGTCGAGGAGGAGGAACCGACGACGGAGGACGAGGCACCCGCGGGCCACGCCGACGGGGAGGCACACCACGGAGTGGTCGCCAAGGGACTGGAGTCACCGCGCCGCCCGCGGCTGCAGTACTCGGCGCCGACCATCGACGGCGACTCGAAATCCAGCGGTGCCGTTGCCACCGCCGTGGCGGCCGACGACGACGTCTACGGCGACGTGCCGCGTAACGCCCCCTGCCCGTGTGGGTCGGGCAAGAAGTTCAAGCGCTGCCACGGCGACCCGCGCAACCGCAGCGCCTGACGGCAACGCGCGACCGGGGGCTCAGCCGAGCTCGATCGCCGTGCACTGCCACCGCCCGTCCATGCCTTCCAGCCGCAGGGCGATCGCGGTGCAACGCATCCCCCGTCGTACGAGTGCCGCCACCTCGGCAACGCCGTCGGCCGGCTCCGTGACGTGCACCGAGCGCACCACCCCACGGGACGCGCTCGCCGGCCGGTTGCGACGCGGCGCGGGCACCACCCGGCAGGACAGCTCGTCGAAGACCTCCGACGTCGTCCACCGGACCAGCTGCCCGGTCGGCCGGTCGCCGGCCAGCACCTCGATCACGGCCTGGACGAACCGCGCGGCCCAGCGACGCGGCTCGGGCAGCTGCGCCCGCGGCGTCGGCTGCGGTCCGAACTCGACGGCGTCGACCGCTTCCTCGGCGTCGGGGGAGCCCACCAGCCGGAGGCCGTGACCGAGCGCCGTGGCCGTCGGCACCGGGACGGCCGGGACGTCGTTCGGGAGCATGAAGGCGAGCGCCAGCGTGCCCTGTGACGCCGGACCGCGGGAGGGCGGCGCCGGGGATCGGCCGAGCTCGTCGTCGAACGGCGGCTCCCACATCGGCGCAGGGATGCGTCGCAGCGGTGCGGGCGACGGGGTCATGGCTCCTCCGGTCATGGGTGAGGACGGCGGCGGGCTCAGCCCGGTCGGTCGGCGGGCGGCCGCAGGATCTGGCCGGGCAGGATCAGGTCGGGGTCGGCTCCGATGACCCGGCGGTTGGCGGCGTACCAGCGCGGCCACGACGCGGCCACGGCAGCTGCCGTGGCCGCGGGCGGGAGCCGACGGGCGGCGATGGCCCAGAGCGTGTCGCCGCGGTGGACCACCACCGGTATCGCGCTGCGCGCTGCCGGTGCGGCGGCCGGTGCCGGTGCGCGCGGAGCCGCCACCGGCGCGGCGGGGCGGTCGGGGCTCCAGCCGTCGAGCTGGCCATCGGCCAGGGCCGGCCCGGCGCTGGTGCCGGCGGCGACCAGTCCGACACCGAGCAGGACCGCGGCGGTGCGCCGGGCTCCCTGCGGGGTGAGGGCGACGGCAAGACCGACGCCGCGCAGCGCAGCGGTGGGGTGCCAGGCGAGCACGACACTGAGCAGTACGCCGAGGCTGAGCCAGGTCAGCAGGCACCACGCGAGCACCGTGGCCGAGGCCACCATCAGGTCGGGGAAGGCCGCGGGCCCTGGCGCACGCACCGCGGTCACGCCGTCCGACCCCGCCCAGCGCAGCACGACCGTGCCCGCGACCTCGGCCAGGACCGGGGCGGTGAGCGCGCGGACCCGACGGACCCACCGGCCGGACCGGCGGGGCCCCGCTGCTCGCTGACCGGAATTCACTGGGTTTCCTTTCGTTTACCTATGTTTGAATATCTACACGTGCGGTTGGTGGGTGTCAACGGCAGCCCCGGGCCTGGGGAAAACGGGGGGAATGCGGTAGGCACGGGTGCCCGCTCGTCGGCGGCGGGCCGGAAGGAGCCGAGCGGTGCGCTGGGAAGAGCTCTTCCACGACCTCGAGGGCCAGCTCGAGGCCGCCGACGCCCGCGAGCTGGCGGTCGAGGTGGCCGACCGGACCCGCCGCGAGGCCGCCCGGCTGCGCCTCGTCGACCGGCTGCGGGCGTCTACCGGACAGGAGCTACGGCTCCAGGTGCAGGGCGTGGGGGCGGTGCTCGGCCGACTGGCCGGGGTGGGCTCGCAGTGGGTGCTCGTCGCGGGCGAACAGGACCGGGAGACGCTCGTCCCGCTGCACGCGGTCATCTCCGTCAGCGGGCTGGGCGACGGCGCGGTCGACCCGTCGGGACGGGACCAGGTCTTCGCCCGGCTGGGCTTGGGGTCGGCGCTGCGCGGGATCGCCCGCGACCGGGTCGTCGTCACCGCCTGGCTGGTCGACGGCAGCGCGGTCAGCGGGACCGTGGACCGGGTGGGTGCGGACTACCTGGAGCTGGCCGAGCAGCGGGGGATGGGCGAGGCGATCCGGGACCGGTCGCCGCGGGGAGTCCTCAGCGTGCCGTTCCCGGCCCTGGCGGCGCTGCGTCTGGGTTGAGGTCCTCGTCGTCGGCCGGATCGTCGGGGTCCGCCGCGGCATCCTCGGCCGGGTCGTCGTCCGAGTCGTCCGAGTCGTCTGAGTCGTCCGAGCGCCCGAACCGGTGCGTGGTGACGAACTCGCGGGTCTCGGCGTACATCCGCGCGATGTAGGTCTCCAGCTCTTTCACCTCGACCCGCCACTGACCACGGCCGCCGATCTTGATCGCGGGCAGGTCACCGCTGCGGACGAGGGCGTAGACCTGCGCCGAGGAGATGTTGAGCACCTCGGCCACATCGGCGAGCTGCAGGAACCGCGGAGAGGCCGGCATGGCCGAAAGTCTGCCAGCGGGCGGCGCGTTCTCGGGTCAGCCGTCCACAGTCGCCAGCCCCAGCGCGGTCCAACCACGATCCGGGAAGCCGGCGGCATCCGCCACCCGCGCAGACCCGAGGTTCCCGGGGTCGTGCAGGTACGTCGAGATGCGGCCCTCGTCGTGTACTCGCCTGGCGGCCTGGGCCACCAGCCGCCGCGCCAGCCCCCGGCCGCGGGCGGCCTCCTCGGTGCCGACCGCGATCTCGCGGCAGTGCTCGTCGTGGTTCTTGAGGCCGACACCCGCGACGTATCGGTCCGCGTCGAGGTGCACGAGCACCTCACCGCCGAAGGGGTGCAGCCACGGCGGCACGCGGGCATCGTCGGCGGCCAGCCAGACGCCCGCGTCGGGCAGCTCCTGCTCGGAGGCGGCGCCGGTGCTCCATCGGTAGACGGCCCGGTAGATGACGTCGTAGGGCCGGCCGAGTGCGGTGAGCAACGGGGCTCTGAGCCCGTCCAGGCCGTAGCCCGCAGCGATCTCGGTGGCTATGGCAGCGATCTCGGGCGGCACTGAGATGAGGGCGCGGTCACGGGGGTCGGCGACCCCGACGAGCTGGTGCACCGAGCCGTCCCATCCGCCTCGGGTGCGCGCGGCCGAGCCGACCACGACGACGTGACCGGGCTGCACCGGGTCACGCAGCTGCGCGAGGTCCTGCGCGGATGCGCCCAGCCAGTCCCGCCAGTGCGCGGTCAGGGCCGCGGGTGGCCGGTCCACCCTCGTCAGCTGCGGACGAGACGCGCGATCGCGTCCGACGCTTCCCGCACCTTCTCGTCCGCCTCTGGACCGCCCTGCTGGGCCGCGGCCACGACGCAGTGCGCCAGGTGCTCGTCGAGCAGGCCGAGAGAAAACGACTGGAGGGCCTTGGTGGCAGCCGACACCTGGGTGAGGATGTCGATGCAGTATTGGTCCTCCTCGACCATCCGCTGGAGTCCGCGGATCTGTCCCTCGATGCGACGGAGCCGCTTCAGCTGGCGCTCCTTGCTGTCGGCGTACCCGGGCGCGCTCGTCATCCGCTCTCCGCTCGTCTTACCCCTGAGGGGTATAGGCATGGCGAAACAGTACCTCGGCCCGGTGCACCGCACCACTGCCCGCGAGCGGGCTGTGGATGGGGGGCTGCGGGCGGCCTCAGGTTGCGGCAGGATGGCGCCGCCCGCGGACGCCTCAGTGGAGGATGCCGTGCCTGACCTGTCGACACCTCGCGCCTCCCGACTGCGCGCCGCGCGATGGCTGGACACCCGGTTGGTTCTGGGCGTGCTCCTGGTGCTGGTCTCGGTCGTGGTCGGCGCCAAGGTCCTGGCGGCCGCCGATGAGACGGTCGAGGTGTGGGCGGTCACGCGCGATCTGGGTGCCGACACGGCACTCGAGGCGACCGACGTCACCCGGCGTTCGGTCCGGCTGGACGAGGTGGCCGGCCGCTACCTGTCGGCGTCCGAGCCGCCGCACGGCCTCGTCCTGCGGCGGCCGGTCGGAAAGGGCGAGCTGCTCCCGCTCTCCGCGGTCGGCGCCGGTGCGAGCCCCGACCTGCGCCGCGTCGTCATCGAGGTGGACCGGTTCGCTGCGGCCGGGCTGCGCAAGGGCGGCGTCGTCGACGTCTACGCCGTACGTCAGGTCACTTCCGGCGCGCCACCGTCCAAGCCGCAGCTCGTCCTTGCCGGCGTGACGGTGGCCGAGAACGTCGACGCCGGGGGGCGCACGTTCGGCGGCAGCGGTGCGAAGTCAGGACTGACCTTGTCGGTGGCCGGCGCCGATGTCGCCACCGTGATCGATGCGGTGGCGCACGGCACGGTGTACGTCGTGCAGGTGCCGGCCCCGGTCGCGTCGAGTGCGGGCGGCTCGTGAGCGTCCCGGTGCTCACCGCCGTGACCGGTGCGAGCTGGGAGGCTGAGCTCGTTGCCGGGCTCGAGCGAGCCCCGGCCGGGCTGCAGGTCGTCCGCCGCTGCGTCGATGTCGCAGACCTGCTGGCCGCCGCGTCGTCCGGCATCGCGCGCGCGGCCCTGGTCTCCGGTGAGCTGCGCCGGCTCGACAGCGATGCGCTGTCCCGGTTGCGCGGGTGTGGCGTCGCCGCCGTCGGCCTGGTCGGAGCCGGGGACGAGGCCTCCGAGCGACGACTGCGCCAGCTCGGGGTCGACCACGTGCTGCCCGCCGACTCGGCCCCGGCCGTTCTCGCCGCCATGGTGTCGAGGGCCATCGTCGAGCGGCCGGCCGCGTCGCCGGCGCACTACTCGGTGCCGGGTTCCACACCGCATCCGGGCTCGCCCGGTGCCAGCGGCGCACGGTCGCGCGCCACTGTCGGGCCCGACGGCACGGGGATCTCGGACTCGTCGCCCGGTCGGCTGGTCGCTGTCTGGGGACCCACCGGCGCGCCCGGGCGCACGACGGTGGCCATCCAGCTCGCCGCCGAGCTGGCCCGCACCGGCACCGCCACGCTGCTGGCCGATGCGGACGTCTACGGAGGAGTGGTCGCGCAGGTGCTCGGCCTGCTCGACGAAGCACCTGGCCTGGCCGCGGCGGCCCGGTTGGCCAACAACGGTCAGCTCGACCTCGAGGCGCTGGCCCGCG
>JAVEDB010000040.1 GCA_030841185.1 Actinomycetota bacterium
GAGCTACTCCCGTCCGAGGTGCCGGTCCCGCGATCCGCCTGCGCGTATCCCGGAGCCGGCTCGACGAACGAGCCGGTCTCGCCACTCACTCCCCCAGCTGCCTAGGCGACCGCATGTCTCCGTGCCCCCGCCCGAAGGCGAGGACCGGTGGGGGCCGCTGGGATCACCGTGTCCCGTCCGTGCCCCCACACCGGGGACACAGGTCTGGACTCGACCGGTCCAGCGCGCACCTTGAGATCCCGCCGGCCCGGTTACTCCTTGGCGAGGTGGCGGCCGATGACGACCCGCTGGATCTGGTTGGTGCCCTCCACGATCTGCAGCGCCTTGGCCTCCCGGAGGAACCGCTCGACCGGGTAGTCCTCGACGTACCCGTAGCCGCCGAGGACCTGGACCGCGTCCGTGGTCACCCGCATCGCCATGTCCGTGCAGAACAGCTTGGCCATGGCGGCCTGCTTGCCGAACGGCTGCCCGCGGTCGCGGCGCCGGGCCGCCGCGAGGTAGAGGGCGCGGCCCGCCTCGACGCCGGTCGCCATGTCCGCGAGCATGAACGACAGGCCCTGGAAGTCGATGATGGCGCGGCCGAACTGCTTGCGCTCCTTGGCGTAGGAGACCGCGGTGTCCAGCGCGCCCTGGGCGAGACCCACGGCACAGGCCGCGATCCCGAGCCGGCCGCCGTCGAGGGCGGCGAGCGCGATCGGGAAGCCCTGGCCCTCCTCGCCGATCAGCCGGTCGGCAGGGACGGTGGCCCCGGTCAGGACGATCTGGGCGGTCGTGGACCCCTTGAAGCCCATCTTCCGCTCGGGCGTCGCGGCGGCCAGGCCCGGCGTGTCGGCCGGTGCCAGCAGGCACGAGATCCCCCGGGCTCCCTCATCGGAGGTGCGGACCATGAGGTTGTAGAAGTCCGCCTCGCCGCCGTGGGTGATCCACGCCTTGGTCCCGTCGACGACATAGCCGCCGTCCCGCAGCACCGCCCGGGTCGTGAGCGCAGCCGCGTCGGAGCCGGACTGCGGCTCGGAGAGGCAGTAGGCACCGAGCAGCTCCCCGCCGACCATGTCCGGGAGCCAGCGGTCGCGCTGCTCGTCGGTCCCGTACTTCGCCACCGGGAAGCAGGACAGGGTGTGCACGCTGACGCCCTCGGCCACGGTGCCCCAGACCGCCGCGAGCTCCTCGACGACCTGCAGATAGACCTCGTAGGGCTGCTCACCGCCGCCGTACTTCTCGTCGTAGGGCAGTCCCAGCAGGCCGGCCTTGCCCAGGGTGCGGAACACCTCGCGGGGGAAGCGGCCCTCCGCTTCGTACGCCGCCGCCTTGGGCGCCAGCTCGTCGCGGCAGAGCTCCCGGGTCAGAGCCAGCAGCTCGACGGACTCCTCGGTCGGCAGCGAGCGCTCGACGGCCATCACGCCTCCAGGACGAGGTAGTCGCGGTCAGTGGTGTTGAGGCGTTCGACGCCGTCCTCGGTGCAGACGACGATGTCCTCGATGCGGGCTCCATGCCGGCCCTCGAGATAGATGCCGGGCTCGATGGAGAACGCCATTCCCGGCTCCAGCGGCGTGGCGTTGCCGGCCACGATGTAGGGGTCCTCGTGGCTCTCGACGCCGATGCCGTGCCCGGTGCGGTGGATGAAGGCGTCGCCGAACCCACCCTCGGTGATCACCGTCCGGGCTGCGGCGTCGACCGACTCGGCGCTCACCCCGGGCCGGACCTGGTCGCAGGCCGCGAGCTGTGCCTCGTGCAGCACCCGGAAGTAGGCGCTGAACTCGCTCGGGGGCTCCCCCAGCGTGTACATCCGGGTGGAGTCGGAGCAGTAGCCCTCGGCGGTGGTGCCGCCGATGTCGATGACGACCGGGTCACCGGCGGCCAGGACGCGGTCGGACAGGTCGTGGTGCGGAGATGCACCGTTGGGCCCGGACGCGACGATGACGAAGTCGACGCTGACATGGCCCTCGTCGAGGATGGCCCTCGCGATCTCGCGACCCGCCTCGCGTTCGGTGCGGCCCGGTCGGAGGAACTCCGGCATCCGCCGGTGCACGCGGTCGATGGCCCCGCCGGCGCGACGCAACGCGTCCACTTCCTCCGGGGACTTCCGCATCCGGAGGTCTCGGAGTACGCCGGAGGCGAGCGTCTGGTCGGCGTCCGGGAGCGCCTCCCGGAAGCGCAGCACCTGCTCGGCCCACATGTGGTTGGCCAGACCGACCCGGCGCGCGCCCGGGAGCCGGCGTACGAGCGTGGCGTAGGGGTCCTCGGTCTCCGCCCACCCGACGACCTCGAGGTCGAGTGAGCCCGCCGGGGATGCGTGGACCGCGGGGACCTCGAGCCGGGGCGCGAGCAGGAAGGCGTCACCGTCGGACGGCAGCACCAGACAGGTGAGGCGCTCGAGCGGCAGCGCGTCGTAGCCCGTCAGCCAGCGCAGGTCCGGCCCGGGGGTGATCAGCAGCGCGTCCACACCGGCCTCGGCCGCCGCCTTCCGTGCGTGTGACAGACGGTCGGGCGAGGTGACGTGCGCAGTCATGCGCCCAATCTAGCCGCGTCCGGGCCGCACCCCGAGGCCCCGCTCTGGCAGGCTCTGCGGCGTGACCGGCGACCTGCTGATGGCCCTCGACACCCCCTCGCTGTACTTCCGGGCGTTCTACGGCGTGCCCGACTCGGTCACGGCTCCCGACGGCAGCCCGGTGAACGCCGTCCGCGGGCTGCTCGACTTCATCGCGCGCCTGGTCACCGACAGGCGGCCGACGCACCTGGTGGCCGCCATGGACGCGGACTGGCGGCCGGACTTCCGGGTGGCGGCCATCTCGTCGTACAAGGCGCACCGCCTCGCGCCGGCCGGGGGCGAGGAGGTCCCCGACACGCTGGTGCCGCAGGTCGCGGTGATCGAGGAGGTGCTCGACGCGCTAGGAATCGCGCACTTCGGCGTAGCGGGCTTCGAGGCGGACGACGTCCTCGGCACGTTGGCGACCCAGGCGCCCTGCCCCGTCGATGTGGTCACCGGCGACCGCGACCTGTTCCAGCTCGTCGACGACGCCCGAGGTGTCCGGATCCTCTACACGGCCGCCAAGGGGGTCGGGAGACACGACGTCATGGACGAGAAGGCGGTGGCGGAGAAGTACGGCATTCCTGGCCGCGCCTACGCCGACTTCGCCACGCTCCGCGGGGACCCGAGTGACGGCCTGCCGGGTGTGCCCGGTGTCGGTGACAAGACCGCGGCTGCACTGATCACCCGCTACGGCGACCTCCCGTCGCTGTTGGCCGCTCTCGACTCCGGCGACACCGCGATGCCGGCCGGGGCCCGGCTGAAGCTGGCGGCTGCCCGCGAGTACCTCACGGTCGCACCGGTGGTGGTGCAGGTGGCGCGCGACGTCCCGTTGCCGGAGTACGACGACCGGCTGCCCGGTGCGCCCCGCGACCCGGAACGGCTGGTCGAGCTCTCGCAGCGCTGGGGCCTGGACAGCCCGCTCAACCGGGTGCTGACCGCGCTGGGGCACGCTGCCGCCGCGTCATAGCGGCAGGCTCAGGCGACCGACGAGTACGCGACGACACCGCGCCGGAGGGCATCGACGGCGGCGCGTGCGGTGCGGCCGATCGAGTCGTTCCCCGCTCCCCCGGCCGCGCGGCTCGCGTCGCCCACCTGGCCGAGCAGGTCGATGACCTGCTTGGTCCAGCGCACGAAGTCGCCGGCCTGCATGTCGGCGTCGCGCAGCACCGAGTCGAGGCGGTGACCGGACGCCCACCGGTGGACCGCCCACGCGAAACCGAGGTCTGGCTCGCGCGGGCTCTGCAAGTGATGGTCGCGTTCCCGTGCCTCGACGTCGCCCCAGATCCGCACCATCTCGGCAAGCGCCTCGCGGGTGCGCCCGTCGGGAAGGCGGGGAGATGCCGCCGCCTCATCGGGCTGGCGGGACTCGAAGACCAGGGCCGAGATGCACGCGGCGAGCTCAGGCGGTCGCAGCCCTTCCCACACCCCTGCGCGCAGGCACTCGGCGGTCAGCAGGTCGAGCTCGGTGTAGATGGCAGCCAGCCGCCGACCCGCCGGGGTGACGGTGTCGCCGTCGAGGTAGCCGAACTCCGCGAGCAGCGCGCAGATGCGGTCGAAGGTGCGGGAGATGGTGTTGGTCCGCGTCCGCATCCGCCGTTGCAGGGCGTCGGTGTCGCGGTGCAGCCGGAAGTAGCGCTCGCCCCAGCGAGCATGGTCCTCGCGGTCGGGACAGCTGTGGCAGGGATGAGCCCGCAGTGCCTGCCGCTGCGCCGCCAGCTCGGCGTCGTCGGCGGCGTCGCTGCGGGGCCGTCGCGCGGGCGTCGGGCGGTCGTCCAGCCGGGTGTTGCGCAACGTCGAGGCGAGGTCGCGTCGTTGGGCAGCGTTGCGCGCGTTGAACGACCTGGGGATGCGCAGCCGCCGCAGCGGCTCGACCGGTGCCGGGAAGTCGACGAGGGACATCCGCCGCACCTGCCGCTCGGCGGTGAGCACGGTCGGGCGCGGCCCGTCCGGACCGCCTGCAAGGCCAGGGTCAAGCACGACGGCCAACCCGGCGCGACGTCCGCTCGGGATCGCGATGACGTCGCCGGGACGCAGCCGTTCCAGCGAGGCGGCGGCTGCTGCCCGCTGGGTAGAGGCGCGGTCGCGGGAGAGGCCCGCCTCACGGTCCGCGATGGCGCGCCGGATGGCGGCGTACTCCAGGAAGTCGCCCCGGTCGCACCGCATCGCCTCGGCGTACCCCGCGAGCGCCTCCTCGCTCTTGCGCACCTGCTGGGCCAGCCCCACGACGGCCCGGTCGGCTTGGAACTGCGCGAACGAGGACTCGAGCATCTCGCGGGCCTTCTCGTGGCCGACCTGGCCGACGAGGTTGACCGCCATGTTGTAGGAGGGCCGGAAGCTGGACCGCAGTGGGTAGGTGCGCGTCGAGGCGAGACCGGCGAGGGCGGTGGGGTCGAAGCCGGGCTGCCACAGGACCACGGCATGCCCTTCGACGTCGATGCCACGCCGACCGGCCCGGCCGGTGAGCTGGGTGTACTCACCCGGGGTCACGTCGGCGTGTGCCTCGCCGTTCCACTTCGACAGCTTCTCGAGGACGACGGAGCGCGCCGGCATGTTGATGCCCAGCGCCAGCGTCTCGGTCGCGAACACCGCCTTGACGAGCCCGCGGGCGAAGAGCTGCTCCACCACCTCCTTGAAGGTGGGCAGCATTCCGGCGTGGTGCGCGGCGACGCCCCGTTCGAGTCCGTCGAGCCACTCGTGGTAGCCCAGGACGTCGAGGTCCTCCTCGGGGATGTCGGCACAGCGGGCTGTCACGAAGGCCCGAACCTCGTCGCGTTCGTCGGGGCCGAGCAGGCGCAGTCCGGCCCGCAGACACTGCGCAACCGCGGCGTCGCAGCCGACCCGGCTGAAGATGAAAGTGATCGCGGGCAGCAGGGCTTCGGAGTCCAGCCGCTCCACCACCTCGACCCGGCTCGGTACCGGAACGCGCCGCGGCCGGTGCCCGCCACGACCGGGCCGGCGGTCGCCGGCGCGGTCGAAGCGGGTCTCCTCGCGGGCCAGCCGGACGAGCTCGGGGTTGACGTTCTCGTGCCGGTCGTCGACGAACAGGTCGTAGAGGCGGTTGCCGGCAAGGACGTGCTGCCACAGCGGGACCGGTCGGTGCTCCTCCACGATGACCGCGGTGTGACCGCGGACGGTGACCAGCCAGTCGCCGAACTCCTCGGCGTTGCTCACCGTCGCCGACAGCGAGACGAGGCGCACCGCCTCGTCGAGGTGGATGATGACCTCTTCCCACACGGCGCCGCGGAACCGGTCGGACAGGTAGTGCACCTCGTCCATGACGACGTAACCCAGGCCGCGCAGCGTCGGGGACCCGGCGTAGAGCATGTTGCGGAGGACCTCGGTCGTCATGACGACGACTGGCGCCTCCCCGTTCACGGAGTTGTCACCGGTGAGCAGGCCGATGTCGTCGGCGCCGTAGCGGCGCACTAGGTCGGCGTACTTCTGGTTGGACAACGCCTTGATGGGCGTCGTGTAGAAGCACTTGCGGCCCGAGGTGAGCGCCAGGTGGACGGCGAACTCGCCGACGACGGTCTTGCCGGCCCCGGTCGGCGCCGCGACCAGCACTCCCTTCCCGCCCTCCAGCGCGCGGCAGGCCTCGAGCTGGAAGTCGTCGAGCCCGAAGGGGTAACCGGTGGCGAACCGAGCGAGCTCGGAGTCCGCGTCCGCCTGCCGCCGCCGCGAGGAGGCATACCGCTCGGCGGGGCTGCTCACCCGGCCCAATCTACGGTGCGATCACCTGCAGCGCGCCCGGCACCACGTCGCAGGTCAGCGGCAGCGCCGCGACGCGCTCACCGTCGGCGTAGGCGGTGACATTGGGTGCTGCGAGCGACACGCGCTGAGCCCGCCGGACCGTGACGCTCGGATGGTCGACGTGCCGACCGGAGTAGACCTTGGGGAACAGCCGCACGAAGTCGATCTTCGAGATGGGACCGAGCACGGTGACGTCGAGCAGCCCGTCGTCGAGGCGTGCATTCGGGCACACTCGCATGCCTCCGCCGTACGACGGTCCGTTGCCCACGGCGACGAGCATCGCCTCGGTCTCCCAGGTCTCGCCGTCGAGCTCGAGGACGAAGGGCACCGGCCGGAAGGTGCGCAGCTCCCCGACCATCGCGATGTTGTAGCGCGCGCGGCCGTTGGGCCAGTTCATCCGGTTTGCTCGCTCGTTGACCATCGAGTCGAAACCCGAGCTCAGCACGCAGCCGAACCAGTGGCCGGCGGCCCGGCCCGCGTCCACCGCGCGCGGCCGCAGCCCGGCGGCGAGGTCGATGGCGGCCACCGAGTCGCCGAGCGGGATGCCGAGCGCCCGGGCGAAGTCGTTGCCGGTGCCGGCCGGCACGATGCCCAGCGGGGTCGAGGTGCCGGCCACCACCTGGATCGCCATGTTGACCAGCCCGTCGCCGCCGACCGTGACCAGCGCGTCCACCCCGCGGGCGACCCGGTTGCGGATCTGGTCGAAGGCCTCGTCGGCGTCCCGGCCGAGGACGACGTCGACCTCGAAGCCGTGCGCCCGCAGCCGCTCAGCGACCGAAGCCGCCAGCCGGCCGCCAAGGCCCTTGCCCGCCGTGGGGTTGACGAGCAGCGCGATCTCCCGAGTCACACCCGCACGCTATCGCTGTCACGGGTCAGGACGGTTCGTCTCGACCGCCGGGCGTGGTGTCGAGAGGGCTCGCCTCCTCGTCGGGCAGGCTCTCGTAGTCGATGTCACGCCGTCCCCGGCGGGCGTCGTTGACCTGGCAGATGAGGTAGGCAGCGACGATCAGCAGGCACAGCGGGGCGGCGAGCATCGTCATCGTGAACGGGTCTCCGGTGGGAGTGGCCACGGCGGCGAACAGGAACACGCCGAACACGATCTGACGCCACCAGCCTCTCAACCGCCGGGCCGGGAGGATGCCGGTGAGGTTCAGCAGCACGACGAAGACCGGCACCTCGAAGGCTAGGCCGAACACGAGCATCAACCGGATCACGATCGACAGGTAGTCGTTGACGTCGACCAGGCTGCCGACGTCCGAAGGAGTGAAGCCGAGGAGGAGCTTGGTCGCCCTGGGCAGAATCCAGTAGCAGAGCGCACCGCCGGCGAGGAAGAGGGGCACCCCCGCAGCCAGGAAGCCCGCGGTCCAGCGCCGCTCGTTGCGGTGCAGGCCCGGTGTCACGAACCCCCACAGCTGCGCCAGCCACACCGGGCTGGCGACCACCACGCCGGCAGCGAGCGACACCTTGACCTGCAGGTTGAAGGGGCCGAGCAGCCCGTTGATGACGAGCGGTCCGCAGCGGCCCGTGCGCACCGCCCCCGTGACCGGGATGTCGCACACCGGGGCGGACAGCCAGTGGATGAGGTGGTCGTAGTAGACCCAGCCCAGGACGACGCCGGGCACGAGGGCGATGAGGCAGATCACCACGCGACGCCGAAGCTCGCGCAGGTGCTCCATGAGGGGCATCCGCCCCTCAGGGTCACGCCGTCGGCGCTCGGCCCGCCCACGACGGAGCGTGAAAGTGCTCACCGCTCGAGAGGACCCGGTGCCCGCTGGACGGGCGCCGGTCAGCGGTCGTGCGTCTCGGGCTCAGCCGGGCGCGGCGGAGCGACCTGCTCCCGCGGCGCCGTGGTGCCCTCGAGCTCGCGGGGGGGCAGCGGCGCGGCCGTGGGCGCGGGGGTCGCGGTCGCGTCGGCGCTGTGGTCGGCGCCCTCCTCGCGGAAGGCCTTCGTCTCCGCCTTGAAGATCCGCATGGACCGGCCGAGCCCGCGAGCGGCGTCCGGCAGCCGCTTGGAGCCGAAAAGCACCACGAGAAGGGCCAGGATGATCACGATTTCCCAGCCTCTGAAGTTGGACATGGTGGCTTCTCCTCGTGGTGGCGTGCCGGGTGCGGGCGGCTTTCCCCGAATCGTACGCTGCGGGTCGCCGGTTTACCGCGAGTCGGGCCGGTGGGGCGTCGTAGGCGGGGCCATGTGGGTGACGGCCTCGGAGACCTGGGCGAGCCGTTCGGACACCGCGGAGAGCTCCCGGACGAGTGCCTTCGCCTGCCGGAACAGGCGGACGCCGAGCAGCGCGAAAAGCCCGGCAGCGCCGAGGACGAGGACGAACCAGAGCAGGGCCCACATCACGCGACGACCCTAGCGTCCGCGAGCGCGGCCCCAGGGGCCGGCGGGAGGAGTCAGGCCTCGACGCGAGGGATGATCATCGCGGCGAGCAGGTCGACGCGGTCCAGGCCGAGGGCGAAGTCGAGCACGTCGTCGTAGGTGATCGCGATTCCGGTGTGGTCCTCGAGGGCCTCGGCGGGGATGACCCAGCGCTCGGCGCGGACGCCGCCGGAGGTCAGCAGCGAGACAACTTCCTCGTCTGCGGGCTTGCGGACCTCGTCACGGCAGGTGCCACAGTTGAAGGAGTAGTAGGACCAGTCGGACTTCGAGCAGACAACCAGCCGCATCTGCTCCGGCGTGAGCTCGACGTCTCCGCAGACGGGGCACGAGGTCTTGATTGTGGTCATGGCCTATGCCTCCTTCCCTACGCCTCCTCCGTGGGGGCGACCCCGAGATGTTCGGCAGCACCGCCGGAACCCTTGAGACGGTTGGAGGGAAATCAGACGTTCGGGTAGGCGGCTAGAGCCGTTCGGGCCCGGCTGCGTACCTCCTCGGCCAGCGCGGCGGGCTCGAGGATCTGCGCCGAGCCGGCGAGCTGGAGGGCGAGCGTGCGCAGCCATCGGCCGTCGGCGGCGCGCAGCCGGACCCGCAGGCGCCCGCCGGGCAGCTCCTGGACCTCCTCGACCGGGTAGTAGTCCGCTACCCAGTGCGCGGGAGGGTCCAGCTCGAGGGTGACGACGGTGTCCTCCGGTGACGGCACGAACAGTCCCTCGTCGAGGTCCCGGGCCACCGCCTGGGGCGGCAGCTCGGCGGCCACCTCGAGCAGCTCGATCGACACCACCCGGTCGAGCCGGAACAGCCGGACCGCCTCCGCGCGGTGGCACCAGCCCTCGAGGTACCACCGGCCGTCCACGAGCAGCACCCGCATGGGGTCCACGTCGCGCTCGGTGGTCTCGTCGCGGGTCGGCACGAAGTAGCGGAGGTGGACCCGTCGATTTGCGCCGATGGCCTGGCGTGCCGCGGTGAGGACGTCGGCCTCGCCCTCGACCTCCACCGTCACCTGCCGGCTCGCGAGCGCGGCGTCACCGGCGGCGGCTTCGAGCTTGGCGAGGGTGCGGTCAAGGGCGTCGCGGTCATGCAGCCCAGGTACCTCGGCGAGGGTACGGAGGCCGACGATCAGGGCCAGCGCCTCGTCGACCCCGAGGCGCAACGGTCGGGCGATGGTGTCGGCGTTGCCGAGGTAGACGTGCCCGGTGTCCCACTCGGCCTCGATGAGGTCGTCGGGCATGTGGCCCGGCGTCCCGCACACGAACAGCAGCTCGAGGTCCTTGACCAGCTGGTCCTCGGTGAGGCCGAACTGCCGGGCCGCCTCGCGCAGCGGGATCCCCTGCCGGGCGAGCAAGTAGGGAACCATGGCGAGCAGCCGGCTGAGGCGCTCGGTCGCTCCCCCGCTCATGCCGGCTCCGCGACGGCGGCACGCAGGCGGCGTACGACGGAGGCCCGCAGTTGCTCGGGACGCAGCGCGACGACGTCCGGTCCGTAGCCCGCCAGCTCCTCCGCGAGGACCTCGACGTCGCCGAAGGGCACGGCGAGCTCGTCCCACCCCTCCCCCAGTTCCTCGGTGGTCGCGCGGCGCCGCAGCGCTACCCCGGCACCGGCCCGGACCCTGACCCGTGCCTCCGCGCGGGGTTGGTCCTCGGCCAGTGCGGCGACCTGCGCCCGGAAGTCGACCTTGTCCGGGACCTCGACCTCGCCGGGGGCGCCGATGGGAACCACCTGGCCCGCAATCCGAGACAACCGGAACACCCGCGTGGCGTCCCGGTCCCGGTCGTGGCCCACGGCGTACCAGCGTCCGTGCCAGGACACGATCCCCCACGGGTCCAGGTGGCGCTCGACCACCTCGCCGGTGCGGGCGGCGCGGTAGGCGAAGGCCACCGGCCGGCGGTCCCGGACCGCGGCGTAGACGGGTTCGAACGCGGGCTCACTGGTCCGCACCCGCGGCTCGATGCCGAGCATCGAGGACTCGTCCGGCTCGACCCCTGCAGCCTTGAGCTTCAGCAGCGCCCGCGATGCCGGCCCCGCGAGCGTGGCCTGCTGCCAGACGCGGGAGGCCAGCCCGAGCACGGCCAGCTCGTCGGG
Organism: Actinomycetota bacterium; assembly: GCA_030841185.1. Taxonomy (GTDB): domain Bacteria; phylum Actinomycetota; class Actinomycetes; order JACCUZ01; family JACCUZ01; genus JAVEDB01. Next base: position 10,743 of record JAVEDB010000040.1, read on the forward strand.
CTCGAAGCTGACCTCGGGCAGGGCGTAGGCGGCCCGGTCGACCCGGTAGCCGACCTCGTCCTCGAACCACGCGCTGTTGCTGCCGGTCTCGAGCGGGATGCCCATCTCGCGGACTTCTTCCTTGTCCCGCTCGAACATGCGCTCAAAGGCCTCGTCGGTCCGGCAGTCCGCATACTGCGGCACTGCCGACCGGATCTGCTCCTTGCTCACGAACTGACGCGTCGCCAGCAGGCACATCACGAGGTTGAGCAGGCGCTCGGTCTTCTGGGCGGACATCGCCGTCCAACCTACCGCCCGGGCGCGGGACTCAGCGCAGGTCGATCAGGTCCACGACGAAGATCAGCGTCTCGCCCGGCGCGATCGCCGACCCGGC
>JAVEDB010000085.1 GCA_030841185.1 Actinomycetota bacterium
GGTCCGCTGGACCATCGACGGTGGCACTCGTCGGCTGGTCGACGTGGGTTCGCGGCGCTACCGGCCCGGCAAGCGGCTCGCCCGCTACATCGCGGCCGGCCACGGTGTCTGCGGGTTCCCCGGCTGCAACGCCCGGGCCGATCGCTGCGACCTCGACCACATCGTCGAGTTCCGCCGCGGCGGCCGCACCATTCGGGTGAACATCGGCCCCGTGTGCCGGGCGCATCACAACGCGAAGACGCACGGTGGGTGGCTGCTGAGCTACGACGACGACACCGGCATCAAGACCTGGACCAGCCCGTTGGGCCGGATCTACCGAAAACCACCGCACGAGCCGTTACCCGACCCCTGACGGCTTTCGCGTTGCCACCTGCCTCCGCAGACGTGCGTCCTAACCGCCGACGCGTCAGCCGGTCGATGACTTGGCGGCACCCCATCCGTGCCAGTAGTCGATCTCGATCCACGCGCTCACCCGACCACGTGACCGGTTGGAGTAGGGCCCACCGCCGTAGTGGGTCGACAGCCGGTCGATGTCGACGAGACCCTCGTCGTCGCGCATCTCGACGACCCGACCCTGCACGCTGACGTGGGTGTACCAGTCGTCGGCCGCCATGGCCGTCAGGCTCACTCGTGGGTCGGCGCGCAGGTAGTCCAACCGCTTCCGCCCCTCGTCCATGTTGACGAGAACGCGGTCGCCGTCCATGAGGTACCACGTCGCGACCGAGATCGGCTGACCGTCCGGCCGAACGCAGGCGATGACCGCCGGGTTGGGTCGGGACAGCAGTTCGGCGACCGGCTGCGGCAACGGTGGCTTGGGCATGGCGCTCCTCGTCGAGGGTGAGACCTAGACGCTATCCCCGGACCAGGACCTCGGTCACCGGCAGGGACGAGTCGGCGCCGAAGTGCAGCGTCGACGGCTCGGCACCGCGAGCAACCAGCTCCGCCCCGAGGGCGGCGACCATCGCGCCGTTGTCCGTGCACAGTCCGGGGCGGGGGACGCGCAGGCGGATGCCCGCCGCGAGGCAGCGCTCCTCAGCGACGACGCGAAGCCGTGAGTTCGCTGCCACGCCGCCGCCGAGCAGCAGGTCGTCGACACCCGCCTGCCGGCAGCCGCGCACCGCCTTGCGCGTCAGCACGTCGACGACGGCCTCCTGGAACGACGCAGCGACATCTGCCACGGGGACCGGCTCGCCGGCCCGCTCTCTCGCCTCCACCCAGCGGGCGACGGCCGTCTTGAGACCGGAGAACGAGAAGTCGAAGCGGTGGTTCTCGTCGTCACGGGCGCCGGTGAGGCCACGGGGGAACTCGACGTACGCCGAGTTGCCGCCCTTGGCCGCCCTGTCGATGTGCGGGCCGCCCGGGAACGGCAGCCCCAGCACCCGGGCCACCTTGTCGAACGCCTCGCCCGCGGCATCGTCGATCGTCGCCCCCATCGGACGCACGTCACCGGTCACGTCGGGCACCAGCAACAGCGACGAGTGACCGCCCGACACGAGCAACGCGAGGCACGGTTCGGGCAGTGGGCCGTGCTCGAGCTGGTCGACGGCGACGTGCGCCGCAAGGTGGTTGACGCCGTACAAGGGCCGCCCCAGGCCGAGCGCGAGCGCCTTGGCCGCAGCGACGCCGACGAGCAGCGCGCCCGCGAGTCCCGGGCCGCTGGTCACCGCGATCGCGTCGATGTCGCCCAGCCGCACACCGGCATCAGCACAGGCACGGTCCAGCGTCGGGACCATCGCCTCCAGGTGGGCCCGGCTCGCCACCTCGGGGACGACGCCCCCGAAACGCGCGTGCTCCTCGGCGCTGGAGGCGACCGCGTCGGCAAGCAGGGTGTGTCCGCGCACGATGCCGACACCGGTCTCATCGCAGGACGTCTCGATCCCGAGGACGAGCGGCACGTCGCTCATCCGGTTCGGCCCGCGCCGACCACCGCGGCGATCGCATCGCCGAACCTGTCGGCGGCCTGGTCGTCGTAGATGAGGAACATCGACGGCTCGGTCAGCTCGAGCTCGAGCAGCGTGGGCGCGCCGTCGGCACCGGGCACCACGTCGACCCGGGCATAGAGCAGCGAGCGGCGATCCCATCCCTTGAGGTCCGGCAGAGCATCGAGCACCCGCTCGCCGACCGCGAGCTCACCCGCCGACGGCTCCCGCGCGTCGATCGACTCCTCCTTGTAGGCACCGGAGACGAACTCCATCGCCGGTTGGAGCAGTGCCGCCTTGCGAACCGCGTGACTGAACTCGCCCGCGAAGTAGAACAGCGCTGTCTCCCCCGCCGTGTCGACCGCGTCGAGGTACGGCTGCACCATCACCGTGCGACCGGCCGCGAGCAGCCCCGAAGCGTGCTGCTCGGCCGCGTCGTCATGGACACCGACGGCATAGCGGTTGGTGTCCCTGGACCCCGCGGAGACGGCCGGCTTCACGACGTACTCCCCCTGCGCCGGCACCGCGAACACGTCACCCGGCTCGAGCCAGGTCGTCGCAACCACCGGGAGGCCAGCGGCCGAGAGCTCGCGCAGGTAGGACTTGTGGGTGTTCCACCGCAGCACGTCGGCCGGATTGGCGAGGGTGGAAACGGTCGCGACGTGATCGGCCCAGCTCAGAAACTCCTCATGACGGCCCTGGTAGTCCCACGTGCAGCGGACAACCACCAAGTCGTACGCCGACCAGTCGACGTCGGGGTCGCTCCAGACGGCCGGCCCCGCGTCGATGCCACGGCTGGCGAGGGCCGCGACCAAGGACGGGCCGTCATCGTCGAGGTCGGGGAACGCTGCGGCGGTGGCCAGGGCGACAGAGGGATTCACCCCGGAAGCCTAGAGCCGCAGCCGCATCACGAGACCGTCCACCCCACCGGGTTGGTAATAGCCCCGACGGACCGAGATCTGCTCGAAACCGAACCGCTCGTACAGACGCCGCGCCGCCATGTTGTCGACCCTGACCTCGAGGAGCACCTCCGCACACCCCCGTCGTGACGCCTCGGCGATCAGCGCCTCGAGCAGCACGCCACCGAGCCCGCTCCCCTGTTGCGCCGATGCGACCGCGATGGTCTGCACGTCGGCCTGGTGACGGGTCGCGAACAGTCCCGCGTAGCCCACGACCGCGCCGCCGTCCTCCGCGACGAGGTAGTGCCGCGTGTCCGGCACGCCGGCGAGCTCGGACCAGAAGGTCTCCGGGGACCAGGGGTCCGCGAACAGTCCCCGCTCGAGGGCCACGGCGGCCTCCAGGTCCCACCACCGCATCGCCCGCAGCGTGGTCATCGTCCGAGGACGGTCTTGGGTCGCCCCGCCGGCTCCTGGGCGTCCGGGCGGCGCAGGTACATCGGTTCGGGCTCGCCCGAAGGCCGGCCCTCGGCCATCCAGCGACAGAGCACGGCGGCCGACGGGCGCAGCGGCGGTCGCCCGTCCGGGAACGCATCGGGGTACAGAGCCGCGCCGGGTCCGACGACCGGCCCCTCGCCGCCGACCTCGCTCGGTCGAGTCACGTGCGGGCCCGTCACGCGATGCAGGCCACCGGTCGCGTCGGTGTCGTAGCCGGCCCAGTAGACCTCCTTGCGGCGCGCGTCGGTCGCGACCCGGAACGGCCCGGTCACCTCCGCGCCGAGGGCGAGCACGTCGAGGGTGCAGACCCCACGCACC
>JAVEDB010000143.1 GCA_030841185.1 Actinomycetota bacterium
TGACGGTCGTCAACGAGAGCCACCCAGGGACCCCGAGCTCGTCCAGCTCGGCGACGAGGGCCTCGGCCTCGGCAAGGGCGGGCACGGTCTCGCAGGCGAGCACGTCCGCGCCCGCGTCGGCGAGCACGTGCATGCGCGGGCGGTGGAAGCGGCGCAGCTCGGCAACGCCGAGCCCGCCGCCGGACCGGTCCGGCCACCCCGATGCGGCGTACGCACCGGTGTACTCCGAGCCGTCGGCGAGCATCGCCCCGTACGGCCCGACCGAACCGGCGACCCAGGCCTCCGCTGCCAGCCCGCAGGCGTCGGCGGCGTCGCGCGCGAGGGTGACCGAGCGCGCCATCAGGGCCGCCGCCTCGGCCGACCCGATGCCGGCGGCGGCGAAGCCGGGGAAGGTGGCCTGGTAGCTGGCGGTCGTCGCGACCCGGGCACCGGCCTGAAAGAAGGCCAGGTGCGCGGCGCGCACGGCGGCGGGATCGTCGCGAAGCAACCGGGCCGACCACAGGTCGCTCGACACATCGTGGCCGGTGCTCTCCAGCTGCGTCGACAGACCGCCGTCGAGCACGACGATGCCCCGGTTCAGCGCGTCGCGAAACGAGGTGGAGCGGGGCTGCTCAGGTGCGGAACTGATGGTCATGGCTGCGGCCTCCCGCGCAGTCGACGCACACCGATGCCCACGGCAGCGCCTCCAGCCGCCCGGCCGGGATCGGGCCTCCGCAGCTGTCGCACCGGCCGTAGCTGCCCTCGCTGGCCTTCTCCAGCGCCCGGTCGACCTGGCTCAGGGTCTCCTGGAGTTGCTCGTGGACGGCCACCTGGGACAGCCGCTCGACCGCCATGCTGGTGCCGTCGCCGACCCGCTTGCCGAACGAGATCCCGCCCTGGTCCTCGGCGGGAGCGGACAGGTCGGCGAGCTCCTTCTCCAGCTCCGCGCGCTTCCGGTTCAGTGTGGCTGTCTGCTGCGCGTCGGCGGTCATCCCTCCAGTTTGCCACCGAGGTAGCCGCGGGCGACGGTCGTGACGAATCGGTGGACCGCATCCTCGTTCGGCGCGAGCGGCCCGGGCCGGAAGTGCGGCGAGCCGATCCCGCGCTGGACCGACTCGCAGGCGGCCCAGTCCTGCCGGTTGGTCCGGTCCCAGAACTCCACGGCGTACGTCGGATCGATGTCCGCCGCCGGGAAGAACCACTGGCACTCCACCCGGGTTCGGCCAGGAGCGAGCGGCTCCAACCGGTGCGTCAGCACGTAGTCCGGGTGCAGCGACAGCAGCAGGTTGGGGAGCAACCCGAGGTAGAGGACGCTGCGCGGATCGACCCCATCGATCCGCCGGCCGTCGCTGCGCCCGTCGAACGACATCGTCTCGGCGTGCTCGCGCAGCTCCATGCGTCCGCCGACCCAGGTCCCGGGAAGGTCGTAGTTGGCCCCGCTGTCTGGCGGGCTGACCCGGCACAGCTCCGGGTGGATGCGCGAGCAGTGGTAGCACTCGTGGTAGTTCTCGGTGATGACCTTCCAGTTGGCCGCGACCTCGTAGTCATGGGAGCCGAGCGGCACCAGCCGCTCGGGTGCATAGGGCTCGACCAGCCCGGCGAGGCCGCCGAGGTGAGCCTGCAGGTCCGGGCCCTCCCCGTCGGCGTTGACGAAGACCCAGCCGTGCCACGCCTGCGCGGGCAGCGGAACGAGCCCGTGCTCCGACCGGTCGAAGCCGGCCACGTCACGCATCCCGGGCGCGGTGCGCAACGAGCCGTCCAGCGCGTAGCTCCACGCGTGGTAGGGACAGACGACGACGCGGCGCTTCCCGCTGTCCCCTTCGGCCAGCAGCTCGTGGCCCCGGTGCCGGCAGGTGTTGGCGAATGCCTCCACGCCCGGCGCATCGGGGCCCCACACCAGCAGGACCGGCACGCCTCCGACCACAACCGCTCGGTGCGTGACGTCCTCGCCCGATCGCAGCTCGGACTCGAGACCCACGCAGAACCACGACCCGGCGAGGAAGTGCCGCTGCTCCCAGACGAAGACGTCCTCGGACGTGTAGGCCTGCGCAGGCAGCATCGTGCCCTCGCCGAACGGGAGCAGCGACTGGACCAGCTCGGCCGGCCCCAGCGGGGCGCTCATCGGCCGGGCCGTACGCCGCGACCGCTCACCAGCCGGGAGCGGAGCCGGTCGCGACGGCGGTCGCTCGCGATCTGACGCACGACGTTGCGGCCCGGGATGCCGGTCACGCCGCCGCCGCCGTGCGTGGCGGACCCCGCCTGGTAGAGCCCCCACACCGGGGTCCGGAGGTCGGCGTAGCCCGCCGCCGGCCGGGTGTGGAACAGCTGCGAGGGCGAGAGCTCCCCGTGGAAGATGTTGCCGCCCACGAGTCCGTACTCCGTCTCCATCTCCCGGGTTCCGATGACCTGCCGGTGCAGGACAGAGTCGGTGAACCCGGGCGCGACCGTCTCCATCCGCGCGACCACCCGGTCCGCGTACGCCGTGAGCTCGTCGTCGCCGTGCCCACGCACCCACTCGTGGGGCACCCACTGGGTGAACATGGACACGACGTGGTGGCCGGGTGGGGCCAGCGAGTCGTCGAACACCGACGGGATGCAGATGTCGGCGAACGGCAACGAGGAGGGGCGGCCCGAGACGGCATCCTGGAACGCCGCTTCGAGGTCGTCGAGGGAGTCGGCCAGCACGATCGTGCCGCCGTGCACGTCGGGATCGAATCCCGGTCTGCTGACGAACTCGGGGAGCCGGTCCACCACGAGGTTGACCTTCACGGTCCCGCTGCGCGTCCGCCACCGCTCGATGTCCGTGACGAAGTCAGCCGGCAGGTCGCCGCGGTCCACCAACCGGAGGAAGGAGATCGCCGGGTGCGCTGTGGTGACCACGATCGGCGCGGTCAGCTCGTCGCCGCCCTCGAGGACGACGCCGGTCACGACTCCGTCCCGGGCGCTGATGTGCTCGACCCGCGCGCCGGCCCGCAGCTCCGCGCCGAACGAACGCGCGGCCGACGCGAGCGCCTGCGTCACCGCGCCCATGCCCCCGCGCGGGAACCCCCACGTGCCGACCTTGCCCTCCCCCAGGTCCCCGATGTGGTGGTGCGCCATCACGTACGCGGTCCCCGGTGAGCGTGGACCTGCCCACGTGCCGATGACGCCGCTGACCGCCAGCACGCCCTTGACTGCGTCGGACTCGAAGAAGTCGTCGAGCAGGTCCGAGATGCTCATCGAGAACAGCCGGGTGGCCTCGACCGCACCGCGGGTGTCGAGACGGCGCAGCCGATGCAACAGCCGCAGCTGCGCGATCACGTCGGCCGGTCGACGCGAGCCCACCTTCGGCGGTATCTCCGCGAGCAGCGGCCCGAGCACGCCGGCCAGCTGGCCGATCCACCCGTCCCATGCATCGATCGCGTCGGCGTCCTTGTCGGAGAACTTCCTGATCTGCTCCGCACGCAAGGCCCGGTCGTCCGGGAGCTGCAGGTAGCGGCCGTCGGCACGAGGCGCGAAATACGGCCCCTGCGGATAGACGTGGTAGCCCCAGCGGTCCAGCCGAAGCTCCCGCACGAGAGCGGGCGGCAACAGGCTGACGACGTAGGACAACGACGTGATGTGGTACGCCGGCCCGAAGGGTTGCTCCGTCACAGCAGCGCCGCCCAGGATGTGGCGGGCCTCGCAGACGACGGTGCGCAGGCCGCTGCGCGCCAGGTAGGCCGCAGCGACGAGCCCGTTGTGGCCGCCACCGACCACGATGGCGTCGTACTGGCCGCTGGGCACCTGGGTCAGCCTCCGGAGATCGCGAGCTCGGCCCCGACGTCCGCGCGACCGCCGCTACGGTCGGCCAGCCAGCCGTCCGGCAGCGCGACCCGCCGGGGCGAGCCCATCCGGCCGCGCGGCGCCCCGACGGCGTCCTGCGGGAAGGGCTGGTCCAGGTCCAGGGTCGCGAGCAGCTCGTCCAGCTCCGCCAGCGTGCACACGAGACCCAGCCGGCGGCGCACCTCACCACCGGTCGCGAACCCCTTCAGGTACCAGGAGACGTGCTTGCGGAACTCCCTGATGCCCTTGTCCTCGCCCCACCAGCCCGCCAGCAGCTCGGCATGGCGGCGCATCACTCTCACCACCTCGGCGAGCCGCGGCAGCGGCAGCTCGGGCAGACCGTCGAAGGCGCGCTCGAAGGACCCGAACAGCCACGGGCGCCCGAGGCAGCCACGGCCGACGACGACTCCGTCGCAGCCCGTCTCGGCCATCATTCGCAGCGCATCGGAGGCCTCCCATACGTCGCCGTTGCCCAGCACCGGCACACCGGTCACCTGCTCCTTGAGCGCGGCGACCGCGGACCAGTCCGCGGTGCCCGAATAGGCCTGGGCCGCCGTGCGGGCGTGCAGCGCGATCGCTGCCACGCCCTCGTCGGCCGCGATCCGGCCGGCGTCGAGGTAGGTCAGGTGCTCGTCGTCGATCCCCTTGCGCATCTTCATCGTCACCGGCACCGGGCCGGCAGCGCGGACGGCCGCGCGCAGCACCGAGCGCAGCAGGTCGCGCTTCCAGGGCAGCGCGGCTCCCCCACCGCGCCGCGTGACCTTCGGCACCGGACAGCCGAAGTTCAGGTCGATGTGGTCGGTGCGGTCCTCGTCGACGAGGAGCCGGACCGCCTCGCCCACGTATTGCGGGTCAACCCCGTAGAGCTGCAGGCTGCGCGGCTTCTCGTCGGGAGCGAAGGCGATCATCCGCATCGTCTCCGGGTCACGCTCGACCAGGGCGCGGGTCGTGATCATCTCGCTGACGAACAGCCCCCCGCCGTACTGCCTGCAGAGTCGCCGGAACGGCGAGTCGGTGATGCCGGCCATCGGTGCGAGGACGACGGGTGGCCACACCGTGTGGGGTCCGATGGTCAGGGGCTGCATCGGACCATCGTCTCAAGTGACGGGCCGCCGGGCGAACCGTGGCGTTCCGTCAGCGCACGATGCTGCGGCGCACCTTGGCGGCGAGGGCCGCCAGCTGAGGGCCGGTGGCCCCGCGCTTGCCGGCCACAACGAGCAGTCCCACGCGGGAACCGTCCCGCACGATGACCTCCGACCACACCCACTCGCCGGCGCCGGCGCCGTACTCCCGGCGGATGTCGAGGACGGTCGACCCGTCGACGCGCACGAGCGTGTCGACGGTGCTCATGGGGTCGCTGGGGCCGGTCTTCGCGGGTCGGGTCGCGCAGGCCCGGGCGATGCGTCCCATCCCCGCCAGGAAGGTCGACGCCTGAGAGCTGCGGCCGTACTCGAGCACGAGCGCCACCGCGGGTTGACCGGACGGCCCGCGGTAGGTCGCCTCGAGTGCGTGCTGCGGCACGGGCAGTGCGGGCGCTCGCGTGAGCCCGGCGCACCCGAGCGGGACCACCGACTGGACCACCTCGGCGGAGCCGCGGGCGCGCACCCAGGAGCCGTTGCCGACGTAGCCCTCCTCGGGGGCACCCGGGTCGGCGTACCGCTTCCAGCCGGCGCCCAGGTCCGGCGGTCCGGGAACGCTGGCCGCGCCGAGGTTCCCGGCGGTCGTCGGCGGGACGGTCAGGCCCGCGTCACCGGTAGGCGTTGCGGCGACGGGGGTGGGAGTCTCGGCCGGGCTGCTGGCGATCGTGGGGCGCGTGGACGACTGCTGCGCGGAACTGCGCTGCGCGCTTCCGCCGCCGCTGCACCCCGCGCTGGCGAGCAGCACCAAGGACAGCGCAGCCGTCGCCCGGTGCCGCGAAGTCGGCCCCACCGTCAGCCCCCGTTGGAGGAGAAGTGCTGGTAGTCGGGGTGCGACCAGCGCGCCCCCCACGGCCAACCGTAGACGGCCATCCGGTAGGCGATGACGCCGGACTTCACGATCATGCCCTTGCGCACAACCGAACGGTTCAGGTAGGTGCGCGAGCCAGCCGGGTAGACGGTGCTTCCCGTGACGTACGGATTCTCGTAGGTGTTGATGTCGATCGCGTTGCCGTAGGAGTGCTGCGACAACCGGTAAGGGTTGCCGGTCACCTTGCGACAGTTGAACGCCGAGGTGTTGTCGGCTGCCATCGACGCGATGTCGCTCCCCTTGTAGACGTCGACTGGGCGGATCTGGCGGACGTTGAACCTGGCCGCGAACGCCCCGTAGAAGACCCGCTGCATGTCAGCGACCGCGGTGGTCCGGATGATCAGGTCCCCGATCTTCGGGACCCCGTTCCAGTCGTAGTAGGGCATCTTCACCCTGCGCAGCGACGCAGGACCTACAGGGCAACCGGACCGGTAGGTGTAGGGGATCTCGGCGGCCGTCACGGCCTGCGTCGAGAAGCGCCAGCCGCCGGTCACGATCGGGACCGCGGTTCCGTACGCCGTGATGTAGCCGTACTGGAAGCGGCTCCGGCGTCCGCCGGCGATGACATACATGTCGGTCGTGGGCACGCCGACATAGGAAGCGGTGCCCCCGATCTGCAGGTAGCGGGTCAGGATGCTGCCCTCGACGACGCGGGCACCGTAGGTCTGCGTCCAGAACACCGCTCCGCCCTGGAAGCTCACCCGCCGCGCACCGGGCACTGGCGTCTCGTCACTGGTGGGCAGCCGGAGCTTGCCGGCCGGCCCACCGAGGGCCAGGTACCGGTCGAGCAGCGGACCTGTCATGAGGGCGTACACCGAGGTGCCAGAGCGGTAGAGGCGGCCGGATTGGAACACGGTCTGCGTACCCCCGGGGACCGGGGACTCCTCCGCCGTCGGCAGACCGAGCTGGGTGACTCCCCCGAGAGCGAGGAACTTGGCAAGAACCGGACCAGTGACGCCGTGCGTGCCGGTCTCCGTCGAGGAGTAGACGTGACCGCCGGCGAACACCTGACGGGTCGCGGCGCCGCTGGCAAGTGCCTCTGGGGCCGCGGTCGGAAAGCCCAGCGGTCCGGCCGGCCCCTGCGTCGCCGTGTAGTACGTGCGCGCCGCTCCCAGGACCTCCCACGCGCCGGTGCCGTCCGACCAGAAGATGCTGCCGTTCGCGAAGTCCTCGGCGCGCCCGCCCGAAACGTCGTACGGGTCGTCGTCGGGTGCCGCCAGCTTCGCGCCCAGCGGACCCGCGCCAGCACCGAGCGCCTGCCAGCGCGACTCGATCTCGGTGTCGCCGGTCGCGGCGAGCGCGGGGGTCGACATGAGGACGGCCGACAGGACGGTCACGACGGCGCAGATCGTCACGCCGATTGCCCGAAAGGTGCCTCTGTCCACGACGCGCTCACCCCCCAGTAGGCATCGGCTTTCTCAGGAGTATCCCTGAGTCACACTGACAGACCGCCCGACACCCGGATAAAAAGGGGGTAAAGGCCGGTCAGCAGCCGCCGAGGCGCTCGGACAGCCAGCCGGCGACGGAATCGAGCCCGATCCGGTCCTGCTGCATGGAATCGCGGTCCCGGACCGTCACGGCCTGGTCCTCGAGGGTGTCGAAGTCGACCGTGACGCAGAACGGCGTCCCGATCTCGTCCTGCCGGCGGTACCGCCGGCCGATCGCACCCGCGTCGTCGAAATCGACGTTCCACGACTGCCGCAGCGCGGCCGCCAGGTCGCGCGCCTTCGGCGTCAGGTCCGCGTTGCGGGACAACGGCAGTACCGCCACCTTGACCGGCGCGAGCCGCCGGTCAAACCGCATGACGGTGCGCTTCTCCATCGCTCCCTTGGCGTTGGGGGCCTCGTCCTCGGTGTACGCGTCGAGCAGGAAGGCCAGGGTGGCCCGGGTGAGTCCGGCGGCGGGCTCGACGACGAACGGCGTCCAGCGCTCACCTTTCTCCTGGTCGAAGTACGTCAGGTCGGCCCCGGACTGCTTGGCATGAGCGAGCAGGTCGAAGTCGGTGCGGTTCGCGATCCCCTCCAGCTCGTCGAACTCCTTGCCGCCGAAGCGGAACCGGTACTCGATGTCGACGGTGCGCTTGGAGTAGTGCGAGAGCTTCTCCTTGGGATGCTCGTAGAACCGCAGGTTCTCCTCGCGCAGGCCCAACCCGACGTACCAGTTCCACCGCTCCTTGAGCCAGTAGTCGTGCCACTCCTCGTCGGTCCCGGGCTCGACGAAGTACTCCATCTCCATCTGCTCGAACTCGCGGGTCCGGAAGATGAAGTTGCCAGGCGTGATCTCGTTGCGGAAGGACTTCCCGGTCTGCGCGATGCCGAACGGCGGCTTCTTGCGCGCCGAGGTCATCACGTTCAGGAAGTTGACGAAGATGCCCTGTGCGGTCTCGGGACGCAGGTAGTGCATCCCCTCTTCGCTGTCCACCGGGCCGAGGAAGGTCTTGAGCAGCCCGCTGAACTGGCGGGGCTCGGTGAACGCACCCTTCGTGCCGCAGTGCGGGCAGTTGACGTCGGCCAGCCCGTGCTCCGGCGGGCGCCCGTGCTTGGCCTCGTAGGCCTCCTCGAGGTGGTCGGCGCGGAACCGCTTGTGGCAGGACTGGCACTCGACGAGCGGGTCGCTGAACGTGTCCACGTGACCCGAGGCGACCCACACGTCGCGGTTGAGGATGACCGCCGAGTCGAGGCCGACGACGTCGTCACGGCTCTGCACCATGGCCTTCCACCACTGGCGGCGGATGTTCTCCTTGAGCTCGACGCCGAGCGGGCCGTAGTCCCAGGCGGAGCGGGTGCCACCGTAGATCTCGCTGCTCGGGTAGACGAAGCCGCGACGCTTGCTGAGGCTGACGATGGCGTCGTTACGGTCGGTTCCCTTGCTGGCCACGATTGGCTCCATCCGGCTGGCGGTCGGTGGTGAGCCCCCGAGCCTAGCCGCGATCCGAGTACCCGCGAACCGCGCCGGAGTCGGGTCCTATCCGTTCGAGCACCTCGAACGCGGTCGGCTCCTCGACAGCACGGTTCAGGAAGTCGGTGGCCTCGACCCTCACGTCGTACGCCGAAAGCGCTCGGCGGTATGCGCCGACGCCCTCCCACTCCGTGCTCAGCAGCCACTTGGCCGGGTCGTCGGCGGACCGGCCGAGGTGGCCTCGCACGAAACCGCGTTGCCGGGCGAAGATCTCGAGGACGGCCCTGCCCTGCGTGAGGAACGCAGCCCCGGCAGCGTCGTCCTCGCCGGGGACCTCGAAGCGCATCACGACCAGCACGGCTCAGCCCGTCCGACCGGCGTCGGGGTCCGCGCCGCCGTAGCGCCGGTCCCGCCGGGCATACGTCTCGATCGCCTGCCACAGGTGCCGGCGGTCGAAGTCCGGCCACAACGTGTCGAGGAACACCAGCTCGGCGTACGCCGACTGCCACAGCAGGAAGTTCGACGTGCGCTGCTCACCGCTCGAGCGCACGAACAGGTCGACGTCGGGGATGCCCGGCTCGTCGAGGTAGCGCGCGATGGTGCGCTCGTCGACCTTCTCCGGGTCGAGGTGGCCGGCGGCTGCGTCCCGGGCGATCCCGGCCGCCGCGTCCGCGATCTCGGCCCGGCCTCCGTAGTTGACGCAGAACTGCAGGGTCAGGGTCGTGTTGTCCGCCGTACGCCGCTCCGCGTCCTCGAGCTCGTCGATCACACTTCGCCAGAGCCGCCGCCGCCGGCCCGCCCAGCGCACCCGCACGCCCATCGCGTCGAGCTCGTCACGGCGACGCCGGATGACGTCCCGGTTGAAGCCCATCAGGAAGCGCACCTCCTCCGGCGAGCGCTTCCAGTTCTCGGTGGAGAAGGCGTACGCCGAGAGGTTGCGCACCCCGATCTCGATGGCGCCCTGCACCACGTCGAGCAGAGCCGCCTCGCCGGCCTCGTGGCCCTTGGTCCGGGGCAGGCCGCGCTGCCGCGCCCAGCGTCCGTTGCCGTCCATGACGAGGGCCACGTGGTTGGGCACCAGGTCGCTCGGAACTGCGGGCGGGCGGGCGCCCGAAGGATGGGGAGGGGGCGGCTGCACCGGCCGGCGACGTGCCACGACCGCGACCCTAACCGAGCCCCACTCAGGTGCGTTCGACCAGCCGCAGCGAGCGGAGGCCTCGCTCGAGGTGCCACTGCAGGTACGCCGAGGTGAGCCCGCTCGCCTCCCGCCGGTGCCGGGCGTCGCTCGCGTCGGCGACCGCCCAGTCGCCGGTCAGCAGGGCAGCGAGCAGGCCGAGGGTCTCCGGCGCCGGGGTGACGGCACCCGCTGACCGGCACGACGCGCAGACGACGCCACCGGCGGGGACGCTGAAGAACGGGTGCGGCCCGACCCGGCCGCAGCGCGCGCAGTCGTCGAAGGAGGCGGCGTAGCCGCCCACGGCGAGCGAGCGGAGCAGGAAGGAGTCCAGCACGAGACCCGGCGGGTGCGAGCCCTCGGCGAGGGTCCGCAGTCCCCCGACCAGCAGCAGGAACTGCTGGACGGCCGGTTCCTTCTCCTCGGCGGTGAGCCGTTCGGCGGTCTCGAGCATCGCCGTGCCGGCGGTGTAGCGGCCGTAGTCGCCGGCGATCGCGTCACCGTGAGAGGCGATCGTCTCGACCTGCTGCACGACATCGAGCGACCGCCCCGCGTAGATCTGCAGGTCGGCGTGGGTGAACGGCTCCAGCCGCGCGCCGAACTTCGACTTGGTCCGGCGGACCCCCTTGGCGACCGCGCGCACCCGCCCGTTGGCGCGCGTCAGCAACGTGATGATCCGGTCGGCCTCGCCCAGCTTCTGGGTGCGAAGCACCACACCCTCGTCGCGGTAGAGGCTCACCGCACCAGTGTCGCCGATCGATGGTGAGATGACGCCATGACGCGGCAGGCAATCATCGATGCCACCCTGCCCGACGGGTCCCGGGCCGACGTCGTCATCGACGGGGAACGGGTCGTCGAGGTCGGCCCGGGCGTCGGAGCCGCGGTCGAGGCCCGGGTCGAGGCGGCGGGCGGGCTGCTGCTCCCGGCGTACATCGACACCCACATCCACCTGGACAAGGTGCTCATCCGCGACCAGCTCGTGGAGCACGACGGGACACTGCGCGGGGCGATCGAGGCGATCCATGCGGCCAAGAGGGCCTACACCGTGGACGACGTGCGACGGCGTGCGGCCGAGGTCATCAGGTGTTCGGTGCTGACGGGTACCACCCGGCTGCGCTCGCACGTCGACGTCGACACGGTCGGGGGGCTGGTCCCGATCGAGGGGGTGCTCGCGGCCGCTCGGGACTGCGCCGGCATCGCCGAGGTGCGCACGATCGCGTTCCCGCAGGAGGGCATCCTGCGCGACCCCGGCACCGCCGAGCTGATGGTCGCGGCGATGGAGGCCGGTGCGGACGTCGTCGGGGGGATGCCGCACTGGGAGCAGGGCGAGGACGACCAGCGCGAGCACGTGCGGTGGTGCTTCGAGCTCGCCCGGCGGTTCGACGCCGACGTCGACATGCACGTGGACGAGACCGACGACGGCTCGGTGCGCACCCTCGCGATGGTGGTCGACGAGACCGAGCGCACCGGCTGGCAGGGCCGCGTCACGGTCGGGCACGTGTGCGCGCTGTCCGCGGCCGACGATGACTACGCCGCCCGTGTCATCGCGGGCTGCGCCGGCGCCGGCATCGTCGTCGTGTCGAACCCGGTCACCAACCTGGTGCTGCAGGGCCGGGGCGACCACGGTCTGGTGCGGCGGGGGACGACCCGGGTGCGTGAGTTGCTCGCTGCCGGCGTCGGAGTCGCGTTCGGCCAGGACTGCGTGCAGGACGGCTTCTACCCGTTCGGCCGGGGCGACCTGCTCGAGGTGGCGCTGGTGTCCGCACACGCGGCGCAGCTCACCACGGGTGCCGAGCTGCGACAGGCACTCGCCGCGGTGACCACCGTGCCGGCCACGGCGTGGCGGCTCGGCGACAGCTACGGTGTGTCGGCCGGCGCCCGGGCAGACCTCCAGCTCTACGCCGCAGCCGGCTGGCCTGAGGTGCTGCGACTGCAGGACCCACCGCGTGCGGTCTGGTTCCGCGGCCGCACCGTCGCCCGGACGACGGTGCAGCGCGAGTTGCTGGGCTGACGCCTAGTGGGGAGCGGCGGCGCGGTTCACTGCCGAGACGACCGCCTTGAGCGATGCGGTGACGATGTTGGCGTCCACGCCGACTCCCCAGAGGATGCGCTCACCGACGGCGCACTCGACGTACGCCGCGGCTCGCGCGTCGCCACCCGAGGAGAGCGCGTGCTCGGCGTAGTCGAGCACCCGGACCTCGTGACCCACCGAGCCGAGCGCGTCGACGAACGCCGCGATCGGACCGTTGCCGCGGCCGACCACGCGCTGCCCGACGCCCTCGACCTGGATGTCCACGGTCAGCTCGTCGTCCACGCCCTCGGCGGAGGAGGTGTGGTGCGAGTCGAGCGCGACAGGAGTACGCCGGGCGAGGTACTCGAAGTCGAAGATCTCCCACATCCGCCCGGGCAGCACCTCTCCCCCGTCGGCGTCGGTGTGCGCCTGGATCACCTGGGAGAACTCGATCTGCAGCCGGCGTGGCAGCTCGAGGGCGTGCTCGGTCTTCATGATGTAGGCGACGCCGCCCTTGCCCGATTGCGAGTTGACCCGGATGACGGCTTCGTAGGACCGCCCCACGTCGCGCGGGTCGATCGGCAGGTAGGGCACCGCCCACTCCTGCTCGGCCACCGGCCGGCCGCTCTCGACCG
>JAVEDB010000200.1 GCA_030841185.1 Actinomycetota bacterium
CGCGGTAATAGCTCACTAACACCCCAGCGGTGGCGGGGTCGCGCACGAGCGGGAACGACGCGAACTCCGGCAGATCGATGCCGCGCTGGAAAAGCAGGTCGGTCTCAAGACCTCCGTCGGTGACCCAACCGGTGACGGCTTCCCGCTCAGACCACTCCACGGTTTCACCTCGCGCGCCTAGTGCGATCCCCCCCGCCGCTGCACTATAACGGCCAGCAGCGTCACCATAGAGCGCCGCTGGGCGAACAACCACCGATCGAAAAGGGTGGATCACCCGCTCAGTTGTTCGGACTACCAAACGCCGAGGAACTGGCACTACCGATCGGTTTCGGTCACCACGGGCGGGCGCGGCACCTACGCGTGGTTCTCACGAGCGGCGAGGGCCCGCTCTACGTCCTCGCTGGATAGGTCGTAGCCCGTAGCCGTGCCACCGGACCAGTTCAGCCCGACAAGGAGCCCGTCCTTCGCTAAGCCCGGTAACCAGCGAGACCGCCAGTCGGACAGGGGCACGGAACTCGGTTCGAAGGCTTGATAGGCAGGGACCTTGTCGATGATGACTTGAAGGCGGCTACGTAGAGACCAGAAGGGGATCGCCCTAGCACCTTCAGTACCCAGCGGTGCTGGGTATCCACTCGCGTCTCGCACCGTCCAGACTTCTCCGCCTTCCAGGACCTCCGCATAGAAGGCATCTGCCTGCGCTCCGCTGATCGTCACACGCGCATGAGTGCCGGGTCCTAACGCCCAAGCGAAACCCGCCAGGCGGGGAATGGTCGAGAGCGGCACTTACGAGCGCCTGAGAGAGCCGATGATCCCAGCAGTCTCCGCGTTGACCTGACACCACCAAACGGCTTGTCCGGCTTCCGCTCCGGGAGCCAGCGGATGGGTGTCGGGATGGTGAGGACACGAAGGCCAACTCGTTGACTTCCCCTCTCTCCAGAGCGCTTCGAATGCGGCATCCTGAACCTTGTCCGCTGCGTCCGCCACCAGTTCGGCCCCTTCACTGGCATCCGACAGATAGACGCCAGTTCCCGCCCCGGTGCTGTCCCAGAGATACGCGTGCAAATCTGGGTGGTCGGGTAACTCTTCAACTCGCAGCAAGGACGGGTGGTCGCGTTCAAGATCCGCCAACACCGGTGCCAATGCGGCCCGGAACTCGTCCTGGCTCATCTTCACGATCAGACGGTATGCCGATTCGTTCGTCAAGGCACCGGCGCCAGTCTTCAGCGCCTCGGAGCTGGCACTATTCGACGATCTCGCAGGCGGTAACCTCCTAAGCACTGCGCGTCGAAGGCCACGGCCACTTCGACGTGTTCGGCCCCCTTCGTCACAAATCAGCACTCGATACCTGTTCTCCAGCCTCGTCACGCACAGATTGCCCCACACCAGATCGGTCGACCGCAGGCCGGTCTCCCGGCACCTTCGAGATCATCGTCTTGACGACGGCGGACACGGCAGCGGAGGAGGCATGGCCGGTCTCTCAGCGGCAGGCGCGGGTGTACGACGTCGCCAGGCCCGACGGGAAGGGTTCGCTGCAGTCGGTGGCAATCGCGGCGAAAAGACCAACGCGAGAAGGCCGCTCTATCTCTGGTGGGTAAGCAGGGCGTCGACCAGGGCATTGCCGATGAACTCGCCGTATCGCTTGACGGGCCAGCCTGACTTGAGGACAAGCAGGTCGTAGAGCTCCGGCGAGCTGTAGGTCCACAGGATGTCGGTGGCCTGGGCCAGGCCCATCCCGGGCCGCAGCCAGCCGCGTTGCTGGAGGAGGCGGGCGTTGCGGCGCATCCGGGTGCGGCGCTGACCTTCAGCCTCGACGAGCAGCGCCGCCATGTCCGGGTCGGTGGCGGCGGCCCCACGGACGAGCAACATGACCGGAGCCACTTCAGGCGCGAGCTCTGTGGTGAACGCCCCCCAACCTCGCAGCACGCCCAGCGCGTCGGTCTGGGCCGAGCTCATCAGGTCAGAGCGCTCCGGCGCGGGTACGGCGCCTCGGCCGTCCAGCCCGCGCTCCCACAGCGCGCGCACCAGGCCAGACTTCCCCCCAAAAGCCTTGTAGACGGTCTCGACGGAGGTACCCGCATCAGCGGCAACACGCGCCACCGTGGTGGCGGCGTAGCCGTGCTCGAGGAACTGCCGGCGCGCGACGTCGAGGATCGTGCTCTGCGTGCGTGCAGCTTGCGAGCGGCGCCGGCTTGCGTCGTAGCGGCGTTTGGTCTTGACTTCCATGGCATTCCATTCCATTCTTATGGATCAAATACTGGCAACTGTATCCGTTAGTGGTGAGGACCATGTCCGACACGCTCGAAGTGGTCAACAGGCTCGTGAGCGCGACCAGCGACCATGACATCGACGCACTCGTCGAATGCTTCTCCGAGAAGTACGTCAACGAGACCCCGGCCCACCCACAGCGCGGCTTTCGGGGGCGTGACCAGGTTCGCAGCAACTGGACCTCGATCTTCGCCGGCGTTCCAGACATCACGGTCCGGGTGGCCGCGAGCATCGTCGACGGCGACACTGCGTGGACCGAGTGGGAGATGAGCGGAACCAGGCGCGACGGAACACCCCACGCAATGGCCGGCGTCATCATCTTCGGCGTCTCCGAGGACCACATCACCTCGGCCCGTTTCTACCTCGAACCGGTCGAGCAGACCAGCGGCGACGTGAACGCGGCGGTCGAGCGAGCCGTGAAAGCGCCATGATCCTCGTCGCAGGCGGCACCGGCACCCTGGGCCGCGAGACCGTCGCCCGGCTGACCGCCGCGGGCCACGAGGTGCGGGTGCTGACGCGCGACGCTACCCATGTCGCGGCTCCTGGCGCCGAGGTCGCGATCGGCGATGTTCAGGAGCCATCCACCCTGGCTGCCGCGGTGAAGGGCGCTTCGGCCGTGATCTCTGCGGTGCATGGCTTCCTGGGGGGTCGCGGTGCCGGTCCTGAGGAAGTCGACCACCAGGGCAACCGCAACCTCGTCCGCGCCGCCGCCGAGGCGGGCGTGGAGCATTTCGTGCTGCTCTCGGTACTCGACGCGCGCCCCGACCACCCGATGTCGCTGCACCGCGCGAAGTACGCCGCCGAGCAATACCTCCACGCCAGCTCGATGTCGTGGATCGTCCTGCGGCCGTCGTCCTACGTCGAGACCTGGATTGACATCGTCGGCGGCAAGGTCGCATCGGGCGGGCCGGCGCTCGTTTTCGGCCGGGCCGACAACCCGATCAACTTCGTCTCCGTCCAAGACGTCGCCACCATTGCCGAGCGTGCGCTCACCGACCCCGCGCTCCGCGGCCAGACCATCGAGGTCCCAGGTCCAGACAACCTGACGATGGAGCAGCTGGCGCTCCGCCTCGGCGCCAACAAGATCCGACATATCCCCCGCGGTGTGCTCCAGTTCCTCTCGACGACGCTCCCGCCATGGGCACCAGCCTTCGCCCGGCAAACACGCGCAGCCCTCGTCATGGACACCACCGACATGACCGCCGACCCTTCCGCACTCCTCGTCCAGTTCCCCGACATCAGCTGGCATCCGGCGACAGAGATCGCCATGCAATACCGCGCTGCCAGTGGCAGCGCACCGGGGAAGTGATCGAACTGAATGGTGGCGCCAACTGGGCCGGTGTCGGCCGCGCAGTCAAGCTGCGTGTATCTGGGCGGAAAGACGCGCGATCGTCGGCACGCGCGGACGAACATAGCCGTCATTATGTAGCGCTTGCCGGCCTCCACACTGGCCGCGGGTGGGGTGGGTGACCTACTCCCACTCGATCGTTCCCGGGGGCTTCGACGTGACGTCGAGCACCACCCGGTTGACCTCGCGGACCTCGTTCGTGATCCGGGTCGAGATGCGCGCCAGCACGTCGTACGGCACCCGGGTCCAGTCCGCGGTCATCGCGTCCTCGCTCGACACTGGGCGCAGCACAACAGGATGGCCGTAGCTGCGGCCGTCACCCTGCACACCGACGGACCGGACGTCGGCGAGCAGGACCACCGGGCACTGCCAGATGTCGCGGTCGAGGCCGGCCCGGGTGAGCTCCTCGCGGGCGATCGCGTCGGCGTCGCGAAGCACGTCCAGCCGCTCCTGCGTCACCTCGCCGATGATGCGGATCCCCAAACCCGGTCCCGGGAACGGCTGCCGCCAGACGATCCCCTCAGGCAGACCCAGCTCCAGCCCGACTCGGCGTACCTCGTCCTTGAACAGCGTCCGGAGCGGCTCGACCAGCGCGAACTGCAGGTCGTCCGGCAGACCGCCGACGTTGTGGTGGGACTTGATGTTGGCCGTGCCGGTGCCGCCGCCCGATTCGACGACATCGGGATAGAGCGTCCCCTGCACCAGGAACTCGACGGACTCCCCGTGCGCGCCCGCATCCGCGACGACCTCGAGAGCTGCCTCCTCGAAGACCCGGATGAACTCCCGTCCGATCGTCTTGCGTTTCTCCTCCGGGTCGGTGATCCCGGCGAGCGCCTCCAGGAAACGCTTCTGCGCGTCCACAACCTTGAGCCGTACGCCGGTGGCGGCCACGTAGTCGTGCTCGACCTGCTCCGCCTCCCCCTTGCGCAGGAGGCCGTGGTCGACGAAGACACACGTCAGCTGATCGCCGACCGCGCGCTGCACCAAGGCCGCGGCCACCGCGGAGTCGACGCCGCCGGACAGTCCGCAGATGACCCGCTTGTCACCGACCTGCCCGCGGATCGCGGCGACCTGCTCGTCGATGACGTTGGTCATGGTCCAGGTCGGCTGCGCGCCCGCGATGTCGTAGAGGAAGTGCTCGAGCACCTTCTGCCCGTACGCCGTGTGCATGACCTCTGGGTGGAACTGCACGCCCGCGAAACCCCGGTCGAGGTCCTCGAACGCCGCGACCGGCGCCCCCTCCGTCACGGCGGTCACGTCGAAGCCCGCCGGCGCCGCGGCCACCGCGTCACCGTGGCTCATCCACACCGATTGTTCGGTCGGCAGCCCACGGAACAGCGCACCCTCGCGGACGACCGACAGGTCGGTGCCGCCGAATTCCGCCAGGCCGGTGCGCGCCACGGTGCCGCCGAGGGCCAGCGCCATCGCCTGGAAGCCGTAACAGATCCCGAAGGTGGGCACCCCGCCCTGGAACAGGGCCCGGTCGACCGCCGGCGCCCCCTCCGCGTAGACCGACGCGGGACCGCCCGAGAGGATGATCGCCGCCGGTCGCTTCGCGAGCATCTCGGCCACCGGCATCGTGTGCGGCACGATCTCGCTGTAGACGCGGGCCTCGCGCACCCGGCGGGCGATCAGCTGCGCGTACTGCGCACCGAAGTCGACGACGAGGACGGGGCCACGGCCGGTCGGCTCGACGTCGATCGGTTCCGTCGTCACAGCTGCGAGTCTACGGGCGGCAATTGCGTTGGCTCGTGTCGGACGCACCACATACCGTGAGTCAACATGCGCACCCTTCCCCTGGCCGACCCAGGGCAGCCCGACCTGCGGTCGCCGCAGCGCTTCCTGCTGTGGGTTGCGCGCGAGCAGCTGGGCACGATGGCGGCCGGCACGGTGTTCGGGGTCACCTGGATGGCCGCGCAGGCGGTGCTCCCGTTCGCCCTCGGCCGGGCCCTCGACGAGGGCGTCTCCGGCCAGGACCGGGGGCGGCTTTGGCTCTGGTCCGGGGTGCTGCTGGCCATCGGGCTCGTCCAGGCCGGCGCGGGGCTGGCGCGGCACCGGTTCGCCGTCGCCAACTTCCTCACCGGCGGCGCCCGCATCCAGCAGCTGCTGGCCCGCCAGGTCGTGCACCTCGGGGCCGAGCTGGGGCGCGACGTGGGAGCGGGCGACGTCGCGACCGCGACGGGCACCGACGTGCAGCGCATCTGCCGGGTCCTCGACGTCAGCGCCCGGTTCGTCGGCGCCATCGTGGCCTTCATCACCGTCGCGGTGCTCCTGCTCGTCGCCTCGCCGGTGCTCGGCGGCGTGGTCGTCGTCGGCGTCCCGCTGCTGGTGCTGACGATCGGTCCGCTGGTCCGGCCGCTCGAGCGCCGCGAACGCACCCAGCGGGAGATGCTCGGCCATGCCTCGGCGATGGCCGCGGACACGGTCTCGGGGCTGCGGGTGCTGCGCGGGTTCGGCGGGGAGGCGACCTTCGTACGCCGATTCCGGCTGGCCTCGGGAGAGGTCCGCGAGGCCGCCATCCGCACGGCCGCCCTGCAGTCGGTCCTCGACGCCCTGCAGGTGCTGCTGCCCGGCTCCTTCGTGGTGGCGGTCACCTGGCTCGGCGCCCGCTTCGCGCTGCAGGGCAGGATCACCGTCGGCGAGCTTGTCGCCTTCTACGCCTACAGCGCCTTCCTCGTGATCCCGCTCAAGACGTTCACCGAGGCGGCCCGCAAGTACGCCGCGGCCACCGTCTCCGCGGGCCGGGTCGTCCGGATCCTCGAGCAGCGCCGGACGCTGACCGACCCGGTCCACCCCCGGGCCATGCCCGCGGCCGGCGCGGCGCTCACCGATGTCCGGTCCGGCCTGCGGGTCCGTCCCGCGCTGTTCACGGCGGTCGCCTGCACCAGCCCCGACCAGGGCAGCGCCCTGGCGGACCGGCTCGGTCGCTACGTCGACGCGGAGGAGGTGCGCCTCGGCGACGTGCCCCTCAAGCACCTGCCCCTGGTCGAGGTCCGCAGGAGGGTTCTGGTCTCCGACAAGGACCCGGTGCTGATCTCCGGCCCGCTGCGCGAGGCGCTTGACCCGCCCCGCTCCGGTCGCCTGATCGAGATGACGACGGCTCTCGACGTCGCGAGCGCCGAGGACGCCGTCGACGGACTCGAGGGCGGTCTCGACGGCGTGCTCACCGAGCGCGGCCGCTCGCTCTCCGGTGGTCAGCGCCAGCGCCTGGCGCTGGCCCGCGCGCTGCTGGCGGACCCCGAGATCCTGGTCCTCGACGAGCCGACCAGCGCCGTCGACGCCCACACCGAGGTGCGCATCGCCGAGCGGCTGCGCGACCTGCGCGCCGGCCGGACGACGGTGGTGCTCACCACCAGTCCGCTGCTGCTCGACCGGGCCGACCACGTCGTGCTGCTGCAGGACGGTCTGGTCACCGCCCAGGGCACCCACCGCGAGCTGATGTCCGGCAGCGACGCCTACCGCGAGCTCGTCACCCGGGGGGAGGCGCTGTGACCACGGCACCGCCGGCAGCACCGTCGAACAAGCTGCCCGTCGCCACGGCCGCCCAGGTGCGCGAGCAGGTCAAGGCGCTGCTCTCCCGGCACCGCCGGACGGTCGTCATCGCCCTGACCCTGCACGCGCTGGCGGTCGTGGCCGGCCTCGTCGGGCCCCGCGTGCTCGGCACCATCGTCCAGGGCATCCAGCACGGCATGACGACAGCCACGGTCGACCGCTTGGCGCTGCTGTTCGCCGCGGCACTCGTCGTACAGACCCTCCTCACCCGATGGGCGCGCTTCCGCGCTGCCGTCCTCGGCGAGACGGTGCTTGCCGAGCTGCGCGAGGACTTCCTCGAGAACGCCGCGGGGCTGCCCCTCGGCACGGTCGAGCGCGCCGGCACCGGCGACCTGGTGACGCGGTCGACGACGGACATCGAAAGGCTCTCGTACGCCGTGCGCCAGGCCGCGCCGGAGATCATCGTGGCCCTCCTGTCGGTGCTGCTCATCGGGGCTGCCGCGGTGATCACGTCCCCGCTGCTCGCCGCGGCCTGCCTGGTCGGTGCGCCACCGATCGTGCTCGGCACGACGTGGTACCGGAACCGCGCAGACGAGGGCTACCGCCGGGAGATGGCGACCTTCGGCGAGGTCAACACGTCGATCGGGGAGTCCGCCGCCGCCGCGCGCACCATCGAGGCGCTGGGTCTGCAGCAGCGGCGGGTGCAGCGCTCGGACGACGACATCCGGGCCTGGATCGGCGCGGAGCGATACACGCTGTGGCTCCGCTCGGTCTGGTTCCCCAGCGCCGAGATCGGCTACGTGCTGCCCATCGTCGGCGTCGTGCTCGCCGGCGGCCTCCTCTACGCGCGTGGCGCGGTCACGCTCGGCGAGGTCACCGCGGTGACGCTCTACGTGCAGATGCTCATCGAGCCCGTCGACGTCGTCATCTCCTGGCTCGACGAGCTGCAGATCGGCAAGGCCTCGATGGCGCGGCTGCTCGGAGTGCGCTACGTCCCGCCCGGGCCGGCCCCGACGCAGGAGGTGCCGCGCACGACCGAGATCATCGCGAGCGACGTGCGCTTCTCCTACCGGGACGGGCACGACGTGCTGCACGGGGTCAACCTCGTCGTCCCCCCGGGCTCGCGGATCGCGGTGGTGGGCCCGAGTGGCGCCGGAAAGAGCACGCTCGGTCGGCTGCTGGCGGGCGTGCACCCGCCGCGGACCGGCCGGGTCGCGGTCGGGGGTGTCGACGTGTCCGCGCTGGAGCCCGAGTCGCTGCGGCAGCAGGTGGCGCTGGTGACCCAGGAGCACCACGTGTTCGTCGGGACGGTGCGCGACAACGTCGTGCTCGCCCGGCCGGGGGCGGACGACGCCGCGGTCCGCGCCGCGCTCGACGCTGTGGACGCCCTGGACTGGGTCGATGCACTGCCCGCCGGGATGGACACCGTGGTGGGCTCCGGCGGTCACGCCCTCGCGCCGGCGCACGCCCAGCAGGTGGCCCTGGCGAGGATCGTGCTCGCGGACCCGCACACGCTGGTGCTCGACGAGGCAACGTCGCTTCTCGACCCGCGCGCGGCCCGCCATCTCGAGCGCTCGCTCGCCGCGGTGCTGCACGGCCGCACCGTCGTCGCCATCGCCCACCGGCTGCACACCGCACACGACGCCGACCAGGTCGCCGTGGTGGAGGGCGGGCTCGTCGCGGAGTTCGGCTCCCACGACGAGCTGATGGCCTCCGGTGGCGCCTACGCCGCTCTGTGGGAGTCCTGGCGCGAAGGTTCCACAGCGGCCACGCCGTAACGGCTTGACCGTCCACTCGTTGGGCAGGCCGGGGGTGGGGAGGGGCCGGTCTCCAGAAGCGGGACCGGTCCCTCCTCGTTCTCGCCGACAATTCGGTGGGCCAGGCCGCACCAGGCCCGCGATGATGGGGCACGGAGGTGCGCCGTGCTCGACCCGTCCCGCTATGCCGTCTTCGTCCTCGCCGCACTCGCGCTGCTCGCGATCCCCGGACCGGCGGTGGTCTACGTCGTCGCCCAGTCGCTCGACCAGGGCCGCCGGGCCGGCATCCTGTCTGTCCTCGGCGTGCACGTGGGCTCACTCGTGCACGTGTTCGCCGCCGCCGTGGGACTGTCGCAGCTGCTGGTGTCGTCGGCGACGGCGTACACGGTCGTGAAGTACGCCGGTGCCGCCTACCTCATCGTGATCGGCGCCCGCCGGCTGCTCGTCCGCGAGAAGGACCCCGTCACCGCCGCGCCGGCCGTGCCGCGCGCGCCGGGGCGGCTGTTCCGTCAGGGCGTGATCGTCAACGTCCTCAACCCGAAGACGGCGCTGTTCTTCCTCGCTCTGCTCCCCCAGTTCGTCGACGTGGACCGTGGTTCGGTGCCGCTGCAGATCCTCGCGCTCGGCATCACGTTCGTCCTGCTCGGCCTGGTCACCGACTCGATCTGGGCGCTGGGCGCGGGAGCGCTGGGCGGCGCCGTCCGCCGGTCCGCCAGGGGGTTGCGCGTCGAGCGGCTGGTGTCCGGCTCGGTTTTCCTGACCCTCGGCGCGGTCACCGCCCTGTCGGGTCGCCCGGAGCCACGGCGAAGCTGAGCCTCAGCCGCTGCCGCCGGGACCCGACAGGTAGCGGACCCCGGTGAGCTCCTCGGAGACCTCCCACAGCCGGCGGGCGGACTCGTCGTCCCGGGCCTTCTTGCTCATCCCGACCCGTGTCGGCCGGCCGCGCTGCTGGCCGGGACCGCGCGGCCCGAAGTACTCGCCGCCCACGACGTCAGGCGCAGCAGCGGCGTACAGCTGCGGCA
>JAVEDB010000113.1 GCA_030841185.1 Actinomycetota bacterium
CACGACGTCAAGGCGCGGATCGAGGAGTTCGCCGCGCTGGCCGGGCACGAGCACATCCACAAGGGCATGACCAGCCGCGACCTGACCGAGAACGTCGAGCAGCTCCAGGTGCGCGCGAGCCTCCAGCTCCTCCGCGACCGTGCTGTTGCGACGCTCGCCCGCCTCGCCGCTCTCGCCGTCGAACACGGTGAGCTCGTCATGACCGGGCGGAGCCACAACGTCGCGGCGCAGGCGACAACCCTCGGCAAACGGTTCGCCTCGGCAGCCGAGGAGCTGCTGTACGCCGTGCAGGCGCTCGAGCACCTGATCGCCGACTACCCGCTGCGCGGCATCAAGGGTCCGGTCGGCACCGGCCAGGACCAGCTCGACCTGCTCGATGGTGACGAGGCCAGGCTGGCCCAGCTCGAGGAGCGGGTTGCGGCGCACCTCGGCTTCGACCACGTGATGTCCAGCGTCGGCCAGGTCTACCCGCGCTCACTGGACCTGGCCGCCCTGTCGGCGGTCGCGCAGCTCGTTGCCGGGCCGTCGAGCCTGGCGACCACGATCCGGTTGATGGCCGGTCAGGAGCTCGTCACCGAGGGCTTCCGTCCCGGTCAGGTCGGCTCCAGCGCGATGCCACACAAGATGAACACCCGCTCGTCCGAGCGGGTCAACGGTCTCGCGGTCGTCGTCCGCGGCTTCGCGTCGATGGTCGGCGAGGTCGCCGGAGACCAGTGGAACGAGGGCGATGTGTCGGACTCGGTGGTGCGCCGGGTGGCGCTGCCCGGCGCATTCTTCGCAGCCGACGGCCTGTTCCAGACGCTGTTGACAGTGCTCGACGAGTTCGGCGCGTTCCCGGCCGTGGTGGACCGAGAGCTCGACCGCTACCTCCCGTTCCTCGCGACCACCAAGGTGCTGGTCGCCGCGGTCCGGTCCGGCGTGGGCCGCGAGCAGGCACACGAGGCCATCAAGGAGCACTCCGTCGCCGTGGCCCTCGCGATGCGCGAGGCCGGCGAGCCGCACAACGACCTGCTCGACCGGCTCGCCGCGGACGAGCGGCTCGGCCTGAGCCGCGAACAGCTCGCCGAGCTCATTGCCGCACCGCTGTCGTTCACGGGAGCGTCCGCCGGCCAGATCGCCGCCGTGGTGGCGAGGGTGGCAGACGTCGTACGCCGTCATCCCGAAGCCGCCGCCTACCGCCCAGCGCCGATACTGTGAACGGACTCAACGAGGAGGACGCACCGTGGCCGGATTCGTACAGCTGATCGAGTGGAAGACCTCGCGGTTCGACGAGGTCGAGAAGCTCAACGACGAGTGGCGGGAGCGCTTCCCGACGATGGGACCCAGCCGGATCCTCGTCGGCGCCGACCGTGACAACACGGGCTCCTACTACACGATTGTTGAGTTCCGGTCCTACGAGGAAGCCATGAAGAACTCCGAGGACCCGGCGACGTCGGAGTTCGCCGAGCGGATGCAGGCACTCTCGGACGGCCCTCCGGTCTTCCACAACCTCGACGTGGTCCGCGTCGAGGAGCGGCCCTGACCTAGAGGCGACCGGCCGCGAGGACGCGGGCCAGGAACTGGCGGGTCCGGGGCTGCTCGGGGTCGCCGAGCACCTGCTCCGGCGGTCCCTGTTCGAGCAGCCGGCCACCGTCGAGGAAGCAGACCCGGTCGGCTGCCTGCCGGGCGAAACCCATCTCGTGGGTCGCCATCAGGATCGTCATTCCCTGCGTCTTGAGCTCGCGGACGAGAGTGAGGACGTCGCCGACGAGCTCGGGATCCAGCGCGCTGGTGATCTCGTCCAGGAGGAGCAGCCGGGGTCGGTAGGCAAGGGCGCGCACGATCGCGGCCCGCTGCTGCTGCCCGCCGGAAAGCCGGTCCGGGTAGGCCGTCGCCTTGTCCGCGAGGCCGACCCGGCGGAGCAGCGTCATCGCCTCCTCCTCGGCTCGCGCTTTCGGTGTCCCGTGCACGATCCGTGGGGCGAGCGTGATGTTGTCCAGCACCGTCATGTGCGGGAACAGGTTGAACGCCTGGAACACGACCCCGATGCGTCGGCGCACCGCGTCGGCGTCGACCCTGGGGTCGGTGATGTCCTCGCCGTCGAGGCGGATCACGCCGTCGTCGACGGTCTCGAGCAGGTTCACGCAGCGCAGCAGCGTCGACTTCCCCGAGCCGGACGCGCCGATGAGGACGACGACATCGTGCTCGTCGACGTGCAGGTCGACGTGGTCGAGGACGGTGGTGTCACCGAACCGCTTGACCACCTGCTCGACCGAGAGGACGCGCGTCGGCTCGTCGCTGCTCACAGCGCCCCCGCAGCCTGTTGGCGCCGGGTAGCGCGACCGTTGACCCAGTCGGCCAGCCGCACGGTCGGCACGGCCAGTGCGACGAAGAGCAGCCCCGCGACAAGGTAGGGCGTGAAGTTGTAGGTCTGCGCGACCGAGATCTGCGCCGCGCGCACCGCGTCGACGGCGCCGAGCACCGAGATGAGCCCGACGTCCTTCTGCAGTGCGACGAAGTCGTTGAGCAGCGGCGGCAGCACTCGGCGTACCGCCTGCGGAAGGACCACCCGGCGCATCGTCTGGCCGTAGGTCAGCCCCAGCGACCGCGCGGCGGCCCGCTGGCTCGGGTGCACCGAGTCGATGCCGGCCCGGAACACCTCGGCGACGTACGCCGAGTAGGTGAGGACCAGCGCGACGGAGCCGAGGATCACCGGGCTCGTCGGGAGGCCCTGCAGGCGCAGACCGGGAAAGCCGAAGCCCACCAGGTACAGCAGGATGATCAGCGGGATGCCGCGAAAGGCGTCCACGTAGATCGTGGCCAGGGCCCGGAGTGGGAAGAAGACGGCGCCGCGCAGCGTCCGCAGCGCCGCCAGGCCCAGCCCGACCAGCACGATGAGTACGGCGCAGACCGCGAGCACCCGCAGGTTGAGCCATAGCCCTTCCAGGATGGCCGGGAACGACGACCGGGCCACACCGCCATCCAGGAACGACGTCCGCACCCGGCCCCAACCGGGCGATGTGACGATCACGGTGCCGGCCACCGCGAGGAAGACCACGGTGCTGACGGAGGCGATCGCGACGGACCGTCGCGCCTGGCCGCGTCGGAATGACTCGCGGGCACGCTGCAGCTCACTCGGCCCCGGGTCGGCCGGGACCCTCGGGAAGGCCTCGGCCGGGACGGTCACTTCAGCTCGGGGGCCCCGCCGGCCTGGGACAACCACTGCTGCGCGAGCTGGGTCAGCGTGTTGTCGGCACGGAGCGCGTCGACGGCCTTGCTGACGCAGGTCGTCAATGGGCTGCCCTTGTCGAGGACCAGGCCGAACTGCTCGGTCGCCCCACCGCTGGCCGGGAGCTGGCCGACGAGCTTGCCGTCCTTGAGCTGGGCGCCGGTCATGTAGAACGCCGTCGGGAGGTCGGTGACCAGCCCGGCGATCTGGCCGTTCTCGAGGGCCTTGAGGGCGTCGTCGTTGGTGTTGTAGACGCGCGGCTTCTTCGTCGGCTTGATGATGTTGACGATTGCGTCATAGCTCGTCGTACCGACCTGAGCGCCGAGCTGCACCTTCTGCAGGTCGGCGATGCTCTTCGCCGAGGCGGCGCCGCTCTTCCCGGTCGCGACAACTGCTTGGGTCACGTCGTAGTAGGGGGAGGAGAAGTCGACCGCCTTCTTGCGGTCCTCCTTGATGGAGAACTCGTTGATGTCGAAGTCCCAGCTCTTCGGCCCGGGCTGGATGGCGGCGTCGAACGGCTGGCGGACCCAGACGACCTCGGTGGGCGAGTAGCCCATCTGCTTGGCGACTGCGGCCGCCACGGCGCCCTCGAAGCCCTTGCCGTTCTCCGGCTTGTCGTCCTCGAACCACGGTGGGTAGACCGGCTTGTCGGTGGCGAGCGTGAGCTTCCCGGAGGTGACTGTCTTGAGCGCGGTCTTGGCGCAGGCGTCGGTCGTCGCCGATGCCGACCCCGACGTGCTCGACGTCCCCGATGACGACGTCGTGTTGTCCTTGGACGCGCAGCCGGTCGCGGCGAGGGCCACGACGGCGACCGGGACGAACAAGCGGGACAGGGCAGTGCGCATCAGGAGGCTCCCAGCATGTGGACTCGGGTCGCTCATGCTACGGAACCCTGGCGGACCCCGCGCCGGTTTCCTGCCGCCAGCCGGATTTTGAGACACTGCCGATGTGGCGACCCTCGAACACCTGCACAGCGGAAAGGTCCGCGACCTCTACGCGACCGGTGACGGCCTCCTGCTGCTGGTCGCGAGCGACCGGATCTCCGCCTTCGACTACGTGCTCCCCACACCGATCCCGGACAAGGGCCGCATCCTCACCCAGCTGTCGCTCTGGTGGTTCGACCAGCTCTCTGATGTCGTGCCCAACCACGTGGTCTCCACCGACGTGCCGGAGGAGTTCGCCGGGCGGGCCATCCTCTGCCGGCGGCTGGAGATGTTCCCGGTCGAGTGCGTGGCGCGGGGCTACCTGGCCGGCTCCGGGCTGACCGACTACCGGGCGACCGGGACGGTCTGCGGCGTCGAGCTGCCCCCGGGGCTCGAGGACGGCTCCGTGCTGCCCCGGCCGATCTTCACGCCCGCGACGAAGGCGGCGCTGGGCGAGCACGACGAGAACGTGTCCTACGACGCGGTGGCCGCCACCATCGGCGCGCATGCGGCGGAGGAGCTGCGCCGGCTGACCCTCGCCGTCTACACCCGCGCCCGCGACATCGCGTTGGACCGCGACCTCATCGTCGCCGACACCAAGTTCGAGTTCGGGCGCACCCCGCAAGGACACGTGGTGCTCGCCGACGAGGTGCTCACCCCCGACTCGTCGCGGTTCTGGCCCGCGGACGGGTGGGCGCCCGGGAGGTCGCAGCCGTCGTACGACAAGCAGTACGTCCGTGACTGGCTCACCTCGCCCGAGTCGGGGTGGGACCGCGCGTCCGGGGAGCCGCCTCCGGCGTTGCCTGACGAGGTCGTCGCGCACACCCGGGCGCGCTATCTGGAGGCCTACGAGCGCCTCACTGGGTCACGGCTCGCGTGACGACCGACCTCCGTCCCCGCGGCGCGCACCGGCGCCGGGCACCGGCCGCGGTCGCGGGCGGCTACCGCCTCGACATCGAGGGCCTGCGCGCGGTCGCGGTGGTCTTGGTCGTCGTCTTCCACGCCGGCGTGGGCGCGCTCTCCGGTGGCTTCATCGGTGTCGACGTCTTCTACGTCATCTCCGGCTTCCTTATCACCGGCTTGCTCGTGGACGAGGCGCTGCGGACCGGGCGCATCTCGCTCCACCGTTTCTACGCGCGACGCGCGCGCCGGCTGCTGCCGCTGTCCGCGCTGGTGCTCGCCGTCACGGCAATCGCGTCGATGCGCATCTACGCACCGCTGGACCACGCGGCGATCGCCGGTGACCTGCGCGCGTCGGCGCTGTGGTTCGCCAACT
>JAVEDB010000248.1 GCA_030841185.1 Actinomycetota bacterium
GCTTGTCGTCGGCGACCACCCAGAGAGCCGTCACGAGGCCCGCCGTCATGATGGTGACGAGGACCCATCCGGGCACGTCGCCTCGGTCGCGACCGCCCCGGACGGCGATGCGGGTGTAGAGCCGCAGCGCCAGGTCAGCCACTGGCAGGAACGGATGGAATCCCATCGGAGCCCTCCCTCGATCGGTCGGCCTCAGCCGGAGAAGCTGAACCCGTAGAAGCCGGGAAACAATGCGAACAGGACGGTCACCGGCAGCACGAGGAAGACGACCGGGACCATCATGGCGATCTCCTTGCGGCCGCCGGCCTCCAACAGGGCGCGCTTGCCGGCCTCCCGGACGTCCACGGCCTGCGCGCGCAGAACCTCGGCCAGTGGCGTACCCCGCTCCACCGCGATCGCCACGCCGTCGACGAACCGAGCGAGCGCGGACAGGTTCGCTCTGTTGGCGATGCCCTCGAGTGCCTGAGCCAGCGAGGCGCCTGCATGCGCGTCCGCCAACGCTCGACCGAGCTCCCGGGAGAGTTCACCGCGACTGATCCGGGTCACCCGCTCGAGCGCACCGACCGCGCCTTCGCCCGCCGCGACAGCGAGCGCGAGCAGCTCGGCGATGGTGGGGAACTCGGCCATGATCCGCTGCTCCCGTCGCGTCACCTCGCGGCTGAGCCAGAGGTCGCGGGCGAGCACCCCCGTGATGGCGCAGATGACACAGAACGCGAGCAGGGCCACCGCGTGGAACGACCCGTGCGCGCTGAGGAGCAGCGCGGTGATCAGGCCCGCCAACAGCCCCGCCGCTCCCCAGAAGACCTGCTCGGCGCGGAACTGCTCGAGGGTCGTCCCGCGACCGACCTGCTCGAGCCGGCGGCGGACCGACGCCGAGCCGCCGAAGGTTCGTTCCAGAGCACGGGACGCGTCGGCGACGAACGGTTCCAGGATGTGCTCCAGGGCCGGGAACGGCGTGACCGAGCGCCGGCTCGTGAGCAGGCGCGACGGGCGATTGGTGTCGCGCAGGTAGGGCCCGAGGCGATCCTCCAGCCGCGGACGACGCAGGACGGGCAGCCGGACCACGACCATGGAAAGCCCCAGCCCGGCGATCAGCCCCAGCAGCGCTCCGGACGTCACGGGAGTCATCGGAGCACCCGTTCTTCCTCGGGCAGCCTGCCGATGCGGATCATGAGCCGGTAGGCGACCAGGCAGAGGCCGCCACCGGTGGCGAGGACGACGAGGCCCGGCGGCGTGTTGTACGCGCGCACCGCAGCGGGGCGCAGCGAGAGCAACGCGAGCACGATCCACGGAGCGGCCACCGCCAGCCGCGCCGCGTTCACTGTCCAGCCCTGCCGGGTCTCCAGCTCGGCCCTCGCTCGCGCTTCCTCCCGCAGGAATGCCGAGAGAGTCCGCAGCAGCCGTCCGAGGTCGGTGCCACCGACCTCACGAGCCAACCGCAACGACTCGACGACGCGGTCGCCGACGGGATCTGCCAGCGTCGCCTTCAGTCGGTCCAGGGAGTCGAAGAACCGGCCCGAGGCCCGGTAGTCCTCGCCGAAGGCGGCGAAAGGGCGGCGCAACTCGGCCGGGCCACGCAGCCCGACCTGGGTGAGCGCCTCGGGCAGCGACAGTCCGGCACGGACACCGGAAGCCAGGTTGTCGACGACCTCTGGCCACAGTTCGCGCAGCTCGGATCGTCGCCGCCGCTGACGCAATCGCACCAACGCGACCGGTGCCCACCCCGCCATCAGGCCGAAGGCCAGTGCGATCGCCGGCGCCCGCGACACGGCGAGTGCGACGAACGAGACCACGGAAGCCACGGCGACGCACGCGGCGACCAGCCCGGCCGGGGAGACCGCTTCGACTCCGGCCTGCGCGAGCATCTCCTCGATGCGCCCCGTCTCGCGAGTCCGGCGCCGCACGAGGACTCGGTGCGACGAGTCGAGCCCCTGCCAGATCAGCAGCGCGCCCAGACCGAAGACCAGGCCGAGGAGGGCGCCCATCACACGTCGTACGGCTGGAGGCTGGAAAGCAGCCGCGGGAGATCGAAGCCGGCGAGCTCGAACCGCTCGGCGTGCGGCGGCCAGCCCTCGGCGCGGACCAGTTCGCCGCCCCTGGTCGCGAACACGTCGGCGGTCTCCACCACGTCTTCCTCTGCGCGGCCCGGGATCGCAACGACCTCGCGCACGACTCGCCTTCCGTCTCGCGCCGACGCGATGTGTACGACGAGGTCGATGCACGAGGCCACCGTCGGTACGACGAATCGGTGGCCGACGTTCTCGCCGGCGAGCAGCGGCAGCGTGCACATCTTGGTCACCGCGTCGCGGGCCGAGTTGGCGTGCACGGTGCACATGCCGGGCAGGCCGGAGTTGAGGGCGATCAACAGGTCGAGGGTCTCTTCCTGTCGGACCTCGCCGACGATGATGCGGGACGGCCGCATCCGGAGTGCCTCCTTGACGAGCCGCCGGAGCTTTATCTCGCCGGTCCCCTCGAGGCTCGGCTGACGGCACTGCATGCTGACCACGTCGGGCAGGGGGATTTTCAGCTCGAAAACCTCTTCGCAGGTGACGACGCGCTCGTGCGGGGGGATGGCAGCCGCGAGGCAGTTCAAGAGTGTTGTCTTGCCCGCCTGGGTGCCGCCGGCCACGAGGACGTTGAGTCCACTGGCGACGGCTGCCTCGAGGAACCTCGCGGCCTGCGGGGTCAGCGTGCCGAGCTGGATCAGGTCTTCGAGGTGATTGGCGCGCACGGTGAACTTGCGGATGTTGACCGACCAGTGCCGCCTGGTGATGTCGGGGATCGTGACGTGCAACCTGCTCCCGTCGGGGAGCAGCGCGTCGACGAACGGTGTGGAGATGTCCACCCGACGTCCCGACGACTTGAGCATCTTTTCGACGAGGTCGCGGATCTCGTCAGCAGTCAGCACGGTGGTCGTCAGCTCGGACACGCCGTTCCGGGCGATAAAGACCTTGGTCGGCTCGTTGATCCATACCTCTTCGATGGTCGGATCGTCGAGGTACTTCTGCAGCGGACCGAAACCCGCGACGGCGTCGAACACCTGGCGCGCCGCGAGACGTTGGTCGACGAGCTGCGGCAGGGAGCCGGCAACGCTGCGCTCGTCGTACTCAGCGATGACCTCGTCGACCAGCCGACGCACCGACGCGGGATCGGACACCGGGTCGACACCGCGCCGGCGGACGAGCTCGCGGACCTCGTCCTCGACGGCGGTGATGGCGTTCACGACTCCCACCCCCAGCGGAAGACGTCGGTCCGCAGCAGCGCCCTGGCTGGACGGTGCAGCGGGGCCGAGAGTACCGACGCCGGGTGCCGCCGCCCAGCCCTCAGATCCGCCCTGTGGACAACGTCGGTGACGGCCGTGACAGGTGGGACTCGTGAGCCCGGGATCAGGAGCCGCGGCGCCAGTACGGCTCGTCCAGCGATCAGCGACGTTGATCCGGACCCCATCGGGCTGCTCCCGGTTCCGCCGGGAACGCGGTCGCGCTACGAGGACCTGGTCGCCGCCATGGGCTCCCAGACTGAGACGCTA
>JAVEDB010000010.1 GCA_030841185.1 Actinomycetota bacterium
CGGGGCCACCGGCGTCCGGATCTCGGTGGTCTCGGTCCGCACGTCGCGGGTGGCCTCGTAGGCGAGCAGGGTGACCAGCTCGTCGGCCAGCCGGCGGAACGTTGGGGAGTCCGTGTTCTCGTCCCGCAGAGCGGTCAGCTTGTGGGAGATCAGCGGGTGGTCGGCGACGTGAGTACGCATGGCCCCACAACCTAGCCGTGGGTGCCAACCTCTGCCACGATGCCCGCGAGAGCTCCGTCGGGTCACGGTCGAACGCTGCGGGAGGTGAAGGATGGCCGAGGAAACCTTGGTCGACTTTGCCGTCGTGGCCTACCGCGAGGACGGGCAATGGCAGGTCGGATCGCTGCCCCCGCGAGCCGCCGAGGACCTGCACTCGTTCGTCCATGCGCTGCGCCAGCAGCAGTCCGAGGGCGTGTCCCTGGGGCTCTGCTCGTACGGTGACGACTTCTTCCTCGCCGTCCGGCCCGACGGCGACGACGTCCGGTTGCTGCTGTCCGATATCTCCGCTGGTGGCGAGTGGCCGGTCGCCGAGCAGGCCATGGAGATGCTGGACGAGCCGGACCAGGAGGACGACGACGTCCAGCCGGCGGGGGACCTTGGGATCTTCGCCGACCTCGGGGTGAGCGCCATGGAGCTGGCAGCGATCTGCAGCGACCTCGAGCTGTACCCCGACGAGATGCTGATCCAGATCGCCACCCACATCGGGTTTGGCCAGCAGTTCCAACAGGCAGTTGACCCGGATCAGGCCTGAGAGCACTCGGGAGTCCAGGTGTCCTACTTCACGGCTGTGCTGCTGCGCGACGGGGACAAATGGTCGGCGCGCGACGTCGACATCGACGAGGGCGGCGACCTCGGCGAGCTGACCGACCAGCTGCGGCTCATCGAGGCCGGCGACGAGCCCGTCCTGGTGTTCATCGAGCGGGAGGACGCCTGGTGGGCCGTCGTACGCGTGGACGGCGACGAGGACCCCCGGGTCTTCCTGTCCGACGTGGCGGCAATCTCGGCCAGCACCTACCGCTCGATGCTCGAGCTGCCCGAGACGGAAGACGACGCGGACCGGCCCGCGGGCGGCTGCGGTGGTGACTTCGACGTGCTGGCGGACCTCGGTACGTCGCCGGAGGAGCTGCGCGAGCTGTGCGAGGAGGAGACCGTCCCGATGGACGCGCTCGCGGTGGTGGCCGAAGCCGGCGGGTTCGCGGAGGTGCTCGACTCCCTACGCTGACCAGGTGAGCGACCGGTACGCCGAGTGGATGCGCCTCGCCCTGGCCGAGTCCGCGCTGGCCGTCGAAACGGGCGACGTGCCGGTCGGAGCGGTCGTCGTGTCCGCCGACGGCATCGTCATCGGTCGGGGACACAACCAGCGGGAGGCCGCGGGCGACCCCACCGGTCACGCGGAACTCCTGGCGCTGCGTCAGGCCGCCGCTCACGTCGGCAGCTGGCGACTGACCGGGTGCACCCTGGTGGTGACTCTCGAACCGTGCACCATGTGCGCGGGAGCACTCGTGTTGGCGCGGGTCGACCGACTCGTCTACGCCGCGGAGGACCCGAAGGCCGGGGCGGTCGGCTCGCTCTGGGACGTCGTGCGCGACCGTCGCCTCAACCACCGCCCCGAGGTCGTTGCCGGTGTCCTCGCGGACGAGGCCGGCGAGGTCCTCCGGGCGTTTTTCCGGGCCTCCCGGGAGGTCCGGTAATCTCTGCGACGGTGGCGTGTCCGAGCGGCCGAAGGAGCACGCCTCGAAAGCGTGTGAGGGTTCACGCCCTCCGTGGGTTCAAATCCCACCGCCACCGCCAGATGTGATGTCGCGGGACACCGTTCACCGGTGTCTCGGGATATCACACGCAGCGGGCTATACCTTCACTCGTTCCCCTGATTCCGCCGCCCTCTCGACGGCGGCGATGACCTCGTGACGTCGGACGGCGTCCGCGAAGTCCGGCACCGTGTGAGTGCCGTTCTCGATGTCTGCAGCGAACGCGGCATAGGCACGCCCGACGTTGGAGGCGGGCGTGCGATCCAGACCGGCGAGCGTGGGCCACTTGTTTGTCAGCGTCGGCGGGACGGCAAGCGCGGCCGGCTCGTTTCGCCCCTGCGCTCCCGAGACGGTCAAGGGATAGATTTCGGGGTATGCGGCGTCAGCGCTAATCCGAAGCGTTCCGTCCGTTCCGTTGATTTCCCACAGGAACCCGATACCGCCGGCCACCGCTTCACGGATATGCATGCTGGCGGTCGCTCCGGACGTGAGGGTCCCGATCACTGCGATTTGGTCGGGCGCCGATTTCAGGACCTGCTTCCCGGTCTCCTCGATCGTTATTCGCGTCCTGCGAAGTTCGGAAACGGCGGAGAGGTCGACGAACTCCCCCAGCACGTGGTTGAGGATGTCCAGGCTGTGGCCGACGGCGATCGTGAGCAGGTTGGCCCCGTTCCCCTTGTCGAGCATGTAGGCGTTGGGCTGGACCACCATCGCACCCGGAACCGACAGACCGACCAGGGTCGTTGACAGCACCTCGCCGACATATCCGTCATTGAGTAGCTGTTGGACGAACTCGATTGCCGGGGACTGGCGGGCCTGCAATCCGACGACCGTGCGCAGCCCCATTTCGGCGGCCAGCGTGCTCATCGCTCGCGCGTCATCGAGGTCGCGGCCAAGTGGCCACTCGCAGTAGACGGCTTTTCCGGCAGCAAGTGCGGCGCCGACAAGCTGTCGATGGCCCGGGACCTTGACCGTGACTGCCACCAGGTCGATGTCTGGTCGGGTGACCATCTGCGCGTGATCCGAGAACACCGCGCTGACCCCGAACAGCTTGCCTGCTGCGCGCGCGGTTTCCTCGCTGTGCGCACTGAGTGCCCGGATCTCGTAGTTCGGCAGCCCGCGCAAGGCCGGGATGTGGGCGGTGGCGGCCCAGCCCCGGACCGGGCTGACCCCGATAACCCCCACGCCAAGCCTCGATTCAGGCACCGCTAAGGCTGACGTTGGCAGCGTCACGGACGTGTGCGAGCGCCCCACTCCAGGCGATGACTTGGTCGAGCATGGTGGTCAGCGCCGGCAAGTTGTAGTCACCCGGCTTGAAGACGCTGAAGTTCTCGAACTCTGTCAGCATCGACAGGGCCACTTGCTGGCGGACGTCGGCCATCTGCAACTCTCCCGCGACGAGTCGGAGGTGCTCGACGGCCCTGGCGCCGCCGACAGCGCCGTAGGAGACAAAACCCACCGCCTTGTTGTTCCACTCGGCGTAGAGGAAGTCGATAGCGTTCTTCAGCACTCCGGACGTGCCGTGGTTGTACTCGGGTGTCACGATGACGAACCCGTCGAACGACGCGATCGTCGCCGCCCACTGCCTGGTGTGCTCTTTCTGGTACTGGCCGAACGACGGCGGCATCGGCTCGTCGAGGTGCGGCAGCGGATAGTCGCGAAGATCGATGAGCTCGAACTCGGCGTCCTCGCGGCGGGCCGCGTTCTCCAGCACCCACTTTGCGACCTGTTCGCCGTTTCGATTGGGACGAGTGCTGCC
Source organism: Actinomycetota bacterium (assembly GCA_030841185.1). Lineage (GTDB taxonomy): Bacteria > Actinomycetota > Actinomycetes > JACCUZ01 > JACCUZ01 > JAVEDB01. The sequence goes on from JAVEDB010000010.1 coordinate 3,508, forward strand.
CAAGATGATGCCGATCCGGATCATCGCGACGCTCCTGCAACGATAGGTAATTGCTATGCAAAGCAAACGCCCTGATACTTCGCTTGTCAAGTAGGTATCCTGATCAGGTGGCGAAGTCGCGGCGGGGATCGGGCGTTCCACTCGCCGTGGAGGAGGAGGCCTTCCTGCGCGCCTGGGCGCGGGCGGTGCTGACGGTCCCACGGGCGTTCGACGCCGACCTGCTGACCGATCAAGGAATGTCGCTCAGCGAGTACCGGACCCTGATGTACCTGTCGGAATCCCCCGGCCGCCGGCTGCGAATGAGCGACTTGGCCGCAAGCTGCGCGCTTTCGCTCAGTGGCATGACTCGGATCGTGAGCCGACTCGAGGTCCAGGGTCACGTGCAGCGCGAGCGCTGCGACACCGACGGCCGGGGGTACAACGCGGTGCTCACGGACGCCGGCCTCAGCAGGCTTCGCAGCGCTTGGCCCACGCATCTGGCGAGCGTCCGGAGGCACATGATGGACCACCTAGACGGTCTGGACCTGCCCACAGTCACCGCCGCGCTGCAGCGCTTCGCGGCTGGCACGGCCGATTCCGAGGCGCGACACCTCGACTCTTGACGACATACCCCCTGGGAGTATTCTGAGGTCATGGGTAGCGTCCACGAGCACCACTCGATGACCGTCGCCTCGACCGCTCCGGAGGCAGGACCGGCGACTCAGGAGTACACGTGCCCGATGCACCCGGAGATCCGGCAGCTCGGACCGGGCGCCTGCCCCATCTGCGGGATGGCGCTCGAACCCGTCACCGTGACCGCCGACACCGGGCCGAGTCCCGAACTGGCCGACATGACGCGGCGGTTCTGGATTGCGGTTCTCCTCTCCATCCCGGTCGTCATCGTGGAGATGGGCAGCGACCTGTTCCCTGCGGTGCGCGACGTGATCTCGCTGAGGGCCTCGCACTGGATCCAGTTGGTGCTCGCGACCCCGGTGGTCCTCTGGGCCGGGTGGCCCTTCTTCCAGCGTGGCTGGGTCTCAGTGCGCACGATGAAACTGAACATGTTCACGCTCATCGCGATGGGCACCGGGGTAGCGTGGCTCTTCAGCGTCATTGCCACCGTGGCACCAGGGATCTTCCCCGACTCGTTCCGCACCATGGGGACTGTCGATGTCTACTTCGAAGCAGCAGCCGTCATCACCGTCCTGGTACTCCTCGGACAGGTGTTGGAGCTGCGTGCCCGCGAGCAGACCTCGGGGGCGATCAAGGCCCTCCTCGACCTGACGCCGAAGACCGCGCGCCGCATCGCCGACGACGGAGCCGAGACCGAGATAACGCTCGACCAGGTGCAGATCGGGGACCGGCTTCGGGCTCGTCCCGGGGAGAAGATCCCTGTCGACGGGGTGGTCGAGAGCGGACGCTCATCGCTTGACGAGTCGCTCGTCACCGGTGAGTCGATGCCGGTCACCAAGACCACCGGCGACACGGTCATCGGCGGCACGCTGAACCAGACCGGCTCGCTCGTTGTTCTCGCTGAGAAGGTCGGACGCGACACGATGCTGGCCCGCATCGTCGCGATGGTCGCCGAAGCGCAACGCTCCCGCGCACCGATACAGCGCACCGCGGACCGGGTAGCCGCCTGGTTCGTGCCAGCCGTCCTCGCTGTGGCCGTCGTCGCGTTGATCATCTGGGGCACCGTCGGCCCGCAACCGCGCCTTGCGCACGCACTCGTCGTCGCGGTTTCCGTCGTCATCATTGCGTGCCCGTGTGCGCTCGGGCTCGCCACGCCGGTCTCCATCATGGTCGGCGTGGGCCGGGGAGCGAGCCTCGGTGTCCTGATCAAGAACGCCGAAGCCCTCGAGATCATGGAGAAGGTCGACACGCTCGTCGTCGACAAGACCGGCACGCTGACCGAAGGTAGGCCGTCCGTCACGGGCATCGCCGCCTCGGATGGCTTCGAGAACGACGAGATCCTGCGCATCGCTGCCGGGGTGGAACGCGCCTCCGAACATCCGTTGGCACGCGCCGTCGTGGAGGCGGCCGAGCGTGCCGGGCTGTCGGTTCCTGATGTGGGCGATTTCGATTCCCCCACCGGCAAGGGAGTGATCGGCACCGTTGAGGGCCACCGTGTCGTCCTCGGTAGTGCGAACTTCCTGAGCAGCTACGGCCTCGACGTCAGTCCGCTCACCGCGGCCGCCGACCGGCTCCGCGACGGCGGTGCCACGGTCATCTTCATCGGCGTCGACGACCGGCTCGCGGGCATCGTCGCCATTGCGGACCCGATCAAGGAGACCACCCAATCGGCACTCAAAGCGCTGCGGGCCGGGGGGATCGAGGTGGTCATGCTGACCGGCGACAACCGGGTCACCGCGCAGGCAATCGCACGCGAGCTTGGCATCGATCGCGTCGAGGCCGAGGTCCTCCCCGATCACAAGAGCGACATCGTCAAGGCGTTGCGCCAGGACGGCCACGTCGTCGCCATGGCCGGCGACGGAGTCAACGACGCCCCCGCACTAGCCGCAGCGGACGTCGGCCTGGCGATGAGCTCAGGCACTGACGTGGCGATGGAAAGCGCCGGAATCACCCTCCTCCGAGGTGACCTGAACGGCATCGTCACGGCCCGGCAACTGTCCCGGGCGACCATGTCGAACATCCGCCAGAACCTCGTGTTCGCGTTCATCTACAACGTCGCCGGCATCCCGGTCGCGGCCGGCGTGCTCTACCCCGTCACAGGCTGGTTGCTCTCACCCATGATTGCCGCCGCGGCGATGGCACTCTCGTCGGTCAGCGTGATCACGAACGCGTTGCGACTGCGTACCAGCACGTTGTGACGATCTTGACAATCCGGAACTAAACCGGTTTATATGCCTGTATGCGTCCCCGTCCCACCATCGCGGACGTTGCCCGCGCAGCCGGGGTGTCCAAGGGAGCCGTCTCCTTCGCCCTGAACGACCGTCCCGGCGTCGCCGAGGCGACTCGCGCGCGCATCCTGGCCGTGGCCGACGACCTCGGCTGGACCCCGAGTCACCGCGCACGGGCGCTCTCCTCGTCCCGAGCCATGACGGTCGGGCTGGTGCTGGCCCGGCTGCCCGAGACGCTCAGCGCCGATCCCTTCTTCCCGGCGTTCATCGGCGGGGTCGAAGCCACCCTGTCCGACCGCGGACAGGCTCTGCTCCTGCAAGTCGTCGCAGACCAGCAGTCCGAGCGGCGCAGCTATGAGGCGCTGGCGGCCAACGGTCGGGTCGACGGTGTCTTCCTCACGGACCTGCGGGTGGACGACCCTCGACCGGACCTGTTGAAGTCGCTCGGCCTCCCGACGGTCGTCATTGCCCCTGGCCCGGTCGACAGTCCGTGGCCCGTCGTTGCCGTCGACGACCGGCCCGGCATCACCGCCGCCGTCGAGCATCTGGTCTCGCTCGGACATCGGCAGATCGCCCACGTCGCAGGTCCGCTGGAGTTCGTGCACACTCGGTCCCGGCGGGAGGCCTGGGCGACTGCTCTTCAGGTCGCCGGGCTGGAGGAGGGCCCCTGTCTGCACGCCGACTTCTCGCCCGCCGGCGGCGCCGAAGCGACCAACCGACTGCTCGACTCCGCCGAGCCACCGACGGCAATCGTGTTCGCCAACGACATGATGGCGATCGCCGGCATGTCCGCCGCCCAGACCCGCGGCCTGCACGTCCCGGATGACCTCTCGGTCACCGGTTTCGACGACACGCCCATCGCCGGACACCTCCGCCCGCCGCTGACGACGGTGCGGACCGATGTCGTGGCGTGGGGCCGGGCCGCCGCCGACGCCCTCTTACGGCTGATCGACGGCGGACCGTGCCTGGACCTGTCCCTCCCATCGCCGCAGCTTGTTGTTCGTGCGTCCACCGCAGCACCCTCCCTCGCAGAAACGGATTCGGCATGAAAACGAAAGCGACCGCCACCCTCGGATTCATCCTCGCCCTGGCCTTGGGCGCTGCGGCCTGCGGCGGCGGTGGCGGCGGCGGTGGCTCAGGCGCCACCACCGCGAAGGGTCCGATCAAGATCTGGTTGTCCAACAACCCCGAAGAGCTCGCGTGGGGCAAGCAGATGGTTGCCGCGTGGAATGCCGCCAACCCGAAGGAGACAGTGACGGCTCAGGAGATTCCCGCCGGCAAGACCTCCGAAGAGGTCATCGGCGCTGCGATCACCGCGGGGAATGCGCCGTGCCTGGTGTTCAACACCTCGCCCGCCGCCGTGCCGCAGTTCCAGAAGCAGGGCGGCCTGGTGGCCCTCGACAGCTTCCCGGGGGCCAAGGCGTACATCGAGGCGCGTACCGGACAGGCAGCCGCCCAGTACAAGTCGCCGGACGGGAAGTACTACCAGATGCCGTGGAAGTCGAACCCCGTCATGATCTTCTACAACAAGGACATGTTCACCAAGGCCGGCATCGACGCGGCGAAGCCGCCGCTGGCGACGTACGACGAGTTCCTCGCCACCAGCGCGAAGATCAAGTCCAGCGGGGTTGCGCAGGCCGCCATCTGGCCGGCCCCGACCAGCGAGTTCTTCCAGTCCTGGTTCGACTTCTACCCGTTGTACGCCGCTGAGTCGGGCGGCAAGCAACTCATCGTGGACAAGAAGTCCACCTTCGACTCTCCTGAGGGTAAGTCCGTCGCCGGCTTCTGGAAGACGATGTACGACAAGGGTTACGCGCCAAAGGAGAAGTACAACGGCGACTCCTTCGGAGACAAGAAGGCCGCGATGGCGATCGTCGGACCGTGGGCTATCGCTGTCTACGGCGGCAAGGTCAAGTGGGGAGTGGTCCCGGTGCCCACATCGAAGGGCATGAGCCCGGACCAGATCCACACCTTCTCCGACGCCAAGAACGTGGCGATCTACTCGGCGTGCAAGGCGCAGGGGACGGCGTGGAGTGTCCTGAAGTTCGCGACCAGCAAGGCACAGGACGGTCAACTGCTCGAGAAGACCGGTCAGATGCCCCTGCGCACTGACGTGGCCGGCTCCTACCCGGCGTACTTCACGGGCCACCCCGAGTACAACCTCTTCGCCGCGCAGGCGGCGCGCACGGTCGAGGTGCCCAACGTGCCCAACAGCATCAAGATCTGGCAGACCTTCCGTGACCAGTACACGTCGTCGGTCATCTTCGGGAAGACGCCCGTGGACCCGGGTCTCGCCAGCGCCGCGAGCCAGATCAGCCAGCTCGCAAGCCAGCCCTGACCGGGCCGACCGATGACAACGGCCACCGTCAGCCCAGCTGGACCCGGGTCCACCGAACCCGTCTCCGCACGCCGCCGCCGTGGCGCGCTGGCGACCCTGTTGGGTCGCCAGCCGCTCGGCATCGCCTTCGCCGCTCCGTACGCCGTGTTCCTTGCGGCCGTGTTCGCTTATCCACTGGGGCTCGCCGTCTGGATCAGCTTCCACGACTACTTCTTTGCGGCTCCGGGCGCCACGGTAGCCCGGCCGTTCGTGGGTCTGAAGAACTACACGGCCGCTCTCTCCGATCCTGCGGTCCGGAGGTCCTTCGTCAACGTCGGCATCTTCCTGGTGATCAACGTGCCGCTGACAGTCGGCTTCTCGCTGCTGCTGGCGACCGGTCTGAACGCCGCGATCAGGGGTCGCACGTTCCTGCGCATCTCCTACTACGTGCCCTACATCACCGCGAGCGTCGCGGTCGTGGCGGTGTGGCTGTTCCTGTTCAGCAGCAACGGGCTGGTCAACCAGGTCCTCGGGCCCCTCGCGCCGAATCCTTCGTGGTTGGTCAACAGCACGCTGGCTATGCCGCTCATCGCGTTCTTCGTCACCTGGAAGCAGCTGGGGTTCTTCATCCTGCTCTATCTCGCTGCCCTCCAAGGGGTGCCCAAGGAGCTCTACGAGTCGGCCTCGATGGACGGCGCGGGGAAGTGGCAGTCCCTGCGGAACGTCACGATCCCCGGCGTCCGTCCGGCGACGACTCTCGTCGTGATCCTCTCGATCATCACCGGCGCCAACTTGTTCACCGAGCCGTACCTGCTGACCAACGGGGGTGGGCCCGACGGCGCCTCGACGTCCCCCGTCCTCGTGATGTACCAGCGCGGCATCGAACAGGGCAACCCTGACATCGCCGCGGCGATCGGTGTCCTGCTCGTCATCGGGGTGCTGGTCATCTCCTTCATCAACAAGCGCCTGCTGGAAAGGGACTGACATGGCTCAGGCCGTCTCGACGAGCCCAGCCGTCGACACCGAACCCCGTCCCGTCGAGCACCACCGCCAGGAGCGAAGCTGGCCGCGCCTGGTCATGCTCATCCTGGGCGCCGTCGTCTTCCTCTTTCCCTTCTACTACATGCTGATCAGCTCGGTGCAGGCCAAGTCGGACACCTCCCTCAAGGGCGTCTTCCCGACCGGTGGCTTCACGCTGTCCAACTACACCGCGATCGACAAGCGGGTCGACCTGGTGCGCTCGCTGATCAACTCCGGCATCTTCACCGGCGGTGTCATCCTGTGCACCGTCGTGTTCGGAGTGCTGGCGGGATACGCGTTGGCCCGGCTGCACTTCCGCGGCGGCGGGACGTTGTTCGCGACCATGCTGCTGGTGCAGGTCGTGCCCTTCCAGCTACTCATCATCCCGCTGTACGTGATGATCGTCCGCAGCTACGGCCTCTCTGACTCCTACCTCGGGATGATCCTGCCGTTCGCGATCAACTCCACCGCGGTGTTCATCTTCCGGCAGTTCTTCCTCCAGCTGCCTGAGGACCTCTTCGCGGCGGCCCGCATCGACGGTGCGGGGGAGCTGCGGATCCTCTGGTCGATCGCGCTGCCGCTCGTCCGGCCAGCCGTGCTGACGGCGGTCCTGCTCACGTTCATCGGGCCGTGGAACGAGTTCCTGTGGCCGTTCCTCATCACCAAGGACACCAGTCTGCAGCCGCTCGCCGTCTCGCTTGCGAACTACATCAGCAACGTCGCCGCCCGGGCCGCGAACCCTTACGGCGCGGCCCTCGCCGGCGCGTGCGTCCTCGCTGCGCCTGCTGTTGCCCTCTTCGTGGTCTTCCAGAAGCACTTCAGGGCATCGGACATCGGCTCCGGCGTGAAGGGATGACGCAGACCGCCGACGTTATCCCGACCGAGGTGCCCTACCGGATGCAACGGGTCGGTGTCGTCATGTCGCCCGAGGACGGGAACCCGCTGGAGGCCATGGGCGTGCTCAACCCGGCCAGCGGCCGGACCCCGGACGGCCGGCTGCACCTGCTGCCGCGGCTGGTCGCCGAGGGGAACGTGTCGCGGGTCGGGCTCGTCGAGGTCCTGGTGCGCGACGGGGTGCCGGTCGGCGTCGAGCGGCGCGGTGTCGTGCTCGCCCCGGATGAGGGCTGGGAACGCGGATCTCAAAACGCGGGGGTCGAGGACCCCCGCACGACCTGGGTGCCGAGCCTCGGTCATCACCTGATGACCTACGTCGCCTACGGCGCGCTCGGGCCGCGACTCGCGCTCGCCGTCTCCGCGGACCTGCGGCACTGGCGGCGGCTAGGCCCGGTGCAGTTCACCTACCAGCCCGACCTCGACACGGACCTCGGCATGTTTCCGAACAAGGACGCGGTGTTCTTCCCGGAACCGGTCCCTGGGCCTGACGGGCAGCCGGCGTACGCGATGTTGCACCGGCCGATGTGGGACCTCGGCTGGATCCGCGCGGGCGAGGGCATCCAGCTTCCGGCCGGCCTGACCGACGAACGGCTCGGCATCTGGATCTCCTACGTGCAGGTGGACCGGGTCAAGGAGGACATCCGGTCGCTGACCCGCCCACAGGACCACCGATGTGTCGCACTCCCGGCACATCCCTACGAAGAGCTCAAGATCGGCGCCGGGCCGCCCCCCGTCCGCGTCGACGAGGGCTGGCTGCTCATCCACCACGGCGTGACGGGCGAGGTGCCCGACGCCTGGGACCCCACCACCCAGAACGTCGAGTACGCCGCCGGGGCGATGCTGCTCGCCGCCGACGACCCCTCCCAGGTCATCGCCCGGACGAGCGAGCCGATCCTGACGCCGGAAACCACGGACGAGCGCATCGGCACCGTCGGCAATGTCGTCTTCCCCACCGCGATCGAGGAGATCGAGGGAGTCCGCTACGTCTTCTACGGGATGGCCGACACCAGGATCGGTGTTGCCCGGCTCGATCGAGTCCCGTGACCGAGTCGCTGGGGCTGGGCGTGGTCGGTGCCGGTCGCTTCGCGTCCTTCCTGACGGGGTCGGTCGCCGACCTTCCCGGCGTACACCTGGTTGCGGTGGCCGACACCGACCCGCAGCGAGCCGCGGACTTCAGCACCGCACACGCCGTACGCGAGATCGGTCGATGGGCAGACCTGCTCACCGACCCCGACGTCGAGGTCGTCGTCATCACCACCCCGCCCGGCAGCCATGCCGAGATCGCCTGCGCCGCACTCGCGGCAGGCCGCCACGTGTTCTGCGAGAAGCCGTTGGCCATGGACGCCGGCTCGGCCGCCGAGGTCCGGGACGCCGCCGCGGCGTCCGGTCGCGTCCTCGTCGTGGACCACGTGCTGCGCTACAACCCGCTCCTGCGGGCGCTGTCCCGGCTGCAGGGTCCGCTGCTCGGTCGGCTGCAGCGGTTCAGCTTCGAGAACGACGCGAGCGACGAGGACCTCGACGCCGGCCACTGGTTCTGGCGCGACGACGTCAGCGGGGGGATCTTCGTCGAGCACGGCGTGCACTTCTTCGACGCGGCTCATCTGCTTTCCGGGACCTTCCCCGACGCCGTCCAGGCGATGTCGGCGACGCGGGACGACGGCACGGTCGACGCCGTCAGTGCCACCACCCGCCACCCGGGAGGCATGCTCGCCGGCTTCGCGCACGGGTTCTCGCATGCCCACCGGTGCGAGCGTCAGCTGATGCGACTCGACTACGGCGCCCTCGAGGTGCGCGTCGAGGGTTGGATCCCCGTCCACGCGGTCATCGAGGGGTGGACCGACGGCCCAGGGGCCGATGTCGCGGCGGACCTGCCGCGGCGATGTGCCGAGCTGTTCGCAGTCGATGGTTTCGGCGACCATCCGGAGGGGGCGATCACCGTGCAGGTCCGACGTGATGCCGGTACGCCGAGCGCGGTGGGCCGAGGCCGGCAGCTGTCCGTGCCGCACCACGTCCGGGTCGTGCTGACCCTGGGCGGTCCGGCGGCCAAGGAACGGGTTTACGCGCAGTCCGTGCGTGCTGCGATGGCCGACCTCGTCCGCTGCGTGCGGACCGGTCAGCGCAGTCCGCACTCCGGAGCTCAGCAGGGATGGGCAGCGGTCGCTGTCGCCGATGCGGCACGCCGTGCCGCATCCGACGGCTGCACCGTGCACCTCGACATATCAACGGAGGTTCAACCATGAACGTACGTCGCTGTCTGGCCTTGTTGGCCGGTCTCATGCTGGGTGTGACCACCCTCTCCACCGGAGCGTTGAACGCCGGTGCGGCAAGCCCGCCACCCCCGCCGCCGCTGACCAACCTGTCCCACCTCAACTGGCTCGGCGACACCGTTGATCCGCCGGACCAGGCGAACCACACGACGTACCAGCTGGCTTCCGAACCCACGGTCGGCGTGCTCTGGACCTACGCCGAGCCCCGCAACGGCGTGCTGACCCGGGTGGGTGGCGGGACCTATCACCCGGACACGAACACCTACGGACAAGGGGCGTTCAACGCCGACGACGTGTCCCGTGCATCCGTGGTCTACCTCAGGCACTGGGTGGCTACCGGGTCCGCGACCAGCCGCCACTCGGCGTACGAGATGCTGCGCGGCCTCACCTACCTGCAGACCTCGAGCGGAGCGAACGCCGGCAATGTCGTGCTGTGGATGCAGCCCGACGGGACGCTCAATACCGTTGCCGACCCCCCGGAGACACCGTCGCCGTCGGACAGCGCGGAGTCCTACTGGCTGGCGCGCACGATCTGGGCCCTCGGCGAGGGGTACGCCGCGTTCTCGAGCTCGGCGACGGCGGAAGACCAGGCGTTTGCCACCTTCCTTCGCGGCCGCATGGAGCTGTCGATCGCCGCGTTGAACCGTGAGCTCCTCGACACCTACGGGCAGATGAAGACGGTCGACGGTCGGCCGACGCCGACGTGGCTCATCGCCGACGGAGCAGACGCGAGCAGCGAAGCCGTGCTCGGTCTGGCGGCGTACGTCAAGGCTGGTGGGAGTGCTGCGGCGCGCACCGCCCTGAAGGACCTCGCCGAGGGTATCGCCGCGCTCTCTGCCGGTACGGCGAGCAGCTGGCCGTTCGGCGCGGTCTACCCGTACGCGCTGTCGCTGTCGATGTGGCACGGATGGGGGGCGCAGATGCCGGGTGCCCTGTCCCGGGCGGCGCAGGCCCTGGGCACCACGAGCTACCTCACGCCCGCGGTGAAGGACGCCGCCACGTTCACCCCGTGGATGCTGACCTCGGGTGGTCCGGACAACGGCCGGCTGCCGACCCGGCTGGACATGTCCCAGATCGCCTATGGCGCCGACGCCCGCGTCGAGTCGCTGCTGGCGGCCGCGCAGGCAACCGGCAGGGTCGGACTGCGGCGGCTGGCGGGGATGCAGGCCGCTTGGTTCTTCGGCGCGAACGCCGCGGGTGTCGCGGCCTATGACCCGGCCACCGGCCGGACCATCGACGGAATCTCCGGCGACGGCAAGGTCAACACGAACTCGGGAGCGGAGTCGACGATCCACGGGTTGCTGACGATGCTCGCCCTCGACGCCAACCCTGACCTGGCCGCTGCGGCACGGGTGGCAACGATCGCCCAGCGCGTCGGCTCGACGACGGTTCAGGCTGAAACAGCGACGACGGCAGGAGCGGCGAAGGTCGTCGTGCCTGCCTCGTTCTGGACCGGCGAGTCCCTCTTTGGCGGGACGGGCTACCTCGCCCTGGGCAACAAGGCGCGAGCAACGTGGTCGGTACCCGCAGGCGACGGCGGACGCCTCGTCCTGCCGGTGGTCGACCTCGTGCCGGGCAGCACCGCGGTCACGACGTGGTCCTCCGGCGGCAGCGCTCTTGGCCAGGTCGCGTCCGGTGACATCGGGCCGCAGGGGTCCTCGCCGGCGCCAGGTGCGCTGTTGCCCGTGACCCTGGGTAGCGTGCTCGCGGCGGATGCCACGACCCTCGGTGTGACGACAACGGCGTCCGGCAGCGATGTCGCCCGGATCGACGCGGTTATCCTCGAGCCGCTGGTGTCCCGCTACGTGCTGACTGGCGGCGGTCAGGCGACCGCTCTGTTGAGGAGCGCGAGCGACGCGGTCTCACACACCATGGTGAGCGTGCCGGGAACGGGCCGCGCCGCGATCGAGGTCTACAACGGGAGCGGACAGTTGGTCAGCAGCTCGGCATCCTCGGCGCGCACTGTGCCGGTCACCGTTGCGCCGGGAGGCTTCACCATCGTCCGCCGGCCGGGATGACCGGCCCGGCGCCGGCGGCGTCGGTTGCAAGGAGCCGCCACAGCGCATCGGGCCGCATCGGCCGGGCCAGGTAGTAGCCCTGCGCGGTGTCACAACCGAGCCGGCGTACCACCTCCAGCGTCTCCTCGTCCTCGATGCCTTCGGCGACGACCTCGAGCTCCAGCCGGTGGGCGATGTCGACGGTGGCGGCGAGCAGTCGTTGCCCCCCAGTGCTGAGGTCGTTGACCAGGTGACGATCGATCTTGACGGCGTCCAGCGGCAGCTCGTGCAGGGCCTTGAAGGATCCGTAGCCACTGCCGAAGTCGTCCAGCTCGATCCGCACGCCGATCGCTCGAAGGCTCTGGAGGGCCTCCGTCGCCGCCTCAGGGTCCGCGATGGAGGTGCTCTCCGTGATCTCGAGCACGAGTGCCTCGCCGGTGAGCCCACGTTCATGCAGCATCTCGTCGACGTCGGACCGCAGCGACCGGTCGGCGAC
>JAVEDB010000029.1 GCA_030841185.1 Actinomycetota bacterium
ACGAGGCTGACCTGGCCGAGTCCCTGGAGCTGCCGGGTGCCGACCTGTCCAACGAGGAGCTCTCGGTCCGCGTCCTGCCTCGGCAGGCCGACGAGTTCACCTGCTCCCGTTGTTTCCTCGTGCACCACCGCAGCCAGTTGGCGAAGACCAAGGGCTCGCAGCTGGTCTGTAAGGAGTGCGCCGCCTAGGGGCGGGTACGCCTGGCAGATGCGGCCCTTCGAACAGGACAAAAACCGCGAATCCGGCCTCGACGGCGGACCGACGCGCGGCTCCGGTGACCGGCTCGGTGAACTGGTCGTCCGGCTGACCGACCCCAACCAGCCGGGGGGCCGACGCGAGCAGGGCCGGGCGCTGGCGGCACTGACCGGCGCGCTGGGCAGCTCGGCCCGTGGCGCCGGGCGCGCGTCCGTGCTCGGCGGTCGCTGGCTCACCGACCTCCTGATCGACACCGCGCCCCGGATCCCGCTGCGGGACCTGGTGACCCTGCAGACGCAGTACCCCGGCCTGACCGCGGACGAGCTCGCCGAGTCCTTGGTGTCGACGGCGGCGAAGGCGACTGCGGCCGTCGGTGCCGCAGGCGGTGCCCTGGCGGCGGTGGAGTTCGCCGCGCCGCCCGCTCTGCTGACCGCGCCGGTCCAGATCGCGGCCGAGACGCTGCTCGTTGCTGTCATCGAGATGAAGCTGATCGCCGAGCTGCACGAGGTCTACGGCGTCGGGGTCGTCGGCACCCCCCGTGAGCGGGCCACTGCCTACCTGCTGTCCTGGACCAACCGGCGCGGCATCGACCCGCTCGACCCGAGCAGCCTGCGCTTCTCCATGGGATCCACGGCCAAGCGGGCCATCCGCCGCCGGCTGATCCGGCGGGCCGGTCGCAACCTGACCACTCTCGGCCCGCTGATGTCCGGTGCGGTGGCCGGCAGCGTCATCAACCACCGCGAGACCAAGCGCCTTGGCGAGGAGATCCGGCGGGACCTGCGCGCTTAGCCTGCGGCCGCCGCTACACCGACGACCGGGCCGCCTCGATGGCCGCGGCAAGCCGGTCCGGGTGCCGGCTGGCCACGAACCAGTACGGCGTCGGGTCATCGGGGTCGACGACGCGGGCCCGGACTCCGCGCGGCACCCAGCCGCGGATCAGGTGGAACCCGGCCGGGTCCGACTCCGGGCCGCGGACCGCCCGGGCGGCGCCGGCGTCGAGGGCTTCGGCCGGCCCGAGGAACTCGACCCCGATGTGCGCGGGGCCGGCGAAGAGCTGCCCGTCGCTCACCTGCACCCGGGCGGCCGCCGAGATCAGGCCCGCGGTGACGAGGCCGCCCGGAACGAGCAGAGCCAGCAGCCCCCACACCGGGCCGAGGGCGGCGTAGAAGGACACCGACAGCGAGAGGGCGAACAGCCAGCCCGCTATCCAGAGCCACAGTGGCGGCCAGAGCCGCTCGTCGTACGCCTGCATGGGCCCAGCGTCGCACCCGGTGGCACCCGGCCCGGCGTCAGCCGTCCACTAGCGTCGGCGCATGCCGATCCCGACCAGTGACAAGCCCTTCGACCAGCTGGCCGCCGGGCTGGTAGCCGACCAGCTGGCCGCGCAGCCGACGCTCGGCAGCCTGCTCGGCCTGACCGAGTACGACGCGCTGCTGCCGGATCTGTCGGCCGACGCGATCGCGGGTCAGGCCCGCAGCGAGGATGAGTGGCTGGAGCGTTTCTCCGGGCTGGCGGACAGCGAGCTCGACGAGGAGGAGCGCATCGACCGCGACCTGGTCGTCATGGTGCTGCAGGGGCGGGCAGCCATGCGGGACTGGGCCGAGTGGCGGCGCAGTCCGGACATGTACGCCGGGACCGCGCTGTCCGGGGTGTTCGGCCTGCTCATGCACCGGTTGCAGCCCCCGGAGCCGCTCGCCGACGCCGTCGCCGCCCGGTTGCGCGCCACCCCCGAGCTGCTCGACCAGGGGATAGCCAACCTCGACCCGGACCTGGCCCACCCCGCGCTGGTCCGCCGGGCCCTGGGCATGGCCCAGGCAGGCGCGGTCTACGCCCGGTCCGTCTCCGCCGAGGTCGAGACCGAGTCCGGCCGGGCACTGGTGGCGGCTGCCGGGGAGCTGGCGGCCGCGGCGTTCGAGCGGTTCGGCGCGCACCTGGAGGGGCTGGCCTCCACCGCGCACGGCGAGTGGGCCATCGGTGAGGCGCGCTACGACGCTCTGCTGCGCAGCGCCGAGGGGCTCGGCTACGGCACCCGGGAGCTGCGGGAGCGCGGCCAGGCCGCCTACGACGAGCTGGCGGCCGACATGCGCCGGCGAACACACGATCTGCGCGGTCACGAGGACTGGCGCGCCCTGCTCGAGGAGCTGAGCGAGGACCGGCCGGGCTCGCCCGAGGAGATGCTCGCGCTGTACCAGGAGGCGACGGCCGCCGCCCGCGCCTTCTGCGTGGACCGGGAACTCGTCACGATGCCGGCCGGTGAACGCTGCGAGGTGGTGCCGTCGGCCCCGTTCATCCGCGGCATGGTCGCCGTGGCGCACTACTCTGTACCGCCGCCGTTCGCCCCGGGACGGCACGCCGGTCACTTCTTCGTGCCCTACCCGCCCGACGGCGCGACCCCCGAGCAGGTGGCGGCGCGGCTGGCCACCAACAACAAGCACGGCCTCTGGTCCATCACCGTCCACGAGGCCTACCCGGGGCACCACTGGCACTTCGCGTGGCTGGCCGGCAACCACGAGAACCCTGGTCGTCGTCCGCTCCGGACGGTGTTCGGCTCGACGTACTTCACGGAGGGGTGGGGCCTCTACACCGAGGAGCTGCTGCGCGAGCAAGGCTTCTTCCGCACCCGCGAGCAGGAGCTCTGCCAGCGCGACTTCCGGTTGTTCCGTGCCGCCCGCATCGTCGTGGACACCTCGCTGCACCTCGGCGAGATGACGATCGACGAGGCGGTCGACTTCATGTCCACGAAGGCCTCGCTGTCCCGCGACACGGCGACCGCGGAGGTGTTGCGCTATTGCGCCGCGCCGACGCAAGCCTCGTCGTACCTGACCGGAGCGCTGGAGCTCGACCGGATGCGGCAGCGGTGGTTCAACGAGGCGCGCGGCTCGTTGCGCGACTTCCACGACCGCGCCACGGGCTCGGGGAGGTTGCCGATCTCGCTCGTCGAGCGGGCCCTCTTCGGGACGAGCTGAGCGGACCCGGCGGTAGGGTCTGCCGACGTGACGGGCGCAGCGCAACCGACGGGAGCCTCCGCGGCCGCGGGCCGGTCGCGGACGCGGAGCACGGTCCCACCGCCGGACGCCGGGCCTCCGGTGCGGCATGCCGACGCACCGTCGCCGGGCACCGTTCTCGAGCCGCACTACGCGCGCTGCTTCGGCTGCGGTGATCGGCACCCGACCGGACTGCACCTGCGGGTCACGGTGGGAGAGGACGTGTCGGTCACCGGGGAGTTCGTGGTCAGCCCTGACCACCAGGGCGCACCCGGTCTCGCGCACGGCGGCCTTCTCGCCGCGGCCTTCGACGAGGCGCTCGGATCGTTGATGTGGCTGCTGCGGACGCCTGCGGTCACTGCCCGGCTCGAGACGGACTTCCTCCGGCCGGTCCCGGTCGGCAGCACGTTGCACATCGAGGCGCGGGCGTCGGCCGCCCACAAACGCCGGGTGTACGCCGAGGCGGTCGGGCGGCTCGGGGGAGCCGGCGGCGAGGTGGCCGTCCGGGCGCGGGCTCTCTTCGTGCAGGTCGACCTGGGGCACTTCACCGCGCACGGTCGGCCCGAGGACGTCGAGGAAGTACGCCGTGATCCCACCCTGCACCGCACCAGCGAGGTCTTCGAGGTGAACCCGTGACCTGGCCCGAACCGCCGGTCGACGTCCTCATCCAGCGGCTGGACCCGGAGCTGCCGTTGCCGTCCTACGCGCATCCCGGCGACGCGGGCGCCGACCTCGCCACCGCCGTCGACGTCGAACTGGCGCCGGGGGAGCGCGCGATCGTCCCAACAGGAGTCGCCATCGCCCTGCCGGCCGGCTACGCGGCCTTCGTCCACCCCCGGTCCGGGCTGGCCGCCCGCTTCGGGGTGGGCATCGTGAACGCCCCCGGAACCGTCGACGCCGGCTACCGGGGCGAGATCCTCGTGGTGCTGGTCAACCATGACCCTGTGACAACCGTGCGGCTGCGGCGGGGGGACCGCATCGCACAGATGGTGGTCCAACGGGTGTCGGCCGTCCGGTTCCACGAGGCGCAGTTGCTCCCGGGGTCGGACAGGGGCGAGGGTGGGCACGGTTCCACCGGTGGCTTCACCGAGAGCCACACCGGCAGCGGCACGGACGCGGGTACCGACGGGAGAGACGTGTGAGCAGGTTCCGACGGCGCGGCCGCGACGATGACGACCAGGCAGACGACGAGCCGGGCACCACAGACGACGCGGCGATGGACGACGGAGAGCCCGATGCGGTTACACCGGCACCGTCGCACCGCGGCTCGGGGCCCTGGGACATCACCGAGGTCGACGACCCGGCCGTTGGCGGGCGGGTGAGCCTCGGTGGCGTCTGGATTCCTTCCGGCCCCGGACTCGAGGTCCGCGTCGAGGCCGAGGAGGAGACCGGTGCCGTCATGGCGGTCACCCTCGTCGTCGGAAACGGGGCACTGCAGGTGCAGCCGTTCGCCGCCCCGCGCTCGGAGGGCATCTGGTCCGACGTACGGGCCGAGATCCGGGCCGGCATCACGGCTCAGGGCGGCACCGCGGACGATGTGGAAGGACCGCTCGGGCCGGAGCTGAGGACCCGGGTCCCGGTGGCGCGGACGGACGGTTCGTCGGGGGTCGAACCGGCGCGGTTCCTCGGCGTGGACGGTCCGCGATGGTTCCTGCGCGGTGTGCTCACCGGCGATGCGGCCGTCGATGACGCGGTCGCCGAGCCGTTGATCGAACTGTTCCGCAATGTCGTCGTCGTCCGCGGGCCAGAGGCGATGGCTCCTCGTGACCCCCTCCCGCTGCGGCTCCCCACTGAGATCACCGAGGGCACCGCCCAGCGGGTGGACGATGTCGACGACGATCCGCTCAACCCCTTCCGGCGCGGTCCGGAGATCACCGAGCTGCACTGAGCCCGGCAGGGTCGCAACTGGCATACCCTGGGGGCATGAACGAGCACACGCCCGGAGTCGTTCGCCGGACGCTGTCCCGGCTCGCCAGCTCGGCGAAGGAGCACGAGGCCGCCGAGCTGCGCGAGGGGTGCGACCGGATCGGCGCCACGCTGGTCGCCGACCTCCCGGCTCGTGAGCGCGTCGTCGTGACCGGGACCCTCCGCACCGTGACGCTGCGCCCGCGGGCCGGCGTCCCCGCGCTGGTGGCCGAGCTCTACGACGGCAGCGGGACCATGTCCCTGATCTGGTTGGGGCGCCGCCAGATCCCCGGCATCGACCCGGGCCGGTCCATCGTGGCCCGTGGCCGGGTGACCTATGACCACGAGCAGCCGGTGATCTTCAACCCCCGCTACGAGCTGCGGCCGGTCGGGGCGGAGTGACGACTGCGCCGGAGGCCGACGTTCTCATGGTGGAGGACGTCGTACGCCGCCAGCTCTCGGCGGCGCTCGGCGGCAAGCGCGGCATGCTCGAGGGAGCGGTCCCGACGCTCGGCTTCACCATCAGCTACCTCGCCAGCCGGGAGCTGCGGCTGGCACTGGGCATCGGCGTGGGCCTGGCCGTCGTCCTGCTGGCGATCCGGATCGTGCAGCGTCAGCGCGTGCAGTTCGTCGTCAACAGCCTGGTCGGCATCGCGATCGCTGCGGCCTTCGCGCTGCGCTCGGGGAAGGCCGAAGATGTCTTCCTGCCCGGCATCATCTACAACAGCGGGTACGCCGCGGTCCTCAGCCTGTCCATCCTGGCCCGGTGGCCGTTCGTCGGCCTGATGATCGGCTCGGTGACCGGGGATCTGACCTCCTGGCGCCGCACCCCCGGCGTGGTGCGGCTCTGCAGCAAGCTCACCTGGCTGCTCGTCGCGCCCTGTGCCGTGCGGGTGGCCGTGCAGTACCCGCTCTACCTCGCGCATGAGGTCGGCTGGCTCGGCGTCACCAAGATCGCCCTGGGCTGGCCGCTGCAGGTCGCGGCGCTGTCTGCCATGGCCTACGTGCTTGCGCGCGGGCGCACCCCGTTGCGCGAGGACGTTCCCCTCTAGCGGGAGTGCGGCGCGAGCAGCTCCTCGAGCTGCGGCCCCATGTCCGGGGTGGCGACGAACAGCAGCTCGTCGCCGGCTTCGAGCGGTTCGTCGGGGATCGGGACGATCGGGCGGCCCTCCCGGATGATGGCCACCAGTGCCGTGTCCTGGGGCCAGTCGATGTCGCCCACCCGGCTGCCCGCGGTCGGCGAGTCCGCCGGCAGCGTCAGCTCCAGCATCTCGGTGTTGGACTGCTGGAAGGTGAAGATCCGCACGATATCGCCGACGCTCACCGCCTCCTCGACCAGTGCGGTCATGATGCGCGGCGTGGAGACGGCGACATCGACCCCCCACGCCTCGTCGAACATCCACTCGTTCTTCGGGTTGTTGACCCGGGCGACGGTCCGTGGCACGCCGTACTCGGTCTTGGCGAGCAGCGATACCACCAGATTGACCTTGTCGTCACCCGTCGCCGCCACGACCACCTGGCACCGGTTCAGACCGGCCTCCTCCAGGGAGGTCACCTCACAGGCGTCGGCCAGCAGCCATTCGGCCGTGGGCACCGAGGACGGCTTGATGGCGGCGGGCATCCGGTCGATGAGGAGTACCTCGTGACCGTTCTCGAGCAGCTCGCGGGCGATCGAACGTCCGACGCTGCCGGCACCCGCGATCGCGACCCTCACTGGGATCCCTCCGGGCGGTGCCGGAAGATCTCTTCGACCGCCTCCGCGTCGCCGTCGCGCATGATGACGTGCACGATGTCGCCGTCCTGCAGCACCGTGTCGGGGTTCGGGAGCAGCCCCTCACCGAACCTGGTGAGGAACGCCACCCGCGCACCCGCCGCCTCCTCGAGCGCGGTCACCCGCTCGCCGATCCAGCTGGTGTCGACGGCCACCTCGGCCAGCCGCACTGTGCCGCTCGGGTCCCGCCACTCCGGCTCGGCACCGTGGGGCAGCAGCCGGCGGATCATCTGGTCCGCGGTCCAGCGCACAGTCGCCACCGTGGGGATCCCCAGCCGCTGGTAGACCTCGGCCCGGCCCGGGTCATAGATGCGGGCGACGACGTTGTCGACGCCGAACGTCTCACGGGCAACCCGCGCAGCGAGGATGTTGGAGTTGTCGCCGCTGCTCACCGCGGCGAAGGCCTCGGCATCCTCGATGCCGGCCTCGCGCAGCGTGTCCCGGTCGAAGCCGACCCCGGTGACGCGCTTGCCCTGGAAGTGGGACCCCAGCCGGCGGAACGCCTCGGGGTTGCGGTCCACCACCGAGACGTCGTGCCCCTGGTCCTCGAGGATGTGCGCCAGTGTCGAGCCCACCCGGCCGCAGCCCATGATGACGAAGTGCACGGAGGGTCCTTTCGGTGCGCGCACTGCCGACCCGCTCGGCCCGGCGGATCGTCGGCCCAGACGCTACACGGTGTGGTCGGGGGGGCGGGACCCTGCTGGGGGCCTAGCATTCGGCGTTGTGCCCCAGGTGACCGACGCATTCAAGCGACTTCTCGTCGGACGAGCCATGCGCAGCGACCGGCTCGAGGAGACCCTGCTCCCGAAGCGGGTCGCCCTGCCGGTCTTCGCCAGCGACGCGCTGTCGTCGGTCGCCTACGCCCCGGACGAGATCTTCCTGACCCTGGGCACGGCCGGGCTCGCGGCGTACACCTACTCCTGGAGGGTCGGGATCGCGGTCGGTCTCGTCATGCTCGTGGTGGTCGCGTCCTACCGCCAGAACGTGCACGCCTATCCGAGTGGCGGTGGCGACTACGAGGTGGCCACCGTCAACCTCGGGCGCACCCCGGGGCTGACCGTGGCGAGCGCGCTCCTCGTGGACTACGTGCTCACGGTGGCGGTTTCCATCTCCTCGGCCGCCCAGTACGCCGCCTCGACGGTGCACCAGCTCCGTGGGCACGAGGCCCAGATCGCGATCGCCGCCGTCATCATCCTGATGTCCCTGAACCTGCGCGGTGTCCGCGAGTCGGGGACGTTCTTCGCCATCCCCACGTACGCGTTCATGGTCGCCGTGCTGGGGATGGCCCTGTGGGGCTTCTCGCGGCTCGCCTTCGGCCACCTGCCCGACGCGGCCAGCGCACCCTTCGAGCTCGACCCCGAGTCCCACTACGTCAACGGAGTCACCGGACTCGCGGGCGGCTTCCTGATCCTGCGCGCCTTCTCCTCGGGGTGCGCGGCGCTCACCGGCGTCGAGGCGATCAGCAACGGTGTCCCGGCGTTCAAGAAGCCCAAGTCGAAGAACGCCGCGACCACGCTGCTGCTGCTCGGGACCATCTCCGTGACGATGCTGCTCAGCATCATCACACTCGGCAAGGTCACGAACATCCACTTCGCGGAGAACGTCGCCCAGCAGCTGCGATGGCACGGCCAGCAGGGACGGGCGCTCGACCCCTCGACCGTGCGGTTCCCCGACGGGAGGACGTTCACGCAGGACCCGGTCATCGGCCAGCTGGCCAAGGCCATCTTCAGCAACCTGCCGCTGCTCGCCACCGTCGTCACCACCGTGACCGGACTCATCCTGGTGCTGGCGGCGAACACCGCGTTCAACGGGTTCCCGGTCCTCGGCTCGATCCTGGCCCAGGACCGCTACCTGCCCCGCCAGCTGCACACCCGGGGTGACCGGCTGGCCTACAGCAACGGCATCATCATCCTGGCCTCGTTCGCGATCGTGTTGATCTTCGCCTTCGACGCCCAGGTGACCCGACTGATCCAGCTCTACATCGTCGGCGTCTTCGTCTCGTTCACCACCAGCCAGACGGGCATGGTCCGGCACTGGACCAGGCTGCTGCGCACGGAGACCGATCCGGCGGTGCGCCGGCGCATGCAGCGCAGCCGGATCATCAATGCGGTCGGGCTCTCGGTCACCGGACTCGTGCTCGTCGTCGTGCTCATCACCAAGTTCCTGCTCGGGGCGTGGATCGCGATCGCGGCGATGGTCGTCCTGTTCTTCCTCATGAAGGGCATCCGCCGTCACTACGAGGGCGTCTCCGAGGAGCTCGTCGTCGACGACGACGAGGACACCACCCTGCCGTCGCGCACGCATGCCATCGTCCTTGTGTCGAAGATCCACAAGCCGACGATGCGGGCGGTGAACTACGCGCGGGCGATGCGACCGACCACCCTGGAGGCGGTGACGGTCAACGTCGACACCAAGGAGACCCAGGCGTTGCAGGCGGAGTGGGACCGGCGCGGTATCCCCGTCCCGCTCAAGGTGCTCGACTCCCCGTTCCGGGAGGTCACCGACCCCGTCATCGAGTACGTGCGCAGCCTGCGTCGCGGCAGCCCGCGCGACCTCGTCACGGTCCTGATCCCGGAGTACGTCGTGGGGCACTGGTGGGAGCACCTGCTGCACAATCAGAGCGCGCTGCGCCTCAAGGGCCGGTTGCTGTTCACACCAGGCGTCATGGTGACCAGCGTTCCGTGGCAGCTGAAGTCCTCGGTGGGGATCGAGGACCGCCGCGAAGCGGAGGTGCCGTCCGCCATCCGCCGCGGCCCCGGGAAGCCGTGACGCCCGGGCCCGGGACGCCGGTGTCGGTCTCCGTGGTGGGGGAGACAATGGAGCTTGACGTCGGCGCGGTGGCGCACGGCGGGCACTGCGTCGCCCGGCACGAGAACCGGGTCGTCTTCGTGCGGCACGCGCTGCCGGGCGAGCGGGTGCGGGTCACCGTGACGGAGGGCGCCCCCGACTCGTCGTACTGGCGGGCGGACGCCATCGAGGTGCTGCGCGCCTCCCCGGACCGGGTGCCACCACCGTGTCCGTGGGCCGGGCCGGGCAGGTGCGGCGGCTGCGACTGGCAGCACGTGCAGCCCGTCGCCCAGCGCGAGTTGAAGGCAGCAGTGGTGCGCGAAGCGCTGCAGCGGCTCGCGGGCCTGGACCGCGAGGTGGTGGTCGAGGCGGTGCCAGGGGACCGCGACGGGCTCGGGTGGCGGACCAGGGTCCGGTACGCCGTGGACGGCCAGGGTCGCGCGGGCTTTCATCGGCACCGGTCGACCGAGGTGGTGCCCATCGACTGGTGCCCGATCGCCCACGACCTGGTGGTGGCTGCCAACGTCACGTCGGCGACCTGGCCGGCGGGCTCGACGGTCGAGGTCGTCGCGGCACCGTCGACGGGCGAGACCCTGGTGCGTCCGAGCGGGCAGCGAATGTCTGCGGCGATCACCGAGCGGGTAGCCGAGCGGTCGTACCGGGTCAGCGGCGGCGCGTTCTGGCAGGTGCACCCCGGCGCGGCGGAGGTGCTGGCGAGCGCGGTCCTCACCGCGCTCGAGCCCCGGCCAGGCGAGTCCGCTCTGGACCTGTACTGCGGCGCCGGACTGTTCGCCGCCGCGCTCGCCGAGCGACTCGGCCCCGGCGGCCGGGTCACCGCCGTCGAGAGCGACCCCACCGCCGCAGCCGACGCTCGGCACAACCTGGCCGACCTGCCGTCAGTCCGCGTCGAGCGTGGCCGCGTCGACCATGTCCTGCGCCGGTTGCGCCTGAAGCGCGCGGACCTCGTCGTGCTCGACCCCCCGCGCTCGGGGGCCGGCCGGACGGTGGTCGACCTGGTGAGCCGGGCCCTGCCGAGGGCCATCGCCTACGTCGCGTGTGATCCGGCCGCTCTCGCCCGCGACCTGCGCTGGTTCGGTGAGCGGGGATACCGCCTCTCCTCGCTCCGCGCTCTGGACCTGTTTCCGATGACCGCGCACGTCGAGTGCGTGGCCGGCCTGTCACGGGGACGCGACTAGCGGTGGTGCTCCTTGACCGCGCGGCCGACGAGCACCGGGAGGTACTGCTTCACCGGGGCGTCCACGAACTGCTGCATCTCCTGCTCGACCTCGAGCCGCAGCTCGTCCGGGGAGACGCTGGGCAAGGTCCGGGCCAGGTCGAGCACGATCCGGTCGCGGAGCTCCGGGAGGCTCGGCGCGGGCCTTGTCGACGCGGTCGTCACGGCGCCCACGATGCCCTGGGCTGCCCGGTCAGAGGAAGAGGGCATCGCGGCTGTTCACCAAGCCCATACCCTCCGTTCGCTTTCCGTTCATCTAAGACCTCGCGCTTGGGCACTCGGTCGAGCCACCATGTCTGGGTGCCAACTGGTGAGCAACTGGTGAGTCACTCGTGAGCAATCCGGCCGAGCGGCAGGCGCTCAGTGACCGCCACATCGCCGACGACAGTGCCGAGGTGATCGAGGAGATCCTCGAGGCTCCCCAGCGCCCCGGGCCGAGCGGCTTCCCGACCGACCGGTTCCTGGACCGGGAGGAGAGCTGGCTGACGTTCAACGCGCGGGTCCTCGAGCTCGCGCAGGACGAAGACCGGCCGCTGCTCGAACGGGTGCGTTTCTGCGCGATCTTCGCGAGCAACCTCGACGAGTTCTTCATGGTCCGCGTTGCGGGGGTCCGGCGGCGCATCGCCTCGGGCATCGCCGTGGCCGCCGCCAGCGGGCTCACCCCCACCGCCCAGCTGGCCCGGCTGTCCGAGCGGGCTCAGAAGCTCTCCGTCGAGCACGCCCGTACCTTCTGCCAGATGCTCCAGCCCGAGCTGCGCGAACGCGGCATCGAGGTGCTGCGCTGGGAACAGCTCCCGGCCGAGGAGCAGCTCCAGCTGCACACGTTCTTCCAGGACCGGGTCTATCCCGTCCTCACCCCGCTGGCGGTCGACCCGGCTCACCCGTTCCCGTACATCTCGGGGTTGTCGCTCAACCTCGCCGTGGTCGCACGCGACCCGGCCACGGGTGAGGAGAGCTTCGCCCGGGTGAAGGTCCCCGAGTCGTTGCCGAGGCTGCTGCCGCTACGCACCGACGGCCAGTTCCTGCTGCTGGAGGACCTCATCAGGGCACACCTCCCGCAGCTGTTCACCGGCATGCAGCTGTTGACGGCCAGCGTGTTCCGGGTCACCCGCAACGAGGACCTCGAGCTCGAGGAGGAGGACGCCGACAACCTGCTGGTCGCCCTCGAGCGAGAGCTCAGCCGCAGGCGTTCCGGCGTGGCCGTGCGCCTGGAGGTCGAGGAGGCCGTCAGCGACCGCGTCCTGGAGCTGCTCGCTCGGGAGCTCGACGTCGACGAGCACGCGATCTACCGGCTGCCGCCGCCTCTGGACCTCGCCGACCTCTCGACGATCGCTGACCTCGACCGACCCGAGCTGCGTTACCCCCCGTTCGTGCCCGCGACGCCCGCCGCCCTGCGAGCCGACGAGGACACCTCGCTGTTCTCCGCCCTGCGCGCCACCGACGTGCTCGTGCACCACCCGTACGACTCGTTCGCCACCACGGTGCAGAGGTTCATCGGCCAGGCCGCGCACGACCCCGACGTCCTCGCGATCAAGCAGACCCTCTACCGGACCAGCGGTGACTCTCCCGTCGTGGACTCCCTGATCGATGCGGCCAAGGCCGGCAAGCAGGTGCTCGTGATCGTGGAGATCAAGGCCCGCTTCGACGAGGAGGCGAACATCCGCTGGGCGCGCCAGCTCGAACGTGCCGGGTGCCACGTCGTCTATGGCCTCGTCGGTCTCAAGACGCACTGCAAGCTCTCGCTCGTCGTACGGCGGGAGAAAGGCGGCTCGCTGCGCCGCTACGCCCACGTGGGCACGGGCAACTACAACCCGCGAACGGCCGCGGTCTACGAGGACCTCGGGCTGCTCACCGCCGACCCCGACGTGTGTGCCGACATCGCCGACCTGTTCAACCACCTGTCCGGCCACACCCGTCACCACAACTACCGACGGCTGCTGGTCGCTCCTGACACGGCCCGCGACGGGATCCTCGACCGGATCCGCCTGGAAGTGGCGGCGGCCACCGCGGGCCGGCCCTCGGGCATCTTCATGAAGCTGAACAGCCTGGTGGACGAGCAGATGATCGACGCGTTGTACACGGCGTCCCGGGCCGGGGTGCCCATCAAGCTGGCCATCCGCAGCAGGTGCACGATCCGTCCTGGGGTGCCCGGTCTCTCCGAGACGATCACCGTCCGCAGCATCGTCGGGCGTTTCCTCGAGCACTCGAGGATCCAGCGCTTCCATGCCGGCGGCGCGGACGAGATCTGGATCGGCAGTGCCGACCTGATGGGCCGCAACCTGGACCGCCGGGTGGAGGCGCTGGTCGACGTACGGGACGAGGCGGCGCGCGTATACCTCACCGACCTGATCGACCTGCTGACGTCCGAGCAGGTCGAAGCCTGGTACCTGCAGCCGGACGGCGGCTGGGTGCGGCACCGCGACGAGAACACCGTCGACCTGCACGAAGAGCTGCTTCGCCGGCACGGCGCGCTCCCGCAAGAGGTGGAGGCGGCGGCGGCCACTGGGTCCTCGCCGGCTTAACAGGCGAGACCGGCGCTATCCGTCAGGGGCCGCCGGACGCCGGATCATGGTGGCCTGCATCAAGGCCACCGGGCGCTGCGTCCCGTCCGCCTCGACGGCGACGACCTCCCCGGAGCAGACGGTCAGGGTGCGGCCTGCCCGTACGACGGTGCCGGTGGCCCGGATCCGAGCTCCCGCTGCGGGCGCGAGCAGGTTGACCGTGAACCCGACACTCAGCACGTCGCTGTCTGGGGGCATCAGCGTGAGGGCCGCGTAGCCGCAGGCCGAGTCCGCCACCGAGGTGACGACGCCGGCGTGCAGGAAGCCGTTCTGCTGGCAGAGGTCGTCGCGGAACGGCAGCGCGAGGACCACGCGACCCGGCTCCACCGAGACCACCTCGGCGCCGAGGGTGCGCATGAAGGACTGCCGCATCAGCGAGAACCGGACCACGTCCGGGTCGAAGGTCACCGGCACATCCTGCCGGAGGATCCGGGCACTTGAACTTATCTCGACATCAAGATAAATTGCTGGCTGGAGGCAGGCACCGCTGACTGCGGGCCTGGCGCTTGGGGCAGGATGGCGACGAGCGAGAGGAGCCGGTCGTGGGCGGCAACGGAGGCGGAGCCAGGAGCGTCGACAGCTTCGGGAGCAAGGGCGAGCTGCGCGTGGGCGACACGTCGTACGAGATCTACCGCCTCGCGGCGGTCGACGGCGCGGAGCGGCTGCCGTTCAGCCTCAAGATCCTGCTCGAGAACCTCCTTCGCACCGAGGACGGCGCGAACATCACCGCGGACCACGTGCGTGCCCTCGCCGGCTGGGACTCGAAGGCCGAGCCGGACATCGAGATCCAGTTCACGCCGGCGCGGGTGGTCATGCAGGACTTCACCGGAGTGCCCTGCGTCGTGGACCTCGCGACCATGCGGGAGGCGATGGAGACGCTGGGTGGCGACCCGACGAAGATCAACCCGCTGGCGCCTGCGGAACTGGTCATCGACCACTCGGTCATCGCCGACCTGTTCGGCACTCCCGAGTCGTTCGGCCGCAACGTCGATCTCGAGTACGAGCGCAACAAGGAGCGCTACCAGTTCCTGCGGTGGGGCCAGAGCGCCTTCGACCAGTTCAAGGTGGTGCCCCCCGGCACCGGCATCGTGCACCAGGTCAACATCGAGTACCTCGCCCGTGTCGTCTTCGGCTCGTCCGGATCTGAGAACGGGCAGCCGCAGGCCTACCCGGACACGCTGGTGGGCACCGACTCGCACACCACGATGGTCAACGGTCTGGGCGTGCTCGGCTGGGGCGTCGGTGGCATCGAGGCGGAGGCGGCGATGCTCGGCCAGCCCGTCTCGATGCTGATCCCGAAGGTGGTCGGCTTCAAGCTGTTCGGCGAGCTGCCCGAGGGCGCCACCGCCACCGACCTGGTGCTCACGATCACGGAGATGCTGCGCAAGCACGGCGTGGTTGGGAAGTT
This sequence comes from Actinomycetota bacterium, assembly GCA_030841185.1. Lineage (GTDB taxonomy): Bacteria > Actinomycetota > Actinomycetes > JACCUZ01 > JACCUZ01 > JAVEDB01. The sequence goes on from JAVEDB010000029.1 coordinate 14,846, forward strand.
CGTCGAGTTCTACGGGCCCGGCGTCTCGGCCGTCCCACTGGCCAACCGCGCGACGATCGGCAACATGAGCCCGGAGTACGGCTCGACCGTGGCGATCTTCCCGATCGACGAGGAGACGGTGACCTACCTGAAGATGACGGGGCGCCCGGCGGAGCAGGTCGCGCTGGTCGAGGCCTACGCCAAGGAGCAGGGCCTCTGGCACGACCCGTCCGCCGAGCCCGCCTTCTCCGAGCAGATCGAGCTCGATCTCGCCAGCATCGTGCCGTCGATCGCCGGCCCGAAGCGACCCCAGGACCGGGTGTCGCTCTCCGATGCCAAGGCCTCGTTCCGCGCGGCGCTCGCCGACTACACCTCCGACGGGGTCGAGTCCGAGGTCGACGAGGCCGGCGCCGAGAGCTTCCCCGCCAGCGACCCGTCCGCCGTCGAGCACGGCAACGGCCAGGCCGGTGCGCCGCACCAGCCGCCCGGCCGTGCCTCGGGCGACCGGCCGCGCAAGCCGACCCGGGTCGAGCTCGACGGCGTCGAGACCGAGGTCGACCACGGCGCGGTCGTCATCGCCGCCATCACCTCGTGCACCAACACCTCCAACCCCACGGTGATGATCGGTGCCGCCCTGGTGGCGAAGAACGCCGTCGAGAAGGGGTTGAGCCGCAAGCCGTGGGTGAAGACGACGCTGGCCCCGGGCTCGAAGGTGGTCATGGACTACTACGAGCGCGCCGGCCTGACGCCGTACCTGGACAAGCTGGGCTTCAACCTCGTCGGCTACGGCTGCACGACATGCATCGGCAACTCGGGCCCGATCATCCCCGAGGTGAGCGAGGCAGTGAACGCCGGCGACCTCGCTGTCGTCTCCGTCCTGTCCGGCAACCGCAACTTCGAGGGACGCATCAACCCCGACGTGAAGATGAACTACCTCGCGTCGCCCCCGCTCGTCGTCGCCTACGCCCTGGCAGGGTCGATGGACATCGACATCACCAGCGAGGCGCTCGGCCAGGACGCGGAGGGGAACGACGTCTTCCTGCGCGACATCTGGCCGTCGAACGAGGAGATCCAGGACGTCATCTCCACCGCAGTCGCGTCGGAGATGTACAGCCGCGACTACGCCGACGTCTTCGCCGGCGACGAGCGGTGGCAGTCGATGCAGACCCCCGAGGGCAAGACGTTCGCCTGGGATGACGCATCGACCTATGTGCGCCGGC
>JAVEDB010000046.1 GCA_030841185.1 Actinomycetota bacterium
ACATGTCGTACCAGTCGCCGCCCACCTCCATCGCGTCCTCGGACGGGAGGTAGCAGGTCGCGAGCTGCAGCCGCGGGTCCGTCGGGGCGTCGTGCGGCAGCAGGCTGCGCTGCAGGGTCAGCGCGACGGTGCGCTGCTCGTCGAACAGCCGGGCCCGCTGCAGTGCCAGCCCGGCCTGACGGCCGACGGTCTGCAGCAGTCCCAGCTCGTCCACGTCGAGATCGCGCCGCTCGGCGAACCGCGACGCGACGACGCCGAGGGTGCGGCCCTGCGCGACGAGCGGCACGAGGACGAGGGTGCCGGCCGGGCCGCCCTCGAAAGCGGCGGAGACCAGGGGGAAGGCACGTCTGGCCTCGGCCGCGTCCTGGACGACCACGACGTCACCGCGCTGGATCGCCTCGTGCTGCGGGAGCTGGGCATCGGCGGTCAGGAACGGCGGCTCACCGACGGGATCGGGTACGCCGAGCGCAGCCACCCAGTCGAATCGACCAGTCGCCTCGTCCCGCAGCCAGAGGGCGCTGGCCGCCGCGCCGAAGGCGTCACGAACTACCCCGACGATGACGCGCGCGACGTCCGCGACCTCGGCCGCCGCGGCGAGCTCGGCCACCGCCAGCTGCAGGATCGCCAGCCGCTCGGCGTACTGCTCGGCCTTGCGCCGCGCGAGCAGCAGCTCGCGCTCGTACTTCTTGCGGTCGCTCGCGTCGAACACCGTCGTGAGGGCGAGCAGGGGACGCCCCTCGTCATCGTTGCGCAACCGGGAGTTCACCAGCACGGGGAAGCGAGTCCCGTCCGCCCGCACGAGGTCGAACGAGATCTCCTGGACGCTGCCCTGCATCCGCAGCAGTGGCGCGTAGTGCGTCTCGTGGTAGATCCGGCTGCCCGGCGCGAGCAGGTCCAGGAACCGGCGCCGCCCGACGAGCTCATCGCGCTGGTACCCGGTCCAGGTCAAGAAGGTCTGGTTCACCTTGGCGAGCAGGCCGTCCGGGTGGGTGGAGAGATAGCCGCAGGGAGCGGCGTCGTACAGCTCCTCAGCGGTGTCACCCGTGAGCGCGTCCGGCGGGCGGTGTTCCGGCTCCTCGGGCTCGCCGCCGGCCACCGTCACGGGTTCTAGAGGAAGGACTTGATCGCGGCGACTGTCTCTGCGGGCGCGCTGAGATTGGGGCAGTGACCGGTCGCTGCCATCCGGACCAGGCGGCTCCCGGTGATCCGCTGGTGGACGTAGTCCCCGACTGCGGTCGGGGCGATCACGTCGTCGGCGCACTGCAGGATCAGCGTGGGGACATCGACACCGGCGAGGTCGGCGCGGTTGTCCGAGGTGAAGGTGACGCGAGCGAAATGCCGGGCGATCTCGGGGTCGGTCCGGCAGAAGCTGTTCGTGAGCTCGGCACCGAGCTCGGTGCGGTCCGGGTTGCCCATGATGACCGGTGCCATCGCGCTGGACCAGCCGAGGTAGTTGCTGTCGAGGGACTCGAGCAGGCCCTCGATGTCCTCGGCGGAGAACCCCCCGACGTAGTCGCCGTCATCGATGTAGCGCGGGGAGGGACCGACGAGCACGAGCTTCGCGAAGTGCTGCGGCTCCTTGCGCGCGGCGAGGACACCGACCATCGCTGCGACCGAGTGCCCGACGTAGACGACGTCGTGCAGGTCGAGCTCGGTGATGATCTCCAACAGGTCCCGTGCGTAGCCCGCCAGCGTGGCGTAGCGGGCGCGGTCGTAGGCGCTCAGGTCCGAGCCGCCGGCCCCGACGGCGTCGAAGAGGATCACGCGGTAGTCGTCGACGAACCCGGGGGTCACGAAGCGCCACATGTTCTGGTCGCACCCGAAGCCGTGCGCGAAGACGATCGGTGGACCGTCCGGCCGGCCGAGCTCCGTGACGTTGTTCCGCATCGTGGCCTGCATGCGGGGATCCTACGGCGTGGCTTTTGCATCCGGCGAAACGATGCGTAACGGTAGACCGCATGTACTGGGAAGAGGGCTGCTGATGACCGGGGGATGGTCGTTCGCGGGTGAGGCTGCTGCGATCGGCGGCAGCGGAGTCACGCTGGTCGAGGGCTCCTCGTTCTGCGTCTGCGACAACGGGGGCGAGGTTCGTGCAGGGACCCCACAGGGAGTGTTCTTCCGCGACACCCGGGTGGTGAGCAGGTGGGAAGTCACCCTCGACGACACCCCGGCGGAGAGCCTTGCCGTGATGACGACCGAGCCTTGGTGCGCCACATTCATCGGGCGGGCACTCCCTCGGCCCGGCCGTAGCGACAGCACGCTCCTGCTGAGGCGCAACCGCTACGTCGGTTCCGGCATGCGGGAGGACATCACGCTGGAGAACCTGGGGGGCGAGACCGCCGCGGTGCGCCTGCGGCTCAACGTGGACAGCGACTTCGCCGACCTGTTCGAGGTGAAGGAGAGCCGGGTGCCCGATCGGCCACCGGCGCAGACGTCCGTTCACGAAGGCTCGCTCCGGCTCGAACGGTTCTACGGGTCGAAGGACCACAGCAGAGGTGTCGAGGTGCGCTGTGCCGAGGCGAGAGCGGATGTCGCTCGGCGGTGCCTGGTTGCCGACGTGGTGATCTTGCCCCACGCGAAGTGGCATGCCGTCGTCCAGGTTCTGCCGGTGATCGACGGGAAGGTGCTGCCCACCCGTTACCCCACGGACCGCCCCGTCGAGGAGACTGCGCCGGCCAGACAGGCCCGGGAGTGGCGGATGTCGTCACCGGTCCTGCGCACCGGTGACCCTAGCCTCGGCCGGACCCTCGAAAGAAGCCGGATGGATCTCGGTGCCCTCCGCATCGTCGACCCCGAGGAACCTGATGTCGCGGTGGTTGCGGCCGGTGCTCCGTGGTTCATGACGCTGTTCGGACGGGACTCGCTGCTGACGTCGTACATGGCCTTGCCGATCGACCAAAAGCTTGCGCTCGGCACGCTGAAGACGCTCGCCCGGCTCCAGGGCGAGGTGAACGACCCGGCGTCGGAGGAGGAGCCGGGACGCATCCTGCACGAGGTGCGGTTCGGTGCCGAACCATCCCTGGTGCTGGGCGGACGCAGCCGCTACTACGGCACAGCCGACGCGACGCCCCTTTTCGTGGTGGTGCTCGGCGAACTCAGGCGTTGGGGACTTGCCGCCCATGAGGTGTCGGCCCTGCTCCCGCATGCGGACCGGGCCCTTGACTGGGTGGTGAACCACGGTGACCGCGACGGTGACCTGTTCGTCGAGTACCAGCGCGCCACCGACCGTGGCCTGGTGAACCAGGGCTGGAAGGACTCCTGGGACGGCGTCACGTTCGCCGACGGCACTGTGGCTCGGGCCCCGATCGCGCTCTGTGAGGTGCAGGGCTACGTCTATGCCGCCTTCGTCGCGCGGGCACACTTTGCCTGGGAGCTCGGCGACGAGGCCGGCCGACGGATGTGGAGCGAGCGGGCGGCCGCGCTCAAGCGGGCATTCAACGACCGGTTCTGGCTCCCGGAACGAGGGTGGTACGCGTTGGCTCTGGACGGCGATAAGCGTCCCGTCGACGCCCTCGCCTCCAACATGGGTCATTGCCTGTGGACCGGCATCGTCGACGAGGACAAGGCGCCCCAGGTAGCCGAGCGACTGCTCTCCGAGGAGATGTTCACGGGTTGGGGCATTCGAACGCTGGGAACGTCGATGGGGGCGTACAACCCCTTGAGCTACCACAACGGATCGGTCTGGCCGCACGACACCGCCCTCGTCACGGCAGGGCTGATGCGGTACGGCTTCGTCGAAGAGGCGCAGCGGGTCGCGTGTGGCCTCCTCGACGCAGCGGAGGCCTTCGGCGGACGCCTGCCAGAGCTGTTCTGCGGCTTCGACCGCGGTGAGTTCGCCCAGCCGGTGCCGTTCCCGACCTCGTGCTCACCGCAGGCGTGGGCGTCGGCGGCACCGGTGCAGCTCCTGCGGACGCTGTTGCGTTTCGACCCGTGGGTACCGCACGGCAAGGTGTGGCTCGACCCCGCTCTGCCACCGGCTCTGGCGGACCTCGCGGTCGACAACCTCCCGCTCGCCGGGGCTCGGGTCTCGCTGGAGGTCGTCGGTGGCCGGGTCGTTCGCATGGACGGCCTGCCGAGCGGTATCGAGGTGATCAACGAGCCGCGACCGGCCTCGGGTGCCGTGCTTGGTTCGCCATCGGCCGGGTAGGGCACGCCCCGTCGGTCGGTCATGGGGGGCCAGCTGGAGGGGTCCATGCAGACACCGCGAATGCGCATCGCCGTCATCGCGCCGCCGTTCTTCTCGATCCCACCGGACGGCTACGGCGGGATCGAGGCGGTCGTCGCCATGCTGGTCGACGGGCTCGTCGACCGTGGCCACGACGTGACGCTGATCGCGGCAGGGGCCGACGCCACTCGGGCCGACTTCGTGGCGACCTACGAGTCGCCGCAGGCTGAGCTGTTGGGCCGGCCGTTGCCTGAGCTCACCCATGCCGCGCGGGCCGACCGGGCACTGGCCGAGCTGCGCCCCGACATCGTGCACGACCACACGGCGTCGGGTCCGGCCGTCGCCCTCGGCCGATCGGCTCCCTCGGTGATCACGTGTCACGGCCCGGTGACGGGTGAGTGGGGCGAATACCTGCAGGCAGCGGCGGGTGGAATGGCGCTGGTCGCCATCTCTCAGTTCCAGGTGGACAAAGCCCCTGAGCTCCCGTGGCGCGGAGTCGTGCCCAATGCGCTCGACGCCACCGACCTGCCGTTCCGCACGGACAAGGACGATTTCGTGGTGTGGCTGGGTCGCATGTCCCCGGACAAGGGCGCCCACCTGGCGATCGACATCAGCCGGAAGGCGGGAAAACGACTCGTGCTGGCGGCAAAGTGCTCGGAACCCGACGAGAAGCACTACTTCGCCGATCAGGTCGAGCCGCGACTCGGACCTGGGGTGGAGTGGCTGGGTGAGCTGGGCGGACACGAGAAGTACGAACTGCTGGCCGCCGCTTCAGGTCTCGTCTTCCCCATCGACTGGGACGAGCCCTTCGGCATGGTCATGATCGAGGCGATGGCCTGTGGCACACCGGTGCTCGCGCTGCGACGCGGTTCCGTCCCGGAGATCGTGGTCGACGGGGTCACCGGCTTCGTCCGTACGCGGCCGGACGAGCTCGTCGAGGCCATGGGACGGCTTGGTGAGCTGGATCCGGGGGCCTGCCGGGCTCACGTCATCGATCACTTCGGCCCGGAGCGGATGGTCGCGGGGTATGAGCAGGTGTACGCCGACGTTCTCGCTGACCGCTCCTGAGCCGCTGTCCACCGGGGACCGTGCTTGGTCGATCATCCCCAGCTCGCCTTGCTGTGCTGGTGCCGCGTTCCGGAAGGCAGCACGGTCGGGACATGGACCTCTCACGTCAGACCGTGGTCAAGGTCAGCCGGCCGGCCGACATCCTCGGCATGCTCCCGCACCGGATCGGCTTCACTCCGACCGAGAGCATCGTCGTGATCTGCCTGCACGGGCCCCGCCGTCGAGACGGCCTGGTGATGCGGCTCGACCTGGCGCCGGAGGAGTGTGACGCCCAGGTCTCCGCCGATCTCACCGGTCGCGCCGTCAAGGCCGGAGCAACCGGCGCTGTGCTCGTCTGCTACACCGACGTGCCCGCGTCCGAATCGTCGACCCTGCCCCGGCGGGCGCTGATCGAGGCGATGCTCGCCGAGCTCGCCGGCGGGGGAGTGGCCGTGGTCGACGCGATCCTCGTGCACGGCGGAAGGTGGTGGTCCTACCTGTGCGAGGACACCTCCTGCTGTCCACCCGAAGGCACCGTGATCGACTCCGACCTCACGCCGTCGGCGGCGCACTACGCCGCGGAGTCCGTCGGCCAGGGCGCCGTCGTGCTCGCCGACCGGCAGGCGCTGGAGCGGTCGATCCGCCCGCCCGACGACCGGTCGGAGGCGGACCGGTGCCGGCAGGCCCTGGAGGAGGCCGCCGACGAGGTCATCGACGCCGTGGGCGACGTCGGGCCGGCAGCGCTGCGAACCCGCACGTTGGCCCTGCTCCGGGACGTGGTGGCGCGCCGTGCCGGGGGAGCGGAGGGGGCCAGCGAGCAGGAGGCCGCCCGGATCATTCTCGGGCTGCGCGCGAAGGACGCCCGCGACGAGGCGGCGACATTGGTGCTCGAGACCGATCCGCACGCGTTGATCGCGGTGCTCTCGGCACTCGCCCGCCGCGCACCCGATCGTGACGCTGCCCCGGTGTGCACGGTGCTCGCATGGGCCGCCTACGCCGCCGGCCAGGGTGCGCTCGCCAACGTTGCCGTCGAGCGCGCCCTGGCCTGCGAGCCGGGCTACGAGCTGGCCCGCCTTATCGAGCAAGGCCTGGCTGCGATGATCCCGCCGGCCGACGTCATGCGGCTCACCCGGGAAGTGCGCCAAGCGCTTGCCGATGCCGAACCGGACGGCTCCGCGTAGAACTCAGCCGGTCGGCACCGTCCGTGTGTCGGGGATCTCGACGTAGTCCGGCGCGGGCTGCCGGGGTGCCGGGAGGTGCACCTCGGGGCGGCCCTCGATGTGCAGCTCGGGCAGTCGACGTCCGAGCCAGGCCGGCATCCACCAGTTCGCCGGGCCGAGCAGGTGCATGACGGCCGGGACCAGCAGCATGCGCACGACCGTCGCGTCGATGAAGATCGCCGATGCCATCCCGACGCCGATGACCTTGAGCACGACGTCGGGGCTGGGCACGAAGGCTGCGAACACCGCGATCATGATCGCGGCGGCCGCGGTGATGACGCGGCCGGTGCCGGCCAGACCTTCGACGATCGCCCGGTGGTTCTCACCGGTGCGAGTCCATGCCTCGCGCATCCGACTGATGAGGAAGACCTCGTAGTCCATCGAGAGACCGAACAGCACGGCGAACATCAGGACCGGCACGAAAGCCGGCAGTGGCGTCTCCGTGTCGATGCCGACGAGACGCCCGGCCCAGCCGCCTTGCAGGACCAGGGCGACCACGCCGTACGACGCCGCGACCGACAGCAGGTTCATCACCGCTGCCTTGATCGGGATCATCACGCTCCGGAAGGACACCAGCAGCAGCACCATGGACAGCAGCACCACACCGCCGATCAGCAGCGGGATGCGCCGCGCGATGTTCTTGGTGCTGTCGATCGACGCCGCGGTGACGCCGCCGACGTGGACCACCGTGCCCGTGCCGCGCGTCGATGCAGGGATCACGTCGCTGCGGAGCTGGCGCACCAGGTCCCCGGTCCGGGACGACTGGGGACCCGTTGTCGGGATCACCGAGATCACCGCCGTGTCACCGGCGGGGTTCAGCTGGGCGGGAGACACCGCGGCGACTCCGGGTGTCCGGGCGACGTTCGCCCGCAGAACTTCGAGCGCACCGCTCGATCCCGACGCGGGCAGCTCGACAGCGAGCAGCAACGGACCGTTGGCGCCGGGCCCGAAGCCCGTTGACAGCAGGTCGTAGGCAGCTCGGGTCGAGGTCGCCTTGCGGTCGTTGCCCGCGTCGGGGAAACCGAACCGCACCCCGAGGAAGGGCGCGGCCAGCGCCAGCAGCACCGCGATGCCACCGAGGGTCGCCACGATGCGGTGCCGCTCGATCAGCCGGCTCCACGCGAGCCATCCGCCGCTGGGCTCGACGTGCCCGCCGACCGCCACCTGCGGCGGCCTTCTGCGGCCGAGAGGCAGCCGGAGCCGGTCCACGTTTCGGCCGAAGTACCCGAGCAAGGCAGGGAAGAGCGTGACGCTTGCGGCCATCACGACCAGGACGCCCAGGATGGTCACGAGCGCTGCGCCGCGCATGAACGACAGCCCCATGGCGAACAGCCCGAGCATGGAGATGACGACGGTGCCACCGGCCACGAGCACCGAGCGACCGGCGGTGTCCAGGGTGGCGGCAGTCGCGTCCTCCGGCTCGAGGCCGGCCGCCCGCCACTCGCGGAACCGGGTCACCATCAGCAGGGCGTAGTCGATACCGATGCCGATCCCCATCATCGTCGCGAGGGAGGTGGACCAGTCGGGGGCGTCGATGAACGAGATCAGCAAGCCGGTGAGCATGCTGCTCACGGCGAGGCCCGCGACCGCCACGAGGATCGGCAGACCGGCGGCGACGACCGAGCCGAACGTCAGCAGCAGGATCAGGGCCGCGGCCGCGATCCCGATGCCCTCCGAGCCGATGCTGCCCGCCTCGGCCTGCTCGATCGACTGGCCCCCGAGCGCGACCCGGAAGCCGGGCGTCGTCGCCTTGTCGGCGATGTCCAGCAGCCGCTTGCTGTCCTTGAGCGGCATGTCGATGGGGTTCACGACGTCGAGCCGCAGGTGCGACACGAGGGTCTTGCCGTCCGGCGCCAGGCCGCCCGGGGTGGCGAAGGGATCCTCGACCGCCGTCACGTGGGGCACCGCCGCGAGCTGCGCGAGCAGCGCCTGGACGGCGGGGCGGACGGTCTTGACGCCGGCATCGGCCTTGACCACGACCTCGACGGTGTCGCCGGACTGGGCAGGGAACCGGTCCTGGAGGAGGTTCTGGGCCTTCTTCGAGTCCGAGCCGGGGGCGGAGTAGTCGGCGAAGAACTTCCCGCCGAAGGCACTCGACAGGGCCGCTGCCAGCACGAGGGTGGCCACCCAGGCCAGCACGGTGCGGCCGCGGTGACGGAAGGCGAAGCGGCCGATCCGGCCCAGCGGCCCGGGAGCAGTGGCACCCGGCGCGGAGCGCTCGGCGGGCGGGAGAGCGGGTTTCCTGGACATATCCGGACCTTTGCATGTGAAGTGAAGTCAGCCGAGTTACGTTGCTTCACTAAAGCGAGGTCAGAGGGTTCTTGTCAAGAGGCATTACTCGTGTAAAGATGTGTAACCAATTCATCACGACAGCTGGGAGCAGCGGATGACGAGCGTGGCCGGACCGATCCCTCGGCGCGAGCGAGCGCGGGCGGCCACGGTCGACGAGATCAAGGCCACCGCCCTCGAGCTGATGCACGAGCAGGGCACCACCGATGTCCGCTTCACCGACATCGCCCGGGTGATGGGCATGACGCCGCCGGCTCTGTACCGCTACTTCGCCGACCGCGATGAGCTGCTGGTCGCGCTGATCACCGACGCCTACAACGACCTCGGTGACGCCGTCGCCGCCGCCCGCGACGCCGTGGACGAGGAGGACATCCGCGGCCGGTGGATCGCCGCGGCCGGCGCCTACCGCCAGTGGGCACTGCGGGAGCCGCAGCAGTTCTCGCTGATCTTCGGGCTTCCGGTGCCCGGCTTCGTCGCCCCGCAGGAAGGCCCGACCACGGAGGCGGCCAGCCGGGCGTTGTCCCAGCTCGCGGCGATGTTCGCCGACGCTTCCCGGCGCGGCCGGCTCGACCCCCCGCTGGTGCGAACCGTGCCGGACTCGCTGCGGGACTGCGTCGCCGAGGAGCAGAAGTTCAGCGACATCGCACCAGAGAGCTTCCAGGCCATGCTGCATGCCTGGGCCTCGCTGCATGGGATCACCTCGCTCGAGGCCTACGGCCACCTCGACTGGATGGATCCGGAAGCCAGGGACGCGCTGTTCCTCGGCCAGGTCCGGCTGGCCGCGCAGACCGCCGGGCTGCCGGCGGACCGGGATGCGGCCGCCACTGAGGTGGACCCGGCGGCGGTCCCCGGGACGTAGCCGGGCACATCCGTCGGAGTTTCCGCTACGATCGTGCCCAGGTCATGAGTTCCAGCGCACAGCCCCGGCTAGCTGGACGGCAACCCTCCTCCGCGGTGGGGTGCTCCGGGTGAGGACCGGGCTGCAGGCGAGGTGCCTGCGGCAAGCGCGGACTCGGAGGAGCTTCGGGTCCCGGCCCGAGGAGCGTCATGGCACCCGCACCATCCCCCGTCGTCTCACCCGCGATCCCCACTCCGGCACCGCCCGGCGACCTCGCCGCATCCCGCGTTCGTGGGACCAGGGGGTCGGCGTGGGCGCTGCGCCCGGCCGAGTCCCAGCCGGTGGCGGCCGTACGGCTCCCGCGCCGGACCTTCTCCGACGTCCGTGACGGGCTCCGCGAGGCCGGGTTCGCCGTCTTGGACATCCTCGCCCAGGAGACCGGGCCGGCCCCGCTCGTGCTGGTACTCGCCCTGCCGGCCGAGCGTGAGCCCGCGACCCGGCTGTTGGCAGCCGGCGCCGGCGGACCCGCCCGGGTGCTCATCGTCGAGGACCGCGACCAGCTCGCCGGCGCCCGCCTGCGGCCGGGGGTCGACGAGGTGGTCGAGGACCCCTGCCACCCCCTCCAGGTCGCGGCCGCCGCGCTGCGGGTCAGCGGCGCGCCCGAGCGTCAGCTCGGTCACTGGAGTGAGTCGGTCTTCGCGGGCGTGTCCGCCCGCTAGGCGGCGGTGATCCCGACCCGTTCTTGCCGGCGGACCGTGTTCCGTCCGAGCAGCAGCCACCCGACGAACCCGATGGCGAACGCGGCGAACACGCCGACGTTCGCGTAGGCCCAGGCGCCCTTCTTGCCACCCAGCCCGACGGGTTCGAGCAGGTAGCCCTGCCAGGCGAGCCACCCCTGGTCGGGTGCGGTGGTCGTGACGAGACCCCAGCCGATCAGCGTTCCCACGACGAGAAGTACGACGGCCGGCCAGCGGACCGAGCCGTAGCGCCCGCGCCCGTCGTACAGCTCGGCGTCGGCGTAGGCGCCATGGCGCTGCAGCAGGTCGGCGACGAAGATGCCCGCCCAGGCGGCGATCGGGACGCCGACGGTGATGAGGAACGCCTGGAACGGGCCGATGAAGTTGTCGGCCACGAAGACGACGTAGATGGACCCCGCGATCATGATGATCCCGTCGATGCCGGCCGCCACCGGTCGAGGCACCTTGACGCCGAGCGTGAGCAGCGCCAGGCCCGACGAGTAGATGTCGAGAACCGCGCCGCCGACGAGGCCGAGGATCGCGACGATCGCGTAGGGCACCAGGAACCAGGTCGGTAGCAGCGTCGTCAGTGCGCCGATCGGGTCGGCATAGATCTTGTCGGCGAGTCCGTCCTTGGAAGCGACGAGCATGATGCCGTAGACGACAAGGACGATCGGTGCCAGGGCGCCGCCCACGGTGGTCCAGCCGAACACCCCTCGGCTGGACGCGGAACGGGGCAGATAGCGGGAGTAGTCGGCGGCCGTGTTCGCCCAGCCGACGCCGAAGCCGGTCGCCACCAGCGCCAGGGCACCGACGAAGCCCTGGGTCGTTCCCGATCCGAGGCCGGAGATCTTGGCCCAGTGCACCTCGTCGATGGTGGTCGCGATGAACGCGACGGTCAGGACTGCCGTTGCCACGGTGATGACGGCCTGCAGCCGCATGATGACGTCGAACCCCAAGACCCCTGCGAACACCACCAGGGCGGCCGTGACCAGGAACGCCACGATCTTGGTGAAGGTGCCCCCGCCCCAACCGAGCTCGGTGAACACGGTGGCGGTGGCGAGAGCCGAGAGCGAGACGAGAACGGTCTCCCACCCGACCAGCAGGATCCAGGAGAGAAAAGCAGGGAGCCGGTTGCCGTCCACCCCGAACGCCGCCCGGCTCAGCACCATCGTCGGAGCCGAGCCTCGCTTGCCGGCGAGCGCGACGACGCCACAGAGCGCGAAGGAGAGGATGACCCCGACGACGCCGGCGATCGCGGCCTGCCAGAACGAGACCTTGAAGCCGAGGATGAACGCGCCGTAGGGAATGGCCAGCACCGAGATGTTCGCGGCGAACCACGGCCAGAAGAGGTCCCGAGGGGCGCCCTTGCGCTCCTCCTCGGCGATGACGTTGATGCCGTTGAGCTCGACGCCGAGCCTGCCGGGCTCCGCGGTCGACCGGTTCGATCCTGAGATCGTGCTCATGCGGGTCCTACCTCCGTCTGCGGGGTGGTGCCGGGTCTCGCCACGTTCGTCTCGTCGCTCAGCAGCTGGGCAATGAGTGGTCCAAGCCTGCGGGCGGTTGCCGCGCCGACGGCGACCACCTGGTCGGGGTCCAGCGCTTCCCCGGTCCCCTCGACGGTGGTCGTCGCGGACAGCCCGAGCAGCTCCAACCCCACCTCCCGGGCCGCGATCGCCTCGATGACCGTCGACATGCCGATCAGGTCCGCCCCCACCGTGCGCAGCATCGCGGTCTCGGCCACTGTCTGGACCGACGGCCCCGTCATCATGGCGTAAACGCCCTCGACGAGGGAGCGATCCTGACCCATCGCCGCCTTTCGCAGCCGCCCGCTCCAGCAGTCGGTCAGGTCGACGAACCGGGCGCCTTGCAGCGGTGACCGACCCGTCAGGTTGAGGTGGTCCGCGATCACCACGCCGGTGCCGGGCGGCCAGTCGGGGCGCAGGCTGCCGCTCGCGTTGGTGAGGACCGCGACCGTGCAACCGGTGGCCGCGGCGGTGCGCACCGCCGCGGCCACAGGCCCTGGTCCGTGCCCCTCGAACAGGTGGGTGCGACCGAGGAAGACGAGCAGCCGGACGCCGCCCAGCACGGTCGAGCGGACGAGCCCCGCGTGTCCCGGCGCGACGGGAGGGACGAATCCCGGCAGCTCCGCCCAGGGCAGCTCGGCAACGAGGGCACCGAGGTTCTCGGCAGCGACCCCCCAGCCGCTCCCAAGCACGACGACGGCGTCGTGCCGCGGTACTCCCGTGCGTGCCGCGACGGCCGCCGCAGCCTTCGCCGCGAGCGCACTCCAGTCCGGCACGGCCCAAACCGTAGCCACCGGGCGACCCCGACCGGGGTGTGGGTGCGGAACATCACGACGGTGGGCGGCGTTGAAACAGGCGAAACCAGCCGGACCGACTCCCGAGAGGGGGGCCACGCCATGCCCGAGATGCCACTGACCGACGACCCGAACGAGGCCACTGTCGGCCTCCCCGACGCCGCCGCTGACCTCGAGTACGCCGAGGACGCGCTACTGGACCTGGACGAGATCGGTCCGACCACCGACCTGATGCGGGTCTACCTGGCCGAGATCGGGCGGACTCCGCTGCTCACTGCCGCGGAGGAGGTGGACGTCGCCAAGCGTATCGAGGCCGGCGTGTACGCGGAGGAGCTGCTGCGCCGCCACGAGGCCGGCGAGGAGCGGATCACCGCAGCCCGCCGCCGCGACCTGGCGCGGGTCGCCGAGGACGGCCGGGTGGCGAAGGCTCACATGGTGCGCGCCAACCTGCGCCTGGTGGTCTCGGTGGCCAAGAAGTTCGGCAACCGGGGCGTCCCGCTGCTCGACGTCGTGCAGGAGGGCAACGTCGGCCTGATCCGGGCCGTCGAGAAGTTCGACTACACCAAGGGGTTCAAGTTCTCGACGTACGCCATGTGGTGGATCCGGCAGGGCATCGGCCGCGGTCTCCCGGAGCAGTCGCGCACGATCCGGCTGCCGGTGCACGTCAACGAGGAGGTCGCGAAGGTGGCCCGGGCGCGCCGTGAGCTCACCCAGTCACTCGTGCGCACGCCGACCGACGCCGACATCGCCGAGGTGACCGGGCACACGCCGGCCCGGGTGGCCGAGCTGCGCAGCTACGGCCGTGACCCGGTGAGCCTGGACGCGCCGGTCGGCGAGGAGGGTGACGGCGTCTTCGGCGACCTCGTCCTCGACGCCACCACCCCGTCGGCCGCGGACACCGTCGAGTACGGCGCGATGGTGAGCGAGCTGGACCGGCTGCTGGACCGGCTGCCGGCACGCGAAGCCACCATCGTGCGCATGCGCTTCGGCCTGTACGACGGTCGGCCGTGGACGCTCGATGAGATCGGGCGGCACCTCGAGCTCACCCGGGAGCGGATCCGGCAGCTGGAGAAGAAGGCGCTCTCGCAGCTGCGGCACCCGAGCTTCAGCCAGGACCTCCTCGACTGGGCCAGCTGAGTCCTCAGCCAGCCGCGGCCGGCGGTCGCAACCCGTTTTGTCGACGTCGACGCGGGTAGCCAGGGACCTAGGCGCGTCGGTGAGACGCCGTGCGCCGCTGTCCACATCACCTTGGGAGACCCGCAATGGCACGACGTGACAACCCGAACGCGACCGGCGCGACGTCGGTCGGCACGGATACAGCGAACGGTGACCTGACCCGGGACGACGTGCGGACCGGGGAGCCGGTGGACACGAGGACCGGGGACCCGGTCGTGGTGCGCCACACCGACACGGTCGACGGCCGGGACCGCACCGGTGTGCTCGTCGACCACGGGCGTCAGCACGCCCGCTTCGGCGGGATGAAGTGGGGCGCCGCCTTCTTCGGCTGGCTCTCCGCCAACGGCCTCACCGTCCTGCTGCTGGCCATCGCCTCCGCAGCCGGTGTGGCGATCGGCTACACAAAGAACACGACGACCGACGAAGCGGCCAACAACGCCGGCACCCTCGGCGTCGCGGGTGGCATCGTGCTGCTCGTCATCCTCGCGATCGGCTACTACGCCGGCGGTTACGTCGCCGGCCGGATGGCCCGCTTCGACGGCGTCCGCCAGGGCATGGCCGTGTGGCTGTGGGGGCTCCTCGTCACGGTGCTGCTCGCGATCGCCGGCGTCGCCTTCGGCGCCAAGTACAACGTGCTCAGCCAGCTCAACCTCCCGCGCATCCCGGTCGACGAGGGGACCGCGACGACGGCTGCGGTCGTGGCGCTCGTCGCCGTGCTCGTCGTGACGCTGCTCGCGTCTGTCCTCGGTGGCAAGGCCGGCGAGCACTACCACCGCCGGGTGGACCGCGCGGGGATCGTCTGACCCACCGGTGGACATGGGACAATCTGCCCATGGATTCACCCCGATCGCCACGGCGGCCGGCCCTGCTCGGGCCGGCCGCTCTGGCGACGTTCGCCGGCGGCAACGACCCGGCCCACCTCGCCGAGGTCGCGCACGCAACAGCGGTCGCTGTCGTGACGGCCGGCCGGTCCGCGGACGACCCGGCGGCCACTGACCGGCTGGTCCGTCTCATGGACGAGGTGGGCATCGACACCGTCGCCGAGCTGTGGGCCGACCGGCCGGCCCGCTCGCTGCCCGGAGCTCTGTGGCGGCTCTACGCCCTGCGCGAGTGGGTTCGCGTCGACGCCGTCGAGGCCTCCTGCGACTACGAGGCGGGCCAGCATCTCGCGCAGGTGGCCCGGGTGGTGGCCGGGGCCGGCGAGCCGTCCACCCCGCAGGCACTGCGCGAGCTGCTCGATGCCATCCTCGGTGGCGTCTTCCGGGGCGACCTCGCGGTGGCTCTCGAGCGCGCGGGGGCGTTCGCCCGGGTCGTCGCCACCGGGCGGGCCCGCCGCGCGGACGAACTCGAGGCTGCCGACTCGGCGGCCGCCGCCGGTCTCACCCTGCGGGCCGCCGCCATGCAGCGCACCGCTGAGGACCTCGATGCTGCCGCAGCGCTGTGGCGGACCGCCGACCTGGTCTGAACGGGCCGCGGCGACCCCCGCCAGCACGCGTCGTGACTATCCGGGTGACACCCGGATGGAACATGACAAGCCGGCCGATGGTTGGCACACTGTTGGCGGCCCCTTCGGGGGTCACCAGGGCGTCGGACCGCGGTTGCCCCGGGTCCCATATTAAG
>JAVEDB010000064.1 GCA_030841185.1 Actinomycetota bacterium
CGGTGATGTCCTCCAGCACGACTACTCGCCCCGCGGCCGGCCGGGACTCCGGCGTACCGATGCTGCCGGCCAGCAGCGCGAGCGTGCCACCCACCGTTGCTCCGCGCGCCGTCCCGGGGTTGACGCAGGTCGTCTGGTCGCCGTGCAGGACCTGGACCTCCTCGGGCGCGAACAAGGTGCGGCGGAGGTGGTCGATCGAGGTGTGGTCGGGTGCCTCGCCGGCGAACGTCTCGGCCGCGGGCATCGGCCCGAACAGTGAGGTGAGCCCGAGATGGGTTGCCACCGCCTCCTGAAGCGCGGTGATGTCGCTGTAGCCGACGAGGACCTTGGGTGGCGCGGCACGCATCGCGCCCCAGTCGAGCAGGCCCAGCAGCCTGGTCGCGCCGGAACCCCCGCGTGCGCAGAACACCGCGCCGGCCGACGAGTCGCACCAGGCGGCCTGCAGGTCCGCGGCGCGGTCCCCGTCGCGTCCCGCGAGGTAACGGTCCCGGTCGAGGACGTGCTCCCCTCTGAGGACCTGCAGGCCCCAGGACTCGAGCTCCGCGCAACCGCGGTCCAGCCGCGCGGGGTCGACGGGACCGCTCGGCGCGACGACCCAGACGCGGTCACCGGGGCGCAGGCGCGGCGGCCTGCGCAACTCGAGAGCCGGCTCGGTCATGCCGCGGTCACCGGGATGAGACGCGGCAGCACGGCGCCGATCGGCTCGCGCAGCAGCGCGTCGGACAGGTCGTCGTACGCTGTGGGGTCGCGGTTGACGATGACGAGGCGCGCCCCGGCCCGCACGGCCACCTCGGCCAGCCCCGCCGCGGGCTGGACCTGCAGGGTGGTGCCGACGGCGAGCAGGACGTCGCACTCGCGGGCCGCACGGACCGCAGCGGCCAGCACCTCCGGGCGCAGCGACTGTCCGAACGAGATCGTCGCCGCCTTCTGTAAGCCGCCACAGGCCAGGCAGGACGGATCCTCCTCGCCGGCCTCCACCCGGGCGAGGTTGTCCCGCATCGCCGTGATCCGTCCACACGCCAGGCATTCGACGTGGAACAGCGTTCCGTGGATCTCGATGACCAGGCCGGGCGTGTTGCCCGCGCGCTGGTGCAGTCCGTCGATGTTCTGCGTGACGATGGCCCGCAACCGGCCGGTCTTCTCGAGAGCGACGAGGGCGCGGTGGCCGCTGTTGGGCTCAGCGGTCCACGCCGGGTGCTCGAGCCGGTTCCGCCAGGCCTGCCGTCGGACGTCGGGGTCGGACAGGTACGTGTCCAGGGTGAAGAGGCGCTGGGCCTCGGGGTTGCGCGTCCAGACCCCCTGCGGGCCGCGGAAGTCCGGGATCCCCGACTCCGTTGAGATGCCGGCGCCGGTCAGCACCGTGATCGACTCGGCAGCGGCGAGCCAGGACCTGACGTCGGGCTCGGCAACCACGTCGTGCACCCTAACCGGGAGGCGGAGAGGAGACCGGGATGGATCTAGGACTGCAGGACCGGGTCTACGTCGTGACCGGAGCGAGCCGCGGGCTCGGGCTGGCGACCGCGCAGGCGCTGGTCGGCGAGGGAGCCCGGGTCGTGCTCTGCTCGCGCGACGAGAAGGCGCTGACCGCGGCAGCGGAGGACCTGGGCGGACCCGACAAGGCGATGGCCGTGGTCGCCGACCTTGCCGAGGCAGGCAGCGAGAGCCGGCTGGTGGCCGCTGCGATGGGCCGCTGGGAGCGGCTCGACGGTGCGCTCATCTCGGTCGGCGGCCCGCCGCCGGGTTCGGCCAGTCTGGTCGGGGACGACGCCTGGCGCGCAGCCTTCGAGTCGGTGTTCCTCGGCGCGCTGCGGGTCGCCCGCGCCGTGGTGTCGACGCTGTCCGACGAGGGCGGCTCGGTGGCCTTCGTGCTCTCCACCTCGGTGAAGCAGCCGATCGACGGCCTCGCCGTGTCCAACGGGCTGCGGCCCGGGCTGGCGATGGCCGCCAAGACGATGGCCGACGAGCTCGGTCCCCGCAACATCCGGGTCAACGGCCTGATGCCCGGGCGGATCGACACGGACCGCGTCCGGGAGCTCGACCAGGCCAGTGGCCGGCCGGTCAGCAACCGTCGTGAGGCCGAGGCCCGCATCCCGTTGCGCCGGTACGGCGAGCCCGCCGAGTTCGCCCGGGTGGCGGCCTTCCTGCTGTCCCCCGCTGCGTCCTACATCACTGGGACCATGGTGCCGGTGGACGGCGGCGCGATCCGCTCGTTGTGAGCGGGCCGGCTCAGGTCGAGCCGGTGCCCACCGGCTGCGTCGGTCGCCCGCCGGTGTCCTGCGAGGCGAACTGGGTGCGGTAGAGGTCGGCGTACAGGCCGTCGGCGACCAGCAGGTCGGTGTGCGTGCCGCGCTCGACGATCCGCCCGTCGTCGACGACGAGGATCTGGTCGGCGTCGCGCACGGTGGACAGCCGGTGCGCGATGACCAGCGACGTGCGGCCCTCGAGGGCGGTCTTCAGGGCCCGCTGGACGGCCACCTCCGACTCGGAGTCGAGGTGCGCGGTCGCCTCGTCGAGCACCACGATGTCGGGCGCCTTGAGCAGCAGCCGCGCGATCGCGAGGCGCTGCTTCTCCCCGCCGGAGAGCCGGTAGCCGCGGTCGCCCACGGTCGTGTCGAGGCCGTCGGGCAGCGACGCGACCAGGTCCCAGATCTGCGCCGACGTCAGCGCCTCGGCG
The DNA here is from genome assembly GCA_030841185.1 of Actinomycetota bacterium. Classification (GTDB taxonomy): domain Bacteria; phylum Actinomycetota; class Actinomycetes; order JACCUZ01; family JACCUZ01; genus JAVEDB01. The sequence continues at coordinate 2,675 of JAVEDB010000064.1, forward strand.
AGCTCCTCGTCGGTCGCGTCGGGGCGGGCGTAGAGCAGGTTCGTGCGGATGGTCTCGTGGAACATGTGGGCGTCCTGGGTGACAACGCCGATCACCTCGTGCAACGACGCGAGGGTCACGTCGCGCACGTCGCGGCCCCCCACGAGAACCTGGCCCGCGCGGACGTCGTAGAGACGGCCCACCAGGCTGGTGATCGTGGTCTTGCCGGCACCGGACGGGCCGACCAGCGCGGTCATCGTGCCCGCGGGGACGCTGAAGGACACGTCGTGCAGGACCTCTTGGCTCGGGGCCTGGTCGAGCACGGCCACCGACTCCAGTGAGGCGAGGGACACCTCGTCGGCCGCCGGGTAGCGGAAGTCCACGTGCCGCAGCTCGATGTCGGTGCGGCCGCGGGTCAGCGGCTCGGCGCCGGGCTTCTCGTCGATCATCGGAGGGAGGTCGAGGACCTCGAAGACCCGCTCGAAGCTGACCAGGGCCGTCATGACGTCGACCTGGACGTTGGACAGTGCGGTCAGCGGGCCGTAGAGCCGGCCCAGCAGCGCGGTGAGGGCGACGAGCGTGCCGATCTTGATGGTGTCGTCGATCACGAGGATTCCGCCTACGCCGTAGACCAGGGCGGTCGCCAACGACGCGACGAGCGTGAGGCTGGTGAAGAACACCCGCCCGTACATCGCCTGCTTGATGCCGATGTCCCGGACCTGGCCCGCTTTGCTCGCGAACGCCGCGGACTCGTCGCCGAGCCGGCCGAACAGCTTGACCAGCAGGGCGCCGGAGACGTTGAACCGCTCGGTCATCATGGTGCCCATACCGGCGTTGAGCTGCATGGCCTCGCGGGTGATGGCCTGCAGCTTGCGTCCTACCCAGCGAGCCGGCAGCAGGAAGAGCGGCGTCAGCACCAGCGCACCGAGGGTGATCTGCCAGGAGAGGTAGAGCATCGTCGCGACGACCAGGATCAGCACGATGACGTTCGAGACCACGGACGACAGCGTCGAGGTGAACGCCTGCTGAGCCCCGACGACATCGGTGTTGAGGCGGCTCACCAGAGCTCCGGTCTGGGTGCGGGTGAAGAACGCGATCGGCATCCGCTGCACGTGCGCGTAGACCTTGGTGCGCAGGTCGTAGATGAGGCCTTCGCCGACCCGCGAGGACAGGAAGCGCTGGTAGAGCGTGAGCAGCGCGTCGAACACGGCAAGGCCGGCCACGGCGAGAGCCACCGCCACCACCACGCGCTTGTTGCCCTTGGTGACGCCGTCATCGATGATCACCTTGAACAGCAGCGGCAGCGCCACGACCAGCAGTGAGTCGATGATCACGAGGACTAGGAAGATGCTGATCTCGCGGCGGTAGGGCCGGGCGAACTCGATGATCCGCGGGATGGTGCCGGGGGCCAGCTTGCGCTTGGTCACGTCGCCGTCGCGCGTCAACGACCGCATCGCCATCCACGGTCCGTGCGACATCGACACCGAAGGCCTCCAGAGTTTGCCGGTCGAAGGTGGTCAACGCCGCGCGAGCGGCCTGGCTTCCCCGGACGACGGTACGCCGGGGCACTGACAAGTGTGCTCTGAGCGAACGCCCGCGGAGCCGTCGTGGACCGGCGAGGCGGATCAGAAGGCCGAGACCCCCGTGAGGGACCGGCCGATGAGCAGCTTCTGGATCTGGCTGGTGCCCTCGTAGAGCGTCGTGACCCGGGCGTCGCGGAGGTACTTCGCGGCCGGGTAGTCATCGACGTACCCGTAGCCGCCGTGCACCTGGATGCACGCGTTCGCGACCCGCACCGACGCCTCGGTGGCGAACAGCTTGGCCTTCGACGCCGCCAGCGAGTACGGCTCGCCGCGGACCTTCAGGTCGGC
>JAVEDB010000074.1 GCA_030841185.1 Actinomycetota bacterium
ATGAGCGGTGTCACCGTGCTCGCGCCGGCCTACTACCGGCGCCTGGACCGGCCATACTGGACCGACCTGCTCGCCGACCAGCACCTCGGCGGCGGGATCGGCTGGGCGATGGGCGAGCTGCCGATCCTGCTCGTCCTTGGCGCCGTGTTCGTCCAGTGGGCGCGATCGGACGCCCGCGACGCGAGCCGCTTCGACCGTGCGGCCGACCGGGCCGGCGACAGGACAGCGAACGGCAGTTCCGACATCGACGACGAGCTCACCCGATACAACGCCCGCCTTGCCGCGCTGCACGCCCGCAGCACCGCCTCGGACCGTGCCGTGCCAGACAACGCGGAAGGACCCCAGACATGAGCAATCGCTCCAGGGACAAGGAGCCCGCTCGTGAGCGCGTCGCCGCCATGCGCGCCGAGGAGGCCCGGGCCGCCCGCCGGCGACGGGTTCTGCTGGCCGGGGGCGCCGTCGGAGCCGTCGTCGTACTGCTGGTCGGCCTCGTCATCGCGAAGGCCGCCGGCCTCGGCTCCGGTGGGGACAACGGCACGACCCAAGCCACGACGGGGTCGAGCGCGGCGGCGTCGGCGAGCGCGGCGGTCATCCGGGCAGTCACCGGCGTGCCGTCCTCGGTCCTGGACACGGTCGGCGCCGGAGACGCGCAGGTGGTTCCCAGGAAGATCGATGCGCCCGCGCTGACCGCAGGCGGAAAGCCGAAGGTGCTGTACATCGGCGCCGAGTACTGCCCGTTCTGCGCGGCGCAGCGGTGGCCGGTCGTCGTCGCCCTGTCGCGCTTCGGCACCTGGACCGGGCTCGGGCAGACCACCTCCGCCACCAGGGACGTGTACCCGGACACGGCCACCCTGTCGTTCCACGGCGCCACCTACCGCAGCGACTACCTGGCGTTCACGGGCGTGGAGACCACTGGCCGCGACCAGGTGAACGGACAGTACGCGCCGCTCGACGCCCTCAGCGCCGCCGACCAGAAGATCTTCTACACGTACAACCGGCCGCCCTACACGGCCGGGTCATCCGGGGGCATCCCGTTCCTCGACGTCGGCGGCCGCTACGTGCTCTCCGGCGCGAGTCTCAGCCCTAAGCTGCTCGCCGGGAAGTCCCACGAACAGATCGCGGCCGCGCTCGCCGACCCGACCAGCCCGATCGCGAAGGCGGTCGACGGGTCCGCCAACGTGCTCACCGCCGCCCTCTGCGAGCTCACCGGCGGGAAGCCCGCGCCGGTGTGCACCGCGGCCGGGGTCGCCGCTGCCGCGAAGGTCCTCGCCAGCGGGCAGTCAGGATGACGCCGACGACACCGGCAGGCGTCAGGGACAGCGCCACAGAGATCCAGCCGGCCCCTCTGTGGGCGCGGGCCAGCTCGCTGGCTCTCGCTGCAGTCGGGCTGGTCGTGTCGGCGTACCTGACCTTCGAGCACTACTCCGCCTCAGCAACCTTGTCCTGCCCGAACACCGGGGTGGTGAACTGCGTCAAGGTGACGACGAGCAGCTACTCGAAACTGGCCGGCGTGCCGGTCGCGTTGCTCGGGCTCGTGTTCTTCGTCGCGATGACCGTCCTCTGCTTGCCGTGGGCTTGGCGGGCAGGGAGCGCTTGGGTCAGCCGGGTCCGGCTCACCGGCGCCGCGGCAGGAGTCGCGATGGTGCTGTACCTGGTGTGGGCCGAGCTGTTCCGCATCGACGCCATCTGCCTGTGGTGCACCGTCGTGCACGCCGCCACGGTCGCTCTGTTCGGCGTCCTTGTCCTGGAGGCCGCGCTGCGCCCACTCGACCGGGCATGACGGCATCCCCTCGGCACCTACCTCACGACGAGGATGTCCCGGGCGTGCGCGCGCATCGAGGGACAGATCAGGTTGTGGTCCAGCCGACCGCTTGAGGTGTGTTGGACCCACTGCACGATGGCGGGGCGGTCGCCGGTGAACCCCCAGCCGTCGCACGCCGCGAGTGCCTGCGCCGCGGTGCCCGGGCCGATGGCCAGCCAGTTCGGCAGTGCCGGTGTCCAGCTGCCGGCGATCTCGGGCCACATGGCCGGGCTCGAGTAGATGCCCACCCGAGCCCCTGCCTGCTGCAGGGTCGCCGCAACGGAGTCCAGCACGGTGGCGTTCTCCTGCGGAGTGCCGACCCAGTCATTCACCGTCTCGACGTCCAGCCACCACATCGGCACGCCCGCGCTGCCGACTGCGTGCTCACGCGCGATGGCGTCACGCGCGATGGCCCGTCCCCACGCCACCGGGTCGGTGTGGCGTGGGTAGGACGTGTTGACGTAGACGGCGTAGCTCTGGTGACCACGGGCCCAGCGCAGCTGGGTCGCGAGGCAGGGATTGGTGGTGAGCGGCTTGCCGTGGGTGACACCGACGATGGCGAAGCCGCCGGTTGTCGGCAGCTTCTTACGGCACTGTGGGTAGGAGACGTCGTAGCCCTCGGGTGGGGTGATCGTGGCCGGGGGTGCGGGCAGCGGTCTGGCAAGCACCGGCGCTCCCGGGAGCAGTGTTGGTTCAGGTGACGCTGGTGTCTCGGCGCCTACCCCGCCGCTGCTGCAGGCGGTCACCGCGCCGACGAGGCACAAGGCGGCCAGGCCGCGCAGCTGCCGGCATCTCGAAGAAGACATGTACGGCCCAGTATGCGGCTCACGGCATCTGCGATCGTGGGCAGCAATGGACGTCAAGGGGCCCGCCCAGAGATCGCCGGCTGACTCATGACCGGGCTGCCCTCGGTCGTCCTCCTCGCACTCTTTCTCACTTCCGGCGGAGCATCTGGGCCGCCGGTGTGAAGTTGTCCGACTACACCGACGTCCTTGCCCAGCGGCTGCATCTGGGCGCGGCCCTCGGCGGCGTCGTACTTCTCGCCGTAGCCACCAACCTCCCCGAGATCGCGATCACCGTGAGCGCCTCGGTCAGCGGTCACGTCGAGGTAGCGGTGAGCAACATCCTCGGCGGAATCGCCATCCAGACCGTGGTGCTCGCCGTTGTCGACGCGGCCGGTGTCCGTCCGCGCAAGCCGCTCACGTACGTCGCGGCCAGTCTCGTCCTCGTCCTGGAGGCGCTGCTGGTCATCGCGGTCCTCGTCGTGACCATCATGGGTACCCAGCTGCCGGCGCGACTCATCCTGGCCCGGACCACCCCCGCCGTCCTGCTGATCGCGGCGGTATGGCTTATCGGGCTCTTTCTGGTGAACCGCGCCGGCCGGGGTCTGTCCTGGACGGAACGCGGCGAGGCCCCGAACGGCCAGCAGCACCCTCGGGGGCACGCCGAGAAGGCCAAGGAGTCTGCCGCGCGCGAGAAGGGCGTCTCGACCAGGCGGGCGGTGACGGTCTTCGGTGCGGCCGGCCTCGTCACGCTCGCTGCCGGGGTCCTGATCGAGCGCAGCGGTGAGGCGTTCTTCGGCCGCGTAGGAATGTCGGGAGTCATCTTCGGGGCAACGGTGCTCGCCGCGGCCACGGCGCTTCCCGAGCTCTCCACGGGACTCACGTCCGCCCGGCTGGGTGACTTCAAGCTCGCTATGGGCGACATCTTCGGCGGCAACGCGTTTCTGCCCGTGCTGTTCCTGCTCGCCACCCTGGTCTCGGGCAAGGCCGTTCTGCCCGCCGCCGGACGGAGCGACATCTACCTCACAGCGCTGGGGGGGCTCCTCACGACGGTCTACGCCGCCGGCCTGCTCTTCCGGCCGCAGCGACAGATCGCCCGAATGGGTGTCGACTCCCTCACCGTGGTCGTGCTCTATGTGATCGGCATGGCTGGCCTGATCGCCCTGCCGTGACACCGGCGGGCGCGCCGGCTCCGGCACCGGCGGAATTCTCAGACCCGTCGCCGACCGGCTCGCCGGTGCGTACCGTGGGGCCGTGGTCAAGGTCGGTGCCGAGGATGTCGAGAACGACACGGTGCCGCGCGCCCACGAGGACACGTACGCCGCTGCTGTGGCGCGCGCGCTGCCGGTCGTCGCCGCCAGCCTCGCGGTGGTCGCCCTCGTCTTCGTGGTGGAACCCGTGCTCGCCCTGTCCGGGCAGTCGCGCACCCTGATGGTCGCCCTCGGGGCGGGATCCTCGGTCGTCCTGGGCGCGCTGGCGCTCGTGAGCTGGCGCCGGCCCCTCCCGGACGGCATGGCCCACCCGGCCACCGCCGTTGCCCTGGCGCTGCTGGTGGGCGATGCGGTGACCTACCTCGTCGTGGCCGAGGAGCCTCGGCAGACCAGCACCGTCCTGCTGCTCGTCGCCGCCTCGGGCGTGCTGCTCGTGTCCCTGCGGTGGCTTGTCGCGACCCTCTACCTCGCCTGGGGCGCCTGGGTCGTCGGCGTCTCACTGATCGGGCCCGGCCCGGGCTGGCTGCACTACGCGACCGGCATGGTCCTCGCGACCGTGCTCGCCCTGGTGGCCAACCTGGTGGTCCGTCGAGCCGTCGGCGAGCTGGCGGCGATCCGTTCCGAGTCCGACGCCGCGGCGGTGCGCGACGCCCTCACCGGGATCGCCAACCGACGGGGACTGGCCATGGTCGGCGCCCAGATCGTCGAGCTGGCCCGTCGCCAGGGCGACGCCGTGCACTGCATCTTCGTCGACATCGACGACCTGAAGTCCGTCAACGACTCCCTCGGTCTCGCGGCCGGCGACACCGTGCTCGTCTCGGTCGCCGAGGCTATGCGGTCGGTCACCCGCTCCACCGACGTGGTCGCCAGGTGGGGTGGCGACGAGTTCTGCCTGGTGGGGCCCGGGCCGGGCATGTCGCCCCTGGAGCTGGAGCGGCGCATCCGGGAGAGCGTCCAGCTGGACCCGCCCGTTCCGGAGTCCACCTGGTCGCCCCGGGTCAGCGCGGGCGGCGCGATGCTGGCCCCCTGGGACTCCGGCACCCTGGACACGCTGCTGGGCAAGGCCGACCAGGAGATGCACCTGCGCCGGTCGCTGCGCCGCGAGGGCCCCTCGCCCGCCCCACGCCGAGCCTCGGCGGAGTGATCAGCGGCTCCGCTATGCTGGTCAGCATGCGAGCCCGTCTGCTCCTTACCGGGCCGCGCTGACCACCGCAGCACTGTCAGCGCGGCGACCCCTCCTGTGTGAGGGGTCTTTCCATGTCCGGGCCAGAACGACGACTGACGAGGCGCAGAGATGACCGAGGCGACTGAGAGCACCGACGAGGGAACCGACCCTCGTCCGGTTCGCGAGGGCTACGACGTACACGCCGTCGAGGAGAAATGGCTGCCGGTGTGGGACGAGCTGGCGCCGTTCCGCTCCGGCCGGCCCGACGACCCCCGGCCCCCGAAGTACATCCTCGACATGTTCCCCTACCCGTCCGGCGACCTGCACCTCGGTCACGCCGAGGCCTACGCCCTGGGGGACGTGGTCGCG
>JAVEDB010000117.1 GCA_030841185.1 Actinomycetota bacterium
CGGCACCGGGAACTTCATCGAGGGGGTCTTCGAGAACTGGGAGAGCGAGTTCCTCCAGATGGGCATGTACGTCGTGCTCACGGCGTACCTCTTCCAGCGGGGCTCCGCGGAGTCCAAGCCCATCGACAAGGACTCCCCGCAGGACCAAGACCCGCGCACGGCCGACCTGCGGCACAACGTCCCCTGGCCGGTACGCCGGGGCGGTGCGGTGCTCAAGGTGTACGAGAACTCCCTCGCCATCTTCTTCTTCGGGCTGTTCTTCCTCTCCATCGTGCTGCACGCCTACGGCGGCGCTCGTGACTACAGCGCGAACGAGCAGGAGCACGGTGGCCAGGCGGTGAGCACCTGGCAGTTCGTCCAGACCAGCGACTTCTGGTACCAGTCGTTCCAGAACTGGCAGAGCGAGTTCCTGGCGGTGGCCGCGATCGTCGGTGGCTCGGTCTACCTGCGGCAGCGCGGGTCGTCGGAGTCGAAGCCGGTCGCCGCGCCGCACTCGTCGACCGGCTCCTGACCGCTCACCAGCGGGGCGACGAGCGGACCAGCTCCTCGAGAGCGTCCGGTCCCATCGGCCGACCGAGCAGATAGCCCTGCGCCCGGTCGCAGCCCATCGTGCGCAGCAGCTCGAGCTGCTCCGGGCGCTCGACGCCCTCGGCGATCACCAGCAGCTCGTGGGCGTGCGCGAGGTCGATCACGGCCGCCACGACCGCGTCGTCGCGCAGGCTGTGTCCCAACCGGCTGACGAAGGACCGGTCGATCTTGAGGAAGTGCAGCTGGAAGCGCTGCAGGTAGGCCATCGCCGAGTAGCCGGTGCCGAAGTCGTCCAGACCGAGGGAGATGCCGAGCCGGGCGATCCGGCTGAGGGAGTCGCGAACGGTCGGGCTCGTGGTGAGCAGGCTCCGCTCGGTCAGCTCGATCCGGATCGCCGAGCCCGCCACGCCGTACCACGCCATCGCCTTGCGCAGCCGGTCGACGAAGAGGGGGTCTTCCAGCGAGCGGGCCGAGACGTTGACGGACAGGCGCCGCAGCGGCAGATCGCTGGCCGTCGTCCACCTGGCGAATTGGCCGACGGCGAGCTCGAACATGCGGGCGTCGACCTCGACGATGAGTCCCGTCTCCTCGGCGACGTCGATGAACTGCGCCGGCATCGCCATGCCGTGCTCGGGATCGTCGATGCGCGCCAGCACCTCGACGGCGAGGATGCGGCCCTCCGCGAGGTCGACGATCGGCTGGTAGACCGGCACCAGCAGGTCGTCAGCGATCGCCCGGCGCAGCAGGGTCTCCGACTCCATCCGGGCCACCGCCCGGGCGCGCAGTTCGTCGTCGAACAGGGCGTACTGGTCGCGGCCGGCATCCTTGGCGCGGTACAGCGCGAGGTCGGCCTCGCGGTAGAGATCGGTCGGTGAGCGGTCGGAGGACGCGGCGACCGAGATCCCGATGCTCACCGTTGCGACGATCGACTCGGCGGTGGGCGAGAGCGTGTAGGGCTGGCGAAGCGTCTCCAGGAGGCGGACCGCGACGGCGTGCGCCTCGGCCGGGCTGCGCATGCCTTCGGTGAGTACGACGAATTCGTCGCCTCCCAGGCGCGCGACGGTCGCGTCGGCACGGGTAACCGCCTCGATGCGACTGGCGACCTCCACCAGCAGGGCGTCGCCCACCTGGTGGCCGAGCGAGTCATTGACGAGCTTGAAGCGGTCGATGTCGAGGAGCAACAGCGCCGCGCAGGTGGAGTCGCGCTGCAACCGCGCCAGCGCCTGGTCGAGGCGGTCGTTGAGCAGGGTGCGGTTGGCCAGACCGGTCAGGGTGTCGGTGAGCGCCAGCCGTTCCAGCTCGGCCTGCTCCTTGCGGCGCTCGGTGACATCCACCGCGTGCGAGATGAGGTACAGCGGTTCGCCCTGGGGATCCTGGGCGACGGCGCTGTTGAGCCACGCGAAGACGGTGGCCCCGCTGCGGGCGAGGAACCGCTTCTCGAACGCGACTGTCCGGGTCTCGCCACGCATGATCGCGTCGAAGTACATCGAATCCCGCTCGATGTCGTCGGGATGGGTGAGGTCGCTCATCGCCAGGGTGGTGAGCTCCTCGGGGGAGTAGCCCAACATCTCGCAGAAGGCGTCGTTGGCCCGCAGGTACTGGCCGGCCGTCTCGGTCCGCAGGCTGATCATCGACATACCGATGGGCGCGTTGTCGAAGGCGATCCGGAAGTGCTGCTCGCTGGCGGCCAGCGCCTGAGCCGACCCCTCGCGCTCCGTGACGTCCTGGGTAGTCCCCCAGAGAGTCAGCGGTGCCCCCGTCTCGTCCCGCGTGAGGTCGAACTGGCCCCACAGCAGCCGGTAGTCACCGTCGGTGTGCCGGGCCCTGACGACCAGCTGCTGGGGCTTCCCGAACCGCTGGACGGACTCCCCGAGGCGGACCAGGGCCTCGTAGTCGTCCGGGTGGATCAGCGCCCGATGACTGTCCGGGGTCGGCACGAACGTCGCCGGGTCGAGGCCCAGCAGGGCGTACATCTCGGCCGACCAGGCCAGCGCCTGGGTGCGCAGGTTCAGCTCCCAGGTCCCCACTCCCAGGATCTGCTGGGTCGCGGCGAGGCGCCGGGCGGTCTCGTGCACGGCTTGCTGCGCCCGCTGGCGGGCGGTGATGTCGCTGAAGGTCGCGACGACGCCGGTCACCGCACCGCGTTCGTGGGTGGGAACGGCGTTGACCAGCAGCCAGCGGACCCCGTCGTCCGGGATCTCCACGCCCATGAGCTGGTCGCGCTGGGGCTCGCCGGTGAGCAGGGCGATGGTCTGGGGCTGGTCCTGCGGCGGCCAGTCCGTCCCGTCCTCGCGCAGGATCCTCCACCGCGAGTCGAAAGCGCTGCGACCGGACATCGCGTCGAGCTGCACGCCGAGGATGCGCTGGGCGCTGTCGTTGACCAGCGTCACGGCGCCGGTGGAGTCCAGGACCATCAGGCCCTCGGTCATGGCATCGAGGGCCGCGGCCGCCAGCTCGCCGGGCGAGGGCGTCGTCGCAGGTCCGGGCGGGAAAACCGCGTCGGGCTGCTCGGAGGGCGCCTGCGCGGCGGTCACGTTCACACCATGCCATCGGCGAGGCACGGAAGTGACCTGAGCGCCCAAAGCGGTCCCCCCGGTTACGTCATATTCGGACAAGTCGGCCCGCCGACCCACTGACTAGGGTGGTCAGACCCGTCGTACAGCAGGAGCAGCGATGCGCAGCACGATGCAGGACGTACCCCTGTCGGTGGCGACCATCGTGCGCCACGGCACCACCGTGCACGGGTCGGGCGAGGTGCTCACCTGCACCGAGGAGGGCGCGCGCAGCGCCACGTACGCCGAGGTCGGCCGCCGGGCCGCACAGTTGGCAGGGGCCCTGCGGGGCCTGGGCGTCCAGGGCGACGACCGGGTCGCCACCTTCATGTGGAACAACCAAGAGCACCTCGAGGCCTACCTGGCGGTGCCGTCCATGGGTGCCGTGCTGCACACGCTCAACATCCGGCTGTTCCCGGACCAGGTCATCTACATCGCCAACCACGCCGAGGACAAGGTGGTCCTCGTCGACGGCTCCCTGCTGCCGCTGCTGGCCAAGATGCTCCCCGAGCTCAGCACCGTCGACCACGTGGTCGTCAACGGACCAGGTGACACGTCGCTGATCACTGGCGGACGCGCGCAGGTGCACTCGTGGCAGGAGCTGATCGCGGGGCAGCCGGAGGCCGTCGACTGGGTCGAGGTGGACGAGCGTGACGCCGCCGCGATGTGCTACACGAGCGGGACGACGGGCGGTCCGAAGGGCGTCGCCTACAGCCATCGGTCGATCTACCTGCACTCCATGCAGATCTGCATGAGGGAAGGCTTCGGGCTCAGCTCGGCCGACCGGGCGCTCGCCGTCGTACCCATGTTCCATGCCATGGCCTGGGGCCTGCCGTACGCGGCGCTCATGGTGGGCGCCTCGCTGCACCTGCCGGACCGGTTTCTCGCCCCCGAGCCGCTGGCCCGGTTCATCTCCGAAGAACGGCCGACGTTCGCGGCCGCGGTCCCGACCGTGTGGACCGGCTTGCTGGCCCACCTCGACGCGACGCCCAGCGACATGACCTCGCTGCGGGAGGTGGTCGTCGGCGGCTCGGCCTGCCCCCCGGCGCTGATGCAGGCTTTTGAGCAGCGCCACGGCGTACGCATCACCCATGCGTGGGGCATGACGGAGACCTCGCCGCTGGGCTCGGTGGCGCAGCCACCTCCGGGGTTGTCCGCGGAGCAGGAGTGGCCCTACCGGGTGTCGCAGGGACTGCTCCCGGCGGGTGTCACCGGCCGGCTGGTCGGGCCCGACGGCACCCGGCTGCCGCACGACGGGACATCGGTCGGCGAGCTCGAGGTCCGGGGGCCGTGGGTCACCGCGTCCTACTACCGCGACGACGACCCGGAGAAGTTCCATGACGGGTGGCTGCGCACCGGTGACGTCGGCTCGCTGACACCCGACGGCTACCTCACGCTGACCGACCGGTCCAAGGACGTGATCAAGTCCGGCGGCGAGTGGATCTCGTCGGTGGAGCTGGAGAACCACCTGATGGGCCACCCCGCGGTGGCCGAGGCCTCGGTGGTGGGGGTCCCCGACGACAAGTGGGGCGAGCGGCCGCTGGCGACGGTGGTGGTGCGTGAGGGGGCGACGGTCAGCGCCGAGGAGCTGCGGGCGTTCCTGGCCGGGCTGGTCGCCGGCTGGCAGGTGCCCGAGCGGTGGGCGTTCATCGCGGAGGTGCCCAAGACGAGCGTGGGGAAGTTCGACAAGAAGGTGCTGCGCAAGCAGTACGCCGAGGGCTCCCTGGAGGTCACCCGGCTCTCCTGAGGAGCCCGTTTGCGGGTACCCTTCCCCGTGCGGCGGCCGGGCGTTTCGGGTCGCACGCGGGGAGGCGTCGCCTAGTCCGGTCTATGGCGCCGCACTGCTAATGCGGTTTGGGGCTTCAACCCCATCGAGGGTTCAAATCCCTCCGCCTCCGCTCCATTCGAGTCCCGTCGGCCCCTTGCGGGGAGTGCCCAGGAGTTCAGCGCAGGTGAGCGGTGAGGTCGGTCGGGGACGCCGCCGAGGTGATGATGACGCTGGCATGGGCGCTGTCGACGGCGCCTTCGTACCAGGTGGCCGGCTGCTCGCCGGTCGAGTCGAACGGGGTGAAGCGAAGCAGGATCTTCCCCTCCGGCAGACTGTGCACCGAGAACTCGCCGCTGCCGACGCTCCAGAATCCACCGCCGCCGATCTGGGCGATCGAGGGGTAGGTGAACGCGTCGATGTCGCCTGACATCGTCGGGAGCGAGCCATCGGCGTTCGTGACGTGTCCGGTGACCGTGATCGCCTTGCGCAGCGCGAAGCTCGCGGTCGACGTGCTCCGGAGGGCCACGCCGATCTTCGTCGCCGACGCCGGGTCGCTCACACCGCCGGACCACTGCGGCGCGTAGCCGTCGTAGTCGCCGTCATAGACGATCGGCGTGTACGTACCGGCGGGCAGACCCGGGATGCGGTAGTTCCCCTGGCTGTCCGTCCGGCCGACGTGGAACCCCTCCCCGGGTCCGGCTCGACCCGGGAAGCTCCCGTCCGCGTCCACCCACATGTCGGCGAGCGGTGCGTGGGTCACCGCGTCCGTGACCGTGCCGGTCAGGGTCCCTCCGAGAGCAAGCTTGATGTCCTTGGTCGTCGTGGTGCGGCCGTAGTCGAGGCTGAAGCGGGTCGCGACTGACTGCGTCTTCGCGCCGTATGCCCACGTCTCGAGGTAGCCCGAATCTCGAGGCGGCGCAAGATCCACGGTCGTGTCGATGCCGGGGAGCCCGCTGACCCGCCACTTACCGTCGGCCCCTGAGCACGTGATGCCCTGCTGCCGGATGAACCCACCCGTTCGCCCGGCGGAGACGTACGGGCAGACGTCGGCGATCGGCGCGCCGGTCCTTTCGTCGACGGCGCGCCCCTGCAGCACCGCGGCCGGGCGCATCCTGGCGTTGACGGTGGTGGTCTGGGACGCGGGCACACTGATCGCGACCGCCTTCGAGCGCGGCCCGTCAGGGTAGAACTGCACGGCGTAGCTGCCGCTGCCGTCCGCGAACTCGACCAGCCAGGAGCCCGGAAGCACCAGGTCGATGCGGTAGTCGCCAGCGGTGTCGGTGCAGCCTGAGCCGCCGCCCTCTATGCCGTCGGGCTCGGTGGGGTCGACCAGGTAGACGCAGATGTTCGCAAGTGCCTTGCCGCTGCGGTCCGTCACGTGCCCCACGACCTGGGTGGGCGGCGCCAACTGCTCGTCGACACGCACCTGCTGACCGGCCGCCGCGTCGATGATGTCGGCGTCGTCCCAGCTCGTCTTGTGATGGGCCCAGTCCGGGCCGAACCCGAACTGGACCTTGTACGACCCGGCCGGGATGCCCTCGACGATCCACGTCCCATCGACCTGGACGGTGACAAGGTTGCCGACCTGCTGCTGGAGATCGGACCGATAGAGCTGCACGTACTCGCCCGCTGCAGGGCTGCCGTCGGGCCTCGTGAGGTTCCCGGTGATCGTGGTGGAGCGCTGCAATGTGGCGTCGATATCAGCCGGGGCCGCGTACAGCTGGCCATCCCAGATGTTCAACGCGTCCGGCAGGTAGGCGCTGACCCAGTCGGTGCCCCTGATGCCGATGAAGTAGCTGCTGCCGGCCGTGAGGCCGTCGACCACGACCACGCCTCCCGTCGAGCTCGGGTCGTCGGCGCACGCGCTGTTGGCGAAGTCGAACGAGTCCGTGTACGCCTCGACACACACCTGGGTGGTCGGGGCCTGGCCCGTCGCGGCATCGGTCAGGTGCACGGTGATGGTGGCGGTGTCCGCGCTGGCACCGGGCGCGGTCACGAGACCGCCCAGCGCTGCGGCTGCGGCAGCCAGGACCAAACCGACCCGGCGGGGTGGTCGCATGAGGTTCCTCCCGTAAGGCCGCGCATGCTCGGCGGCGCTGGCGAAGCGTAGGGGTCCCGGGGGCCGCCGCAGGGGGCAATCGGTCAGAATCCCCCGACCGCGCGTGGTCGGGGAGCGAGTCAGGCCCCGACAGACGCAGGCGGAGGGGCTCCGCGCGCTGTCGCGCGGAGCCCCTCCCTATCCGCTGGGTCCCTGCTGGTCTGCTCTTTGCTTCTCTTCGCTCAGCTACCGCGCGGCTAGACGCCGTACGGGGTCGTGCCGGTGCCCGACGGGGCGTCACTGCCCGCCGCGTTGGACACCCTGTCCTTGGACTGCTTGGCCTGGTCGGTCACGTCGACGGTGGCGGACTTCGCCTCGTCGGTGACCGTCGAGGCCGCGTCGGTGGCCGTCGACTTGATCGAGTCGGCCGCCTGCTGGGCCGGTTCGCGCAGGTTGTCGGTCACCTCGTGCGCCGCCTGGCTCAGGGGTCCGGTGATCTTGTCCGAGTGCTCGGACGCCTTGTCCTTGATCGCGGCGGCCGCCTGCTGCTCCTTCTCGCTGGCCGGCAGGATCGAGGAGATCAACCAGCCGGCGCCGAAGGCGATGAGACCGGCCGCGAGGGGGTTGCCCTGGGTCCGCTGCCGGGCCATCTGCGGCGCCTGGGACGCGGTGTCCGCCACCGTGGACGCCGCGTCCGAAACGGACGATGCCGCGGACGACATCGTGTCCTGGGCGGAGCTGGTGGTGCTGTTGGCGGTGCCCATGACCTTCTCCTTCACGCTGGTGACGGCGCCGCGAGCGCGCTCGACGCGACGCTCCACGACCCGGCTGGGACTGACTTTCTCGGTCAAGGCGTCGACGTTTGAGCTCAGCTCGCGTCGGGTCCGCTCGATGTCGCGCCGGATCTCATCGGGGTTGTCTGTCATGGGGATCTCCTCATCGGCCCTTCAGCGCGTCGGGCACCTCTTTGAGCGTCTGGACAGTCCGCTCAGGCTTGGGATTGACCTCGCGCATGCGCGCGCGGCCGAGGGTGAACAGCACGGCGCCGATGACGGCCCACAGGACCGCCACGATCAGAGCCGCCCAGCCCTGGTCCATGGCGTTGGCCAGTGCCCACCACAAGGCGATGGACAGGAACAACATGACCATGTAGCCGGCGAAGCCTGCGCCGCCGAGCATCCCGGCGGCCTTGCCGGTCTTGCTGGCCTCCTGCTTGAGCTCGGCCTTGGCCAGCGCGAGCTCCTGGCGCATCAAGGTCGACAGGTCGTTCGTCACCTCGCTGATCAACGTGCCGACCGACGTCGAGGAGATATCGGGTCGGCCGTCGTCGACCGTCGTCGTCGAGGTCGTGGTGTGAGCACCGTGAGGACTGGAGGTCATAGCCGCTCCTCGTCCGTGCCGAGGCCGGCTGCCGACTGCCGGGCTCGCTCAGGCTCGACGACCAGCGGGCTGGTGTCCGGGGTGAGGTCATCGGCATAGGGGCTGCCGTAAGCGGCCGTGGTCGAGGCCGTCGTCGTCTGGTAGCTCGTGCCGGTGTTGACCGCCACCGCCGTGTTGCCATAGGCGCCTGCCGCGCTGTTGCCGGAGGCGCCTACCGCGGCGTTGTCCGAGGAGCTCGCCGCGACGACGCCACGGGTGAGGCGGCCGGCGGCCACCCCGGCGAGGGCCGCGCCGAGCAGGAACATCCCGGGCTTGCGTCGGGCGAGCTGGCGGACCTCGTCGAGGAGGGTGCCCGGGTCGCGCTGCTCGATCCAGGAGGCGAGCTCGTGAGCCTTGTCGGAGGCCTGCCGGACGAGGGCGGTGGTGGTGCCGTTCTGCGCCGGGTTGCCCTCGGTCATCGACCGCAGTTCGTCCGCGAGGGAACGCAGTCCGCTGGCCGCCTTGTCCTTCTGGGTGCCGGCCTGCTCCTGGACCTGGCTCTGGGCCTGGTTGAGCAGATCCTTGGCCTGGCGCTTGGTCTCATCGGCGACGTTCTTCGCCTGCTCGGTCGCCGTGGACGCCACCTGGCCGCCAGCCTCCTTGGCGGTCTGGCCGACGTTCGCGGCCTCGGCCTTGGCTGTGTCCCCGGTTGATCCATTGCCGTCGTACGTCGTGGGCATCGGCGATGGGTAGCCGTCGCTCGGGTTCGTCATGGGGGTCCTCCTCCATAGTCGTCGCTGTTCGGCGGCGATTGCTTCGCACGGTGTAGCCGCCGCTACGGCGACGAAACCCTCATGCCTGCGCGATTCGGGCTAAACGTCTCGGCGCGGGTTGTTTGCGGTCGCCGCTCCGGGCAAACAGCCAGGGAGCGCCTACCTGGAGGACCCATGCCCGAGCAGTCCCGGTTCCCCGATCCGGATGACGACCGCAAGCCCCCAGCACCGACCGACCTCCACAAGGCGTCCTGGAAGAGCGCGCTCAAGCGCACCGTGGTGGAGTTCAAGGACGACAACTGCACCGACTGGGCCGCGGCCCTGACGTACTACGGGGTCCTCGCGATGTTCCCGGCGCTGATCGCCCTGACCTCGCTGATCGGACTGGTCGGTGATCCGAAGAAGACCACCGACGCGTTGCTCGGCATCGTCGACACCCTGGGCCCGGCGTCCGCGGTCGACACGTTTGCCAAGCCGATCCGGGAGGTCGTCTCGCAGCAGAACACCGCGGGGGTCTTCCTCGTGCTGGGGCTGCTCGGCGCACTGTGGTCGGCCTCGGGATACGTCGGCGCCTTCTCTCGCGCGTCCAACGCGATCTACGAGGTCGAGGAGGGCCGGCCGTTCTACAAGCTGCGGCCCCTCCAGCTGCTGCTGACACTCGTCTGTGTGGTGCTCGTGGCCGTGGTCGCGCTCTCGCTGGTCGTGACCGGGCCGCTGGCCAAGGCAGTCGGTGACGCGGTCGGTGTGGGCAGCCTCGCGGTCACCCTCTGGGACATTTTGAAGTGGCCGGTGATGGCCCTGGTCGTGAGCTCGATCTTCTCGCTGCTCTACTTCGCGGCGCCCAACGTCAAGCAGCCCCGGTTCCGGTGGTTCACGCTCGGGGGGTTCGTCGCGCTGCTGCTCTGGGTCGTGGCCTCGGCGCTGTTCGCGCTCTACGTCGCGAACTTCGGCTCCTACAACAAGACCTACGGGTCCCTCGGTGCCGTCGTGAGCTTCCTCGTCTGGCTCTGGATCACCAACATCGCGGTTCTCTTCGGCGCCGAGTTCAACGCCGAGCTCGAGCGCAGCCGCGAGCTGCAGGCCGGGATGACCAAGGCGGAGGAGACCATCCAGCTGCCGCCGCGGGTGCAGAAGAAGACCAAGGATCGTCAGAAGGTCGGCCAGCACACCAAGTAGCCCTCAACGGGTGACTTTGGCAGCCCGTTAGGCCCACAAGAGTTGCGGAACTCACCAGTTAGGAGACGCCGAGGCGGGCTTTGAGGCCGTCCAGCTCGGTCCAGAGGATCGTCGGCACCTTCTCGGTCCCGATCTTCTCGAACCACTCCTGGATCTGCGGCAGCTCGTCGCGCCACTCGTCATCGTTGACGGCGAGCACCTTCTCGATCTGCTCCCGGGTGAGGTCGAGGCCGCCGACGTCGAGCGACTCCGGCGTCGGCACCCGGCCGATCGCGGTCTCCACGGCCGGCGCCATCCCCTCGATGCGCTCGATGACCCACTTGAGCACCCGGCTGTTCTCGCCGTAGCCGGGCCACAGGAACGACCCGTCGTCGTCGCGACGGAACCAGTTGACGTAGAAGATCTTCGGCAGCTTGGTGGAGTCGCCTTCTTTGCCCACCGACACCCAGTGGTCGAAGTAGTCGCCGGCGTTGTAGCCGATGAACGGCAGCATCGCCATCGGGTCGCGGCGTACGACGCCAACCGCGCCAGTCGCCGCCGCCGTCGTCTCCGAGGACAACGTGGCGCCCATGAACACGCCGTGCACCCAGTCGCGAGCCTCTGTCACCAGGGGGATCGTGGTCTTCCGGCGGCCGCCGAAGAGGATCGCCGAGATCGGTACGCCGCGGGGGTCCTCGTACTCGGGAGCGATGATCGGACACTGGGTGATCGGCGTACAGAACCGGGAGTTGGGGTGGGAGCTGGGCTCGTCGCTCTCGGGGGTCCAGTCCCGGCCCTTCCAGTCGGTGAGGTGCGCCGGCGGCTCCTCGGTCATGCCCTCCCACCAGATGTCGCCGTCGTCGGTCAGGGCCACATTGGTGAACAGGGAGTTGCCCTTGGCGATGGTGCGCATCGCGTTGGGATTGGTGTGCCACCCGGTCCCGGGCGCCACGCCGAACAGGCCGTACTCCGGGTTGAGCGCATACAGCCGGCCGTCCTCGCCGAACCGCATCCAGGCGATGTCGTCACCGAGCGTCTCGACCTTCCAGTCCTCGATGGTCGGGTCGAGCATGGCCAGGTTGGTCTTGCCGCACGCGCTCGGGAACGCCGCCGCGACGTAGTGAACCTGCTGCTGCGGTGACGTGAGCTTGAGGATGAGCATGTGCTCCGCGAGCCAGCCCTCGTCGCGCGCCATCACCGAGGCGATCCGCAGCGAGTAGCACTTCTTGCCCAGCAGCGCGTTGCCGCCGTAGCCGGAGCCGTAGCTCCAGATCATCCGCTCTTCGGGGAACTGGGTGATGTACTTCGTGTCGCTGCACGGCCAGGGCACGTCCTGCTCGCCCGGCTCCAGCGGCGCCCCGACGGAGTGCAGGCATGGGACGAAGCCCGCTCCCTCACCCTCGCTCATCCGGTTCAGCACCTTCGCCCCCATGCGGGCCATGATGCGCATCGAGCACACGACGTACGCCGAGTCGGTGATCTC
>JAVEDB010000124.1 GCA_030841185.1 Actinomycetota bacterium
GACCGGGGGGACGGCGGCGGCGGCCTGGTCCGCCGTACCGTCCTCCCCGGCGGTCTGCGCGTCATCACCGAGGCGATGCCCACCGTGCGGTCGGTGACGGTGGGCGTCTGGGTCGGCGTGGGTTCCCGCGACGAGTCACCGTCGCTGGCCGGCGCCTCGCACTACCTCGAGCACCTGCTGTTCAAGGGCACGAAGAAGCGCGACGCGCTGGCCATCTCCTCCGCCATCGACGCGGTCGGCGGAGAGATGAACGCCTTCACGTCGAAGGAGTACACCTGCTACTACGCGCGGGTCCTCGACGCCGACCTCCCGCTGGCCGTCGACGTCGTGTGCGACCTCGTCACCTCCTCGGTGATCCGGGCCTCCGACGTCGACTCCGAGCGCGGGGTGATCCTCGAAGAGATCGCGATGCACGAGGACGACCCGACGGACCTGGTCCACGACCAGTTCGCCCAGGCCCTGTTCCGGGACGTGCCGCTGGGCCGGCCGGTCCTCGGAACCGTCGCGTCGATCGAGTCGATCGGGCGTCCCGCCATCGCGGGCTACTACCGGCGGCGCTACCGGCCGCAGGACATGGTCGTCGCGGTCGCCGGCAACATCGACCACGCAACGGTGGTGCGCCTGGTCAAGAAGGCGTTCGCGGCGGCTGACTTCGTCGGTGGGCCGGCCCTACCCTCGCCGCCGCGGCACGGTGAGCGAAGCGTTGCTGCAGCCGGGAGCGTGCGCGTCCTGTCTCGTACGACGGAGCAGGCCAACCTCGTCCTGGGCATGCCCGGGGTGAGCCGGACCGACGAGCGCCGGTTCGCCCTCGGCGTGCTGAACGCCGCGCTGGGCGGAGGCATGTCCTCGCGGCTGTTCCAGGAGGTGCGCGAGAAGCGCGGCCTGGCCTATTCCGTCTACAGCTACCACGCGCAGTACGCCGACACCGGGCTGTTCGGTGTCTACGCCGGCTGCGTGCCGCCCAAGGTCGACGACGTTCTTGCCCTCTGCCGTGCCGAGCTCGCGAAGGTGGCGGCCGACGGCATCACCCCCGAGGAGCTGGAGCGTGGCAAGGGCCAGCTGCGCGGCTCGCTCGTCCTCGGGCTGGAGGACACCGGGTCGCGGATGAGCCGCATCGGCAAGGCCGAGCTGGTCTACGGCGAGCTGCTGTCGGTGGATGACATCATCGACCGCATCGACGGCGTGACCCTCGACGACGTCGGCGAGATCGCGACCACACTGTTCACGTCCGCGCCGACGCTCGCCGTGGTGGGTCCGTTCGACGAGGACCGCGACTTCTCCGTCGCCGTCGCCTGACCTCACGGTCAGCGACTGCGCCGCGTGGCAGGGTAGGGCCGTGACGATCAGGGTGGGCGTGCTCGGCGCCGGCGGCCGGATGGGCACCGAGGCGTGCCGCGCGATCGAGGCTGCCGACGACCTCGAGCTGATCGCGCGCATCGGCTCGACTGACCCGCTCAGTGCGCTGGCCGACTCCCGGGCACAGGTCGCCGTCGACCTCACGCGGCCCGACACCGTCCTGGACAACGTCCGCTTCTGCGTCGAGCACGACATCTCGGTCGTCGTGGGAACGAGCGGGCTCGACGCCAGTGCGCTCGACACGATCGGCGGGTTGCTCACCGAGCGCCCCGCGGTGGGAGTCCTGGTGGCGCCCAACTTCGCGATCGGCGCGGTGCTGATGATGCGGTTCGCGACGCAGGCCGCGCGCTTCTTCGAGTCGGTCGAGATCGTGGAGCTGCACCACCCCGACAAGGTCGATGCGCCGAGCGGCACCGCGCGGCGGACGGCGCAGCTGGTCGCCGCGGCGAGACGCGAGGCCGGTCTGGGTGACCCGCCCGACGCGACCGCCGAGGCGGTAGCCGGCGCCCGTGGTGTCCGGGTCGACGGCATACCGGTGCACTCGGTACGGCTGCGGGGCCGGGTCGCCTCGCAGGAGGTGCTGCTCGGAGGCGCCGGCGAGACGCTGACGATCCGGCATGACTCGATCGACCGCGCGTCGTTCATGCCGGGAGTGCTGCTCGGGATCCGCGAGGTCCGCAACCACCCGGGCCTCACGGTCGGCCTGGAGCACCTGCTCGACGTGTGACCGCATGCTCAGGTGAGCGCGCGGGCCGCGGCGGCGGTGGCGGCAGCCACCGCGACCACCACGATGAACGGCGCCCGCAGCAGCAGCGCGGTCACCCCCGCCGCGACGCCGGCCAGCCGGGCGTCCACCACGAGCCGGGAGCCGGCCGAGAACGTCTGCACCGCCGCGAGAGCCGCCAGCAGGGCGATCGGGAGCAACGCGGAGGCGCGCTGGACGGTCTCGTTCTCCAGCCAGGCGCGGGGGACCAGCAGGCCCCCCAGCTTGAGCAGGTAGCAGCACGCTGACGTCACGAGGATCGCCGCCCAGGTCATCCGCGCCGCCCCTTCGACACCAGGATCGCGGCCACCGGCACCAATGCGGCAACGAGCACCGGCACGCCGCCGGGCACGAACGGCACCACGGCCAGGGCGACCAGTGCGGCAGCCACCGCCGTCAGCCAGGCGGGCCGGTCCCGCAGCCGCGGAGCGAGCAGGGCGATGAACGCCGCCGGCACGGCGGCGTCGAGACCGAGGTCACGCGGGTCGCCGATGGCGTTGCCGGCCACCGCGCCGATGAGCGAGGCCAGGTTCCACAGCACGAACACCGCGGTCCCGGTGGCCCAGAAGGCGAGCCGCATGGCCGCGGGGCCGCGCCGCTCGGTGCCCAGTGCGACCGCGGTGGACTCGTCGAGCACGAACTGCGCGCCGACGAGCCGGCGCCAGCCGGCGAGGCCCAGCGGCTTGGCGAGGCGCGCCCCGTAGACCATGTTGCGGGCGCTGAGCAGCACCGCGGACGCCGTCCCCGATGCGACACTGCCGCCGCCGGCGAGGACGCCGATCAGGGCGAACTGCGAGCCCCCGCTGAACGCGAGCACGGACAGCGCGCACGCCTGCACGACGGAGAGCCCCGACGCCGTCGCGAGCGCGCCGAACGAGAGGCCGTAGGCCCCGGTCGCGACCCCGACGCTGAGGGCGGTGCGCAGCACCTGGCCGCGTACGACGGTCCACGGCTCGGCCACGCCCGACTGGTCCGGACCGGCCGTCACGGGTCCGCCGTGATGGTGACCGCGAGCCGGTGCTGGGAGACGAGCACCGAGCCGTCGCCGTGCAGGTCGAGGGTCCGTCGCGCACCGTCGGGCGCCCAGCCCGCCGCCGCGAGGAACCGTTCCAACGCCTCGTCGGCAGCCGCCTGGTCCATCACCCACACGACCACCCGGGCGAAGCCGTCCTGGCGCAGGTGGTCGACCGCCGCATTCACCAAGCGGGACCCGTGCCCCTCGCCGGTGCGCGTGGGAGCGACGGAGAGCGCGCTGAGCTCGGCCGTCGATCCGGTGTCCAGGTCGTCGTCCTCCGCCGGACCCACCGCGGCGAAGCCCACCGGGTCCGGTCCGGCCACCGCGACCAGCACATGGTGGCGGGGCGAGGGAGGTGCCTCGGCTGCCGCCTGCCACTGCTCCTCAGCAGCACCGTCGCCGAGGGCAGCGAGCGCGTCGGCGGGCAGTACACCGTCGTAGGCCTGCCGCCAGGCGGCGGCCTGGATGTTCGCGATGTCCGCCCCGTCCTCGGCGCGCGCCGCGCGCACGCTGACGTCGGCCATGGCCGAAATCCTGTCAGGCGGCCCGGAGTCAGCTCTCGGGACGTCGGTCCAACTGCCGGCTGGAGCCGCGGAACTCCGCGACCACCTCACCGCAGGCGCGCCGCACCGTCACGTCGTAGATCCCGTTCCGGCCCGACAGCACCCGTTCCTGCGCGACGGCGACCAGAGCCTCACCCGCCGTGACGGGGGAGAGGAACGTGATGTCGGCCGACCGGGCCACCGTCGCTGGTCCGTGGGTGTTGCAGGCGAAGGCGAAGGCCGTGTCGGCGAGCAGGAAGACATAGCCGCCGTGCGCGATGTCGTGCCCGTTCACCATGTCGTCCCGCACCCGCATGGTGGCCGTCGCCCGGCCCACGGCGACCTCGCTCACCGTGATGCCCAGCGCCTGGGAGGCCCGGTCCACGGCGTACATCGCCTCCGCCTGGGCGCGCGCCGCCCGCTCCGCGTCGTCCGTCACCGCGCCCACGCTAGCCGCGCCGATCCGGCCGAGTCGGTGTTACACGTCGTCGTCATCTTGGCTGGACTGATGTAACACGGCACCGTAGACTGGCGGGCGTGACGTCGCAGGAGCAGGACTTCCAGGCACTCGTCGACTCGGACCAGCGGATCGAGCCGCGCGACTGGATGCCGGAGGCCTACCGCAAGACGCTGATCCGCCAGATCGCCCAGCACGCGCACTCGGAGATCATCGGCATGCAGCCGGAGGGCAACTGGATCAGCCGGGCGCCGAGCCTGCGCCGCAAGGCGATCCTGATGGCCAAGGTCCAGGACGAGGCCGGCCACGGCCTCTACCTGTACGCCGCCGCCGAGACCCTTGGCGCCGACCGCGCAGACCTGCTCGACATGCTCCACAACGGGCGGCAGAAGTACTCCTCGATCTTCAACTACCCAACGCTCACCTGGGCCGACATGGGCGCCATCGGCTGGCTCGTCGACGGCGCGGCGATCGTCAACCAGGTCCCGCTCTGCCGATGCTCCTACGGGCCGTACGCACGCGCGATGGTCCGGGTCTGCAAGGAGGAGTCCTTCCACCAGCGGCAGGGCTTCGAGATCCTCAACACCCTTTCGCACGGCACCCCCGCTCAGCACGACATGGCTCAGGATGCGGTCAACCGCTGGTGGTGGCCGAGCCTGATGATGTTCGGGCCGCCGGACACGGACTCGCCGAACTCGGCGCAGTCGATGGCCTGGGGAGTCAAGCGGTTCAGCAACGACGACCTGCGCCAACGCTTCGTCGACATGACTGTGCCGCAATCCGAGGCGCTCGGGCTCACCTTGCCCGACCCCGAGGTCGCGTGGAACGAGAAGCGCGAAAGCTACGACTTCGGCGAGATCGACTTCACCGAGCTGTTCGAGGTGATCAAGGGCAACGGCCCGTGCAACAAGGCGCGGGTCGAGCATCGGCGCCGTGCGCACAACGACGGCGCCTGGGTCCGGGAGGCCGCTTCGGCCTACGCCGCCAAGCGCCGTACGGCGTCCGAGACGGCCGCATGACAGAGAGCGAGCCGAGCGA
>JAVEDB010000150.1 GCA_030841185.1 Actinomycetota bacterium
CCCTCGTGCTGCCGCCTGACCACCGAGAACAGCGCGACCGCGGTTCCGATTGCGGTCAGGGCATTGACCAGGTCGAGGCACGCGCCGAGGGCTACCTGGCCGTCGGCGCCGGCACCGGTGATGTAGCTGGGGTTGTTCAGCACGGGTCCGAGCAGGAAGTACGCCGGGATCGAGCTGGCGAACGTTGCCAGGTAGAGGATGCCCGCGACCAGCGCGGTCTTCCTCGCCGAGTCCATCGGGACGCGCGCAACGCTTCTGGGTGCCGTGATGGTTGTCATCGCTGCACCGGGACGCGCACGGGGCTCGACTGCTGCGACGTCTCGTCGCTGTCAATGCTGAGGTGCGGCAGGACCCGATCGAGCCAGCCCGGCAGCCACCAGTTGGCCCGCCCCATAAGCGCCATCGTTGCGGGCACGAGGATCATGCGCACGACGGTGGCGTCGATCGCGATGGCCGCCGCCAGCCCCAGTCCGATCATCTTCACGAACGGCGAGGGATCGGTGACGAAGCCTAGGAAGACGACCACCATGATCAGCGCACCGGACGTGATGACCCGCCCGGTTGATGCCAGGCCGCGAGCGACCGACTCGGCGGTGTCGCCGGTGGCGATGTACGCCTCGCGGATACGCGAGACGAGGAAGACCTCGTAGTCCATCGACAGGCCGAACAGCACCGCGAAGAAGAGCAGCGGGAACGGCGAGGCGATCAGGTAGGTCTGGTGAAGACCGAACAGCCCGCCCAGCCAGCCCCACTGGAAGATGGCGACCACGACGCCGTAGGCGCCACCGACGGACAGCAGGTTCATCACGGCCGCCTTCAGCGGGACGGTGACGGACCGGAACACCATCATCAGCAGCAGGAACGAAGCCAGCAGGATCCCGCCGATGAACAGCGGCAGCGTGGCCCTGAGCTGCTTGTCCAGGTCGAGCGTCAGCGCGGTGGGGCCGGTGACCTGCACGCCCTGGGGAGTGGTGGCCCGGATCCGCTGCAGCGTCTGCGCGGTGCGCGGGTCGGAGGGTCCGGTGGTTGGCAGCGTGCGCAGCACCACGGCGTCGCCGGTCGGACTGACCTGCGGAGGGTCGACCTGGGCGACTCCTGGGTCGGCAGCGAGACGCCGAGCGAGCCCGGGGATGTCTGCGGCCGCCAGGCCGGTGCCCTTCAGGTCGGCCACGACGTACAGGGGTGCGTTGAAGCCAGCCCCGAAACCGTCGGTGAGCAGGTCGTACGCCTTTCGTTCCGTCGCGCTTGTCGGGTTGTCGCCGGCGTTCGGGAAGCCGGTCTTCAACGCCAGCGCCGGTGACGCCAGCGCGACGAGGACGAGCGAGGCAGCAACCAGGTACGGCCACGGCCGCGCGGCGACCCGGTGAGCCAGCCGCCACCACGCGGTCGCCTCGGCCGGCTTGGCGATCCGGCGCCGGCCGATGATCCGTCCCGCGTCGATGCGGTCTCCGAGCAGCGAGAGCAGCGCCGGCAGCAAGGTGAGTGCGGTAGCGACGGCGACAAGCACGACGATCGACGTCGCCAGGCCGATCGAGGTCAGGAAGCCCACGCCGGTCAGCGCCAGGGCGGCCATCGACACGATGACGGTGCCCCCGGCGAAGAAGACTGCTGTGCCGGACGAGCCGAGGGCGGCCGACAGTGCCTGGCCGTTGACCTGCCCGGCGGCCCGGTTCTCGCGATACCGGGACACGATGAACAAGGAGTAGTCGATGCCCACACCCAGCCCGACCATCGCGCCGGTGGTCGGCGCTGCGGTGGACACGTCCATCGCGCCGGCCAGCAGCACGATGCCGCAGAGACTGACGGCGACGGCGACCAGCGCGAGAACGATCGGCACGAGAGCGGCCACGACGGTGCCGAAGGCGATCACGAGGATGACGAGCGCGGCAAGCACTCCGATTGCCTCGGAGCCCGACGACTTCGGGGCGTTGAGGAACGCGGCATCGCCGCCGAGCTCGGCCGACAGCCCGCCGGTGCGAGCCGGGGCGAGGCCCGCCGTCATTTCCGCCGCAGCCGGCCGTCCGAACTGCGTCGACGGAAGGTCCAGGGTGATGTCGGCGAACCCGATCCGTCCGTCCGCCGAGACGTGGCCGGCCGCGAAGGGGTCGCTCACGGTCGCGACGTGCTTGACCGCCGCGACCCGTGAGAGAGCCGACTCCACACCCGACCGGTAGCTGGTCAGCTGCTTGCCCTCGGGGGCAGCGAACACGACGACCGCAGTGCCACCGGAAACGCCGGGGAACCGCTCCTCGAGCACCTTCATCGCCTTGGCGCTCTCACTGTGCGGAGCGGTGAAGTTGTCGAGGAAGGCACCGCCGAACGCTCCGGTAAGGACCACGACCAGTGCGGCGAGGACCGCCCACACCCCGATCGTCGTCCAGGGCCTTCGCGCGCTGGTGTCGCCGAGGTGGCGGATGAGCCCGTTCAGACTCCGGCGGGGCACCGGGGCTGGGGTCACTGCCTTGGTCTCCAGGGTGGCGGTCATGTCGGCTTCCTTCGTGAGGTGGTGGGTCATCGGGACGGGTTGGTGGTTACGCCGGGGCGCTGGCCGGCTTCGACCTGCAGGACGGAGACCAGCGGCAGGCCGGCGTCGCGCAGCTTGGCCAGCAGGCCGTGCAGCGCGGCCTGGTCAGCGACCGGCCCGTGGATGCAGGTGACGCCGTCGTCCTCGGCGGTGAGGGTCATGCCGTCGAACCGGGCAGCCCAGCGAGACTCCAGGCGGCCCTGGACGCGGACCTCGTACTG
>JAVEDB010000167.1 GCA_030841185.1 Actinomycetota bacterium
GGGCGCAGGTCCGGCGGGATCACCGGGACGCAGTCGAGCACCATGCCCATGGGCGAGTTGCGGGTGTTCAGGAAGGCCGAGACGACCTTGAGGCGCTTGAGGGCGCGGGTCTTCTTCTGGCCCTTGCCGGTGCGGATCACCTCGCGCAGGGTCTCCGCCTCGGCCTCGAGGTCGAAGGTCTCGAGCCGGCGCTGCAGCGCCGCCGCACCCATGCCGCCCTGGAAGTACATTCCGAAGCGGTCACGCATCTCGCGGTAGAGGATCTCGTCGCCCTCGAGGTCCTGGACCTTGAGGTTGCGGAACCGGTCCCAGACGTTGTCGAGCCGCTCGATCTCGGCGTCGGCGCGCTTGCGGATCTGGTTCATCTCGCGCTCGGCGCTCTCGCGGACCTTGCGCTTGGCGTCGGACTTGGCGCCCTCCGCCTCGAGCTCGCCCAGGTCAGCCTCGAGCCGCTTCTGGCGGTTCTCCACGTCGGAGTCGCGGCGCTGCTCGATCTGCTTGCGCTCGACGCCGATCTTGGCCTCGAGCGAGGGCAGGTCGCGGTGGCGCTCCTCCTCGTCGACCGAGGTGATCATGTACGCCGCGAAGTAGATGACCTTCTCGAGGTCCTTGGGGGCCAGGTCCAGCAGGTAGCCCAGCCGGGACGGGACGCCCTTGAAGTACCAGATGTGCGTGACGGGCGCGGCCAGCTCGATGTGGCCCATCCGCTCACGACGCACCTTGGCCCGAGTGACCTCGACACCGCAGCGCTCGCAGATGATGCCCTTGAAGCGGACCCGCTTGTACTTCCCGCAGTAGCACTCCCAGTCGCGGGTCGGGCCGAAGATCTTCTCGCAGAAGAGCCCGTCCTTCTCCGGCTTCAGGGTGCGGTAGTTGATGGTCTCCGGCTTCTTGACCTCGCCGTGGGACCACTGCCGGATGTCGTCGGCGGTCGCCAGGCCAATGCGCAGCTCGTCGAAGAAGTTGACGTCGAGCACGTTTGCTTCTCTCTGTCGTTAGTGATCAATGCGGTGGTGGGGAGGGGAGGTACGACGGGGCGCGCCGCGTCACGTCGTACCTCCTCGCCCTCAGACCTCTTCGACGCTGCTCGGCTCCCGCCGGGACAGGTCGATACCGAGCTCCTCAGCCGCGCGGAAGACGTCCTCGTCGGTCTCGCGCATCTCGATGGACATGCCATCGCTGGAGAGCACCTCGACGTTCAGGCACAGCGACTGCATCTCCTTGATGAGGACCTTGAAGGACTCGGGGATGCCGGGCTCGGGAATGTTCTCGCCCTTGACGATGGCCTCGTAGACCTTCACGCGGCCGAGCACGTCGTCGGACTTGATGGTGAGCAGCTCCTGCAGCGCGTAGGAGGCGCCGTAGGCCTCGAGGGCCCAGACCTCCATCTCGCCGAACCGCTGTCCACCGAACTGCGCCTTACCACCCAGCGGCTGCTGGGTGATCATCGAGTACGGGCCGGTCGACCGGGCGTGGATCTTGTCGTCGACCAGGTGCAGCAGCTTCAGGATGTAGATGTAGCCGACGGAGACCGGAGCCGTGAACGGCTCACCGGAGCGGCCGTCGAAGAGCTGGGCCTTCCCGGACTCGCCGATCAGCTGGACGCCGTCGCGGTTGGGCAGCGTCGAGCCGAGCAGGCCGGTGATCTCCTCCTCGCGGGCACCGTCGAAGACGGGCGTCGCCACGTTGGTGCCGGGCTCCCCCACGTCCGCGCCGATGGCGCGCAGGTTGGCCTTCCAGGACGAGCTGCCCTTGTCGTCACCCTCGACCTGCCAGCCGGTCTTGGCGACCCACCCGAGGTGGGTCTCCAGGACCTGGCCGACGTTCATGCGGCCGGGGACGCCGAGCGGGTTGAGCACGACGTCGACGGGCGTGCCGTCCTCGAGGAACGGCATGTCCTCGACGGGCAGGATCTTGGAGATCACGCCCTTGTTGCCGTGCCGGCCCGCCAGCTTGTCACCGTCGGTGATCTTGCGCTTCTGGGCGACGTAGACCCGCACCAGCTGGTTGACGCCCGGCGGGAGCTCGTAGCCCTCGTCCCGGTCGAAGACCTTGACGCCGATGACCTTGCCCGACTCGCCGTGCGGCACCTTCAGTGACGTGTCGCGGACCTCGCGGGCCTTCTCGCCGAAGATCGCGCGCAGCAGGCGCTCCTCCGGGGTCAGCTCGGTCTCGCCCTTGGGCGTGACCTTGCCGACCAACACGTCGCCCGGCACCACGTCGGCGCCGATGCGGATGATGCCGCGGTCGTCGAGGTCGGCGAGGACCTCCTCGGAGACGTTCGGGATGTCCCGGGTGATCTCCTCGGGGCCTAGCTTGGTGTCGCGGGCGTCGACCTCGTGCTCCTCGATGTGGATCGAGGAGAGCACGTCGTCCTGCACGAGGCGCTGCGACAGGATGATCGCGTCCTCGTAGTTGTGCCCCTCCCAGGACATGAACGCCACGAGCAGGTTGCGCCCGAGCGCCATCTCGCCGTTCTGGGTGCACGGTCCGTCGGCGATGACCTGGCCGGCCTCGACCCGGTCGCCCTCGTTGACGATGGGCTTCTGGTTGAACGACGTGCCCTGGTTGGAGCGGCGGAACTTCGCGACCCGGTAGGTCGAGTAGGTCGAGTCGTCGTTCATGGTGGTGATGAGGTCGGCCGAGACCTCCTGGACGACACCCGGCTTGGCCGCGATGAGCACGTCGCCGGCGTCCTTGGCGGCGCGGTACTCCATGCCGGTGCCGACGAACGGCGCCTCCGACCGGAGCAACGGGACCGACTGGCGCTGCATGTTCGAGCCCATCAGCGCCCGGTTGGCGTCGTCGTGCTCGAGGAACGGGATCATCGCCGTGGCGACCGACACCATCTGCCGCGGCGAGACGTCCATGTAGTCGACGTCGTCGGCCGGGATGAACTCGACCTCGCCGCCCTTGCGGCGGACGAGAACACGGGGCTCGGCGAACGAGTTGTCATCGGTCAGTGGCGCGTTGGCCTGGGCGATGACGTGCTCGTCCTCCTCGTCGGCGGTCAGGTAGTCGATCTGGTCGGTGACCTTGCCGTTCTTGACCTTGCGGTAGGGCGTCTCGACGAAGCCGAACGCGTTGATTCGCCCGTACGTCGAGAGCGACCCGATCAGGCCGATGTTCGGGCCTTCCGGCGTCTCGATCGGGCACATCCGGCCGTAGTGGCTCGGGTGCACGTCGCGGACCTCGAACCCGGCCCGCTCGCGGGACAGGCCGCCGGGGCCCAGGGCGGACAGCCGGCGCTTGTGCGTCAGGCCCGCCAGGGGGTTGGTCTGGTCCATGAACTGCGAGAGCTGGCTGGTGCCGAAGAACTCCTTGATGGAGGCGACGACCGGCCGGATGTTGATCAGGGTCTGCGGCGTGATCGCCTCGACGTCCTGGGTCGTCATCCGCTCGCGCACGAC
>JAVEDB010000147.1 GCA_030841185.1 Actinomycetota bacterium
CCTTCCAGCCGAACAACCGTCGGCGGGCAAAGACCCACGGGTTCCGGTTGCGGATGCGTACCCGCGCCGGCCGCGCCATTCTCGCCGCGCGGCGCACCAAGGGTCGCTCGCGGCTCTCGGCCTGACCAGCGTGCTCCCGTCCGCAGCACGGTTGCGGCGCAGGGACGAGTTCGTGGCCACCTTGCGGGCGGGCCGACGCCGGACTGGTGGGCTGCGACCCGGCCTCATCGTGGCCCATGTCGCGATGGCGCCCGTCGACGCTCCCGCGGGCCTCGAGACCCGCGCCGGTCTGGTGGTCTCCCGCGCCGTGGGCGGTGCCGTGGTCCGCAACGCGGTGAAACGGCGGCTCCGACACCTGCTGGCCAGCCGGTTGACCGCACTGCCGGCCGGCTCGCGGGTCGTCGTACGCGCCCTTCCTGCGGCCGCGGCCGCAACGTCTGCGCAGCTCGGCGCCGCGCTCGACGACGGCCTGCGCCTCGCCCCGGGCGAAGCCCGATGAGGCGGCTCGTGCTGCTGCCGATCCTGGCCTACCAGCGGCTGGTGTCGCCGCTGCTCGGCCCGCGCTGCCGGTTCTACCCGTCCTGCTCGTCCTACGCGGTCGAGGCGATCACCGTGCACGGCGTGCCGAGGGGCAGCTATCTGGCGCTGCGGCGGCTGCTGCGCTGCCACCCGTGGAACCCGGGCGGGGTGGACCCCGTTCCCCCGAGAGACCACGGTTCGGCCGTCTCCAGCCCGACCGCTTCATCCCCGCAGGGAGTCGGACTGTGATGATCCTTGAGCCGCTGTACTCGGCGGTCACGTTCGTGATGGTTTCGTTCCATACCTTGTTCAAGTCGTTGGGTGTAAACCCGGCCAGCGGTCTTGCCTGGGGCGGGTCGATCGTCGGCCTCGTCGTGGTGATCCGGATCCTGCTCATCCCGCTGTTCGTCAAGCAGATCAAGGCCCAGCGCGGGCTGCAGCTGCTGCAGCCGGAGATCAAGAAGATCCAGGCGAAGTACAAGGGCAAGAGCGACACGGAGTCGCGGCAGAAGCAGTCCCAAGAGATGATGAAGCTCTACAAGGACACCGGCACGAACCCCTTGTCGAGCTGCCTCCCGCTGCTTGCGCAGGCCCCGATCTTCTTCGCCCTGTTCCGGGTTCTCAACGGCATCGGCCACCATCCCCCGAAGGCCGAAGGTTTCCTCAGCCACACCGACGCCCAGCAAGCGGCGTCCGCAACGATCTTCGGCGCGCATATCTCGGACAAGTTTCTGCACGCTCCGGACCTGCGCACCCAGGTGATCACCGCGGTGATGATCGTGCTGATGTCGGCGACGACGTTCTTCACCCAGAAGCAACTGATGATGAAGAACATGCCGGCCGGCGCGATGGACAACCCGTTCGCGCAGCAGCAGAAGATCCTGCTGTATGTCTTCCCGCTGGTGTTCATGGTCAGTGGCGTGAACTTCCCGATCGGTGTGCTGCTCTACTGGCTGACCACGAACATCTGGTCGATGTTCCAGCAGTTCTACGTGATCCGCCGGATGCCCGCCCCGGGCTCGGCGGCCGCCGAGAGCCAGGAGCAGCGCCGGGCCGCCAAGGCGTCCGCCAAGCCAGCGCCACCGCCGACCGGGACCGGATCGCCCTCGAGCGCCAATGGCAGCACGGCAGCGGACGGCACACCCCCATCGTCGGCGTCGCCCAACGGCCCGACCACTCCCCGCCAGCGGCAGCAGCCCCGCCGGCAGCAGAAACGTAAGCGGTTGTCGCGGCCGCTGACCGGTCTGCCCGCCGCTTTCCCCCGATCGCCCGAAGGAGTTTCCCGTGACCGAGTCGAGCCCCGTCGATCAGTCCGACGCGACCGAGACCGCAGCGTCTGCAGAGACCGCCGAGTCCGCCGAGTCCGCAGTGTCAACAGAGTCAACAGAGGCCGCCCACCCCGATGAGGCCGACACCGGCCGTTCTGCGACGCCGCCGGCCGCCAGTCTGGAACGGCAGAGCGAGATCGCGGCCGACTACCTCGAAGAGCTGCTGGACATCGCGGATCTCGACGGGGACATCGACATGGACGTCGAGCGCGACCGGGCCCTCGTCTCGGTCGTCGGCGGTGACCTCGGGCACCTGGTCGGTACCGAGGGCGCGGTGCTCGACGCCCTGCAGGAGCTGACCCGGCTGGCGGTGCACACCCAGACCGGCGAGCGCAGCAGGCTGATGCTCGACATCGGCGGCTACCGGGCCGGCCGGCGAGTCGTGCTCACCGAGCTCGGCAGCACGATGGCCGAGCAGGCGCGCGAGACGGGGCAGCCGGTGCGGCTCGACCCGATGACGCCGTTCGAGCGCAAGATCGTCCACGATGCCGTCGCCGCCGCCGGGCTGCGCAGCGAGTCGGAGGGCGAGGAGCCGAACCGTCGCGTCGTGGTTCTGCCCGGGTGACCGCAGCACCGGGGGACCAACCCCGCGGTGATGTTTCACGTGAAACGACGGCGCCTCCCCCGGCGGCCGCCGCCGTCTTCGGGCCGGCTCTCGGCCAGGCCCGGGCGTTCGCCGAGCTACTGACAGGCCCCGGAGTCGAGCGCGGTCTGCTCGGCCCGCGCGAGACGGCCCGGATCTGGGACCGGCACCTGCTCAACTGCGCCGTCCTCACCGACCTGATCGAGCCGGCTGCGCGAGTGATCGACGTGGGGTCCGGCGCCGGGCTGCCTGGTGTCGTGCTGGCGATCCGCCGCCCCGACCTGCAGATGGTGCTCCTCGAGCCGCTGCAGCGGCGGGCTGACTTCCTGCGCGAGACCTGTGCGGCCCTCGCGCTGGTCAACGTCGAGGTGCTGCGGGCGCGCGCCGAGGACGTGCCGGCCGAGCTTCCTCGAGCTGATGTCGTGACCGCCCGGGCCGTCGCGCCGCTCGATCGGCTGGTCGGCTGGTGCCTACCGCTGCTGCGGCCCGGCGGCCGGCTGCTGGCCCTCAAGGGCGATCAGGCGGCCCGCGAGGTCGCGGACGCCGCCGCCACGTTGCGGCGGCTGGGGACGGTCGACACATCGATCTTGCAGATGGGGTTGGATGTTCTCGACGAGCCGACGACAGTCGTCACGGTCACCGCTGGCATGAGCGCCGCGGTCCGTTCGGAGCAGCGAAGCGGTCATCGACGCCAACCTGGCGGCGGCAGAGGAGGGGCACGGACATGACACTCGGCCCCCGACCGGGCCGCCGGGCCGTCACCGGCCTCGGCTGGCCGGACCCAGCCCTCTCGGCGCCGGGCGCCCACCCGTCCGGGCTGGGCTGGCCGGAGGATCGCGCTGACAACGGTGCGGCGGCAGCTGTCGGGCAGCCGGCGCCCGTCGGCGGGCCAGGCGGCCCTGGAGCCGGCGCCGACCCCGCAGACGTCGAGACCTCCTCGGTCACCCCATCGGTCCCCGGTGTTTCACGTGAAACACCGGGCGACACAGATGACCACGAACACCAGGAAATGCGGTCTGCCCTGCCGCCACCAGTGGTCGCGGTGGTTTCACGTGAAACACCATTCGCTCTGTCACCAGACGTGCCGATCGCAGAGGACTACTCCATCGTGGATGTTGTTTCACGTGAAACCGACGACACGCCGATCGCCCGAGCCGCGGAGACCGCCGTCCGGGTGCTCTCCGGTCGGCTCGGCGAGCCGCTCCCGCCGCCGCCGCACACCCGGGTCCTGACGGTCGCCAACCAGAAGGGCGGCGTGGGCAAGACGACAACGACGGTCAACCTCGCCGCAGCGCTCGCCCTGCAGGGCGCGCACGTCCTGGTCATCGACCTGGATCCGCAGGGGAATGCGTCCACGGCGCTCGGCGTCGACCACCACTCCGACGTCCCTTCTGTTTATGACGTGGTGGTCGAGGGACGGGAGCTGTCCGAGGTCATCGCCCCGGTCGAGGGGCTCGAGGGCCTGTTCTGCGCGCCGGCCACCATCGACCTCGCCGGCGCCGAGATCGAGCTCGTCTCCCTGGTGGCGCGGGAGTCCCGGCTCCGGCGCGCCCTGGACTCCTACGCGGAGTGGTGCTCTCGCAGCGACGCTGCCCGGCTGGACTACGTGCTGATCGACTGCCCGCCGAGCCTGGGACTGCTCACCGTGAACGCGCTGGTCGCCGCGCCGGAGGTGCTGATCCCGATCCAGTGCGAGTACTACGCACTCGAGGGGGTCAGCCAGCTGCTGCGCAACATCGAGATGGTCAAGGC
>JAVEDB010000105.1 GCA_030841185.1 Actinomycetota bacterium
CGGCCGCCATCGGCTTCGCGGCCCTGGACTCCAAGTCGGCGGCGCCGCTGCTCGCCCAGGCGAAGGCCTCCAAGATCCCGGTCATCGCGTTCGACTCGGGCGTCGAGAGCGACATCCCCGTGACCACTGCCTCGACGGACAACAAGGCCGCGGCGGCCGAGGCCGCCAAGCACCTCTCCCAGGCGCTCGGTGGTACGGGCAAGGTGGCCCTGGTGGTGCACGACCAGACCAGTCGCTCCGGCATCGACCGTCGCGACGGCTTCGTCGAGTGGATGAAGGCCAACGCTCCCGGCATCAAGCTCCTGCCCCCGCAGTACGGCGGAGGGGACCAGGCCAAGTCCGCCGACATCACCAAGTCGATCATCGCGGCCAACCCCGACATCAAGGGGATCTACGGGTCCAACGAGGGCTCGGCGATCGGCGTGGTGAAGGGAGTCCAGGAGAGCGGCAAGAAGGGCATCAGCATCGTCGGGTTCGACTCTGGCAAGGCCCAGATCGACGCCATCAAGAGCGGAGTGATGCTCGGCGCGATCACCCAGAACCCGATCGGGATCGGTGAGCAGGTCGTCGCAGCAGCCATGAAGGCCATCAAGGGTCAGTCGCTGCCGAAGGTCATCGACACCGGCTTCTACTGGTACGACAAGACCAACGTGGACGACCCGAAGATCGCGGCTGTCCTCTACCAGTGAGCACGAGCGGGTGCGGTGACCGGAGCTTCGGTCGCCGCACCCGCTGATCAGCTGGCGGGCGGGCGGGACCGTCGAGGCGGCCGCCGGGGCGGCACGGTCGACGCGGGCGCGCCCAACGCCCGTTGCAGCCAGTTCGCGACGCCGCTCACGTGCACGGTGACCTGGGAGCTGACCAGCTCGGGGTCGGCCGACTCCAGGGCGTCGACGATGGCACGGTGCTCGGTGAGCGTGCGCTCGACGGCACCCTCGTCGGTGATCCCGCGCCACACGCGGGCGCGCAGGGTGCTCCCCGAGAGGGTGTCCAGCAGGCCGGTGAGGTAGGCGTTGCCCGACAGCTGGCAGATGGTGCGGTGGAAGACGAGGTCGTGCGCCACCAGGTCGTCGACCGAGGTCCCTTCACGGACCTCGGCGAGCAGCGAGCGCAGCTGCGCGATGTCGGCAGGTGTCGCCCGGGCCGCAGCCATGGCACCCGCCGCGGGCTCCAGGATCCGTCGGACGGCGAACAGCTCGAGCACCGAGGAGTCCTGGTGGATGTCCGCGAAGAACGACAGCGCGCCCAGCAGCACCTCCGGCCGGAGGCTGGTGACATAGGTGCCATCACCCCGCCGCACATCGAGCACGTGGACGATCTCCAGCGCCTTGACGGCCTCGCGCAACGAGCTACGCGACAGCCCGAGGGACTCGCTGAGCTCCTTCTCGGGTGGCAGCCGGTCGCCGGGCCTCAGCTCGCCGGCGAGGATCATGTCCTTGATCTTCACGATCGCCTGGTCGGTGAGCGCCATCAGCGGAGTCTAGGGACGTCGACCGAAGGGATGCGCGCCATGTATCCTCGGACGTCGCTTGCCCCCTTAGCTCAGTCGGCAGAGCGTCTCCATGGTAAGGAGAAGGTCTACGGTTCGATTCCGTAAGGGGGCTCTGGTTCGCCGGCACCGCCAGCCGGTTGACCTGACCGACTCGGCGGAGTAGCTCAGCCTGGTAGAGCAAACGGCTCATAATCGTTGTGTCGCCGGTTCAAGTCCGGCCTCCGCTACCCGTACGTCGCACGATCCGCACCACTCGACAGGAACGGACCGCCCGGTCCGCCCGACAAGGCAAGGAGCTCGCCACCGTGGCCAAGCAGACAGATGTCCGTCCGAAGATCACCCTGGCGTGCGTCGAGTGCAAGGAGCGCAACTACATCACCCGCAAGAACCGCCGCAACGACCCGGACCGGCTCGAGCTGAAGAAGTTCTGCCCGCGGGACCGCAAGCACACCCTGCACCGCGAAACCCGCTGACCGTTCGGGCATGCTGAGCCAGGGCCCGCTGCCGGCGTTCTTCCACGGCCTCATCGAGTACGCCGCGGGCATCCTCCTCATCGCCGCGCCGTTCATCTTCAGTTTCGACTCGACGTCGGCGACCGCCGCCTCTGTCGTGATCGGGCTGCTGCTGCTCGCCTTCACGGCGACCTCGCGGCTGCCGACGGGCCTGGTCCGATCTATCTCGGTCGGAGTGCACGTGACGGCGGACGTCGTGCTCGCCGTACTCCTCGTCGCACTGCCCTTCGTCCTCGGCTTCCGGGACGAGGGCGCGCCCACGGCCCTGTTCATAGTTCTCGGCGTCCTGCACCTGCTCGTCACGATCGCCACCCGCTTCCGCGACCCGGCCCCGCGCGACGACGCCGCGACCGCGACCTGACGCCCGACGTCGTGCGTTAGCGTCACGCGCATGCCCATCAACCCCGCGCACGCCGGCCGGAGCTACCCGCCGACCGCCCCCTACGCGGTCGGCGTCGAGAAGATCCGGGAGTTCGCCGCCGCGATCGGTGACAAGAACCCGGCCTACCGCGATCCCGACGCGGCTCGGGCCCTCGGCCATCCCGACGTCATCGCGCCGCCGACCTTCGCCTTCCTCCTCACGTTCGCGGCGTCCCGGCAGGTGATCGAGGACCCGGAGCTCGCCATCGACTACAGCCGGGTCGTCCACGGCGAGCAGCGTTTCGTCTACTCCCGGCCGGTGCGCGCGGGAGACCAGCTGACCACCACGGTGTCGCTCGACACGATCAAGTCCGCGGGCGGGCACGACATGCTCACGACCCGCAGCGAGGTGACCGACCAGAGCGGCGAGCACGTCGTCACCGCCTTGTCGACGCTCGTGGTGCGCGGTCCCGACGGGGAGCACTGAGATGGCGGCCACCGTCGGCTACGGCGACGTCGAGGTGGGCAGCACCCTGCCGGCCGTCACCCTGCCCGTCCGCCGGCTGGATCTGGTGCGCTACGCGGGCGCGTCCGGTGACTTCAACGTCATCCACTGGAACGAGCGCATCGCCCGATCCGTCGGTCTCCCCGACGTCATCGCGCACGGCATGCTGACCATGGCCTTGGCTGCGCGGGTCGTGACCGACTGGGTCGGCGACCCCGGGGCGGTCATGGAGTACGGCGTGCGCTTCACCCGCCCGGTGCCGGTGCCCGACGACGACAGCGGCGCCGTCGTCGAGGTCGTGGGGACGGTGGCCGAGAAGCTCGCCGACTCGCGGGTGCGGGTGGACCTGGTCGTCACCAGCGGTGGCCAGAAGGTGCTCGGGCGGGCCCAGGCCGTCGTCCAGCTGCGCTGAGGTGGACCACCTGACCGGGGTGCCGCTCGCCGACCGCACCACCCTGCGCCTCGGGGGCCCGGCGGCTCAGCTCGTCGTGGCCCGGACCGAGTCCGAGCTGGTCGAGACAGTGACCGAAGCCGACGCCCGGCACCTACCGGTCCTGATCCTCGGCGGCGGCAGCAACGTCGTCGTGGCCGACGAGGGCTTTCCCGGCCTGGTCGTGGTGGTGGCCACCCAGGGCGTCGTGCGGACCACCGCGGCGGACGGCCGGGTGCTGGTCTCGGCGCAGGCCGGCGTGAAGTGGGACGACCTCGTCGCCGAGGTCACGAACGACGGCCTCGCGGGCGTCGAGGCGCTCTCAGGCATCCCGGGTCTCGTCGGCGCGACACCGATTCAGAACGTCGGGGCGTACGGCCAGGAGGTGTCCGACACCGTGACCGAGGTCCGCGTCCTCGACCGGTCCAGCGGTCGGGTCACCACGATGACCCCTCGGGACATCGGGTTCACCTATCGCGGGAGTGTCTTCAAGGGACGCGCCGACCACGTGGTGCTCGCGGTGACCTACTCGCTCGCGGCGAGCACGACCGGAGGGCCGGTCCGGTACGCCGAGCTGGCGGCGGCCGTCGGTGTCGATGTCGGCGGAACGGCTCCGGTGCTCGACGTACGCCAGGCAGTGCTCGCACTGCGGCGGGGCAAGGGGATGGTCCTCGATCCGGCGGACCACGACACGTGGAGCGCCGGCTCGTTCTTCACCAACCCGGTCCTCACCCCTGAGGCCGCCGCCGCCCTGCCCGCAGCTGCCCCGCGCTGGCCCGCCCCGGACGGGCGGGTCAAGGTCTCCGCGGCCTGGCTCATCGAACAGGCGGGCTTCTTCCGCGGGTATGGCGACGGTCCGGTCCGACTCTCGGGCAAGCACACGCTGGCGCTGACCAACCGGGGTGCCGCCCGCACCGCGGACCTGTTGGCGCTGGCCCGCGAGATCCGCGCCGGCGTCCGCGAGCGGTACGGCGTCGAGCTGGTCCCCGAGCCAGTCCTCGTCGGCTGCACCCTCTAACCCTTCTCCCGCCCCTCGATCACCGAGGCGGGGGGGCCGGGGGAGGTGCGAGCCAGGCGTCGATGCCGGCGAGCAGCGTGCCTCGGACGTCGTCGGGGGCGCGGGAAGCCCGGACCGAGCAGCGGGCCAGCTCGGCGAGCTCGGCGTCGGTCATCGCATGCGCGGTGCGCGCCACGTCGTACTGGGCGACCAGGCGCGCGCCGAACAGCAACGGGTCGTCGGCGCCGAGCGCCATGGGCACTCCGGCGTCCCAGAGCGTCCGGAGGGGGACCGCTGCCGGGTCCGCGGCAACGCCGAGCCGCACGTTGGAGATCGGGCACACCTCGAGGGTGATGCCGGCGTCCGCGATCCGTCGGACCAGCTCGGGCTGCTCCACGGCGCGCACCCCGTGGCCGATCCGGTCGGCGTGCAGGGCGTCGATGCAGGCCGCGACGCTCGGCGGCCCGGCGAGCTCGCCGCCGTGCGGCACCGCCGCGAGTCCGGCCCGCACGGCGATGCCGAAGGCCGGGGCAAAGTCCTCGGCCCGGCCGCGCCGCTCGTCGTTGGAGAGCCCGAAGCCCACCACGCCCTCTCCCGCGTAGCGCGCAGCGAGCCGGGCAACGGTGCGGGCGTCCAGCGGGTGCCGGGTGCGGTTCGCCGCGAGGATCACCCCGATGCCGACCCCGGTCCGGGCCGTCGCGTCCTTGGCAGCATCGAGGATCAGCTCGACGGTGGGAGTGAGGCCGCCGAGCATGGCCGCGTACGACGAGGGGTCGACCTGGATCTCCAGCCAGCCCGACCCCTCGGCGTACTCGTCCTCAGCCGCCTCGACCAGCAACCGGCGGATGTCCGCCTCGCCGCGCAGCACCGAGCGGGCCGTGTCGTAGAGCCGCTGGAACCGGAACCAGCCGCGCTCGTCGGTGGCCGTGAGCTCCGGCGGGTCGCCACCGCGCAGGGCGTCCGGCAGCCGGATGCCGTGCTGCTCCGCGAGCTCGCGCAGCGTCGCGGGCCGCAGCGACCCGGTGAAGTGCAGGTGCAGGTGCGCCTTGGGCAGCAGGCGCAGGTCCCGCCCGCCGCCCCTCGGCGCGCTCAGTGCGCCTCGGAGAACAGCTTGTGCAGCCGGGTGACTCCCTCGACGAGGTCGTCGTCACCGAGGGCATAGGACAGCCGGGCGTAGCCGGGCGTCCCGAACGCCTCCCCGGGGACCATCGCGACCTCCACCTCGTCCAGCGCCAGCTCGCAGAGCTCCGCGCTGGACGACGGTCGCCGGCCGCGCAGCTCCTTGCCCAGCAGCCCCTTGAGCGACGGGTACGCGTAGAAGGCCCCGAGGGGCTCCGGGCAAGTGACGCCCGGGATGTCGCCGAGCATCCGGACGATCGTCTGCCGGCGCCGGTCGAACGCCTCGCGCATCATCGCGACCGCCGAGAGGTCGCCCCGTACGGCGGCGAGGGCGGCGGCCTGGCTCACGTTCGCGACGTTGGAGGTCGCGTGCGACTGCAGGTTGCCGGCGGCCCGTACGACGTCTTTGGGGCCGAGCAGCCAGCCGACCCGCCAGCCGGTCATCGCGTAGGTCTTGGCGACGCCGTTGACGACCACGCAGCGGTCGGCGAGCTCCGGCACCGAGACGGGCATCGAGGAGAACCGGGCGGCGCCGTAGACGAGGTGCTCGTAGATCTCGTCGGTGACGACCCAGAGGCCCTTCTCGGCGGCCCAACGGCCGATCGCCTCAACCGCCTCCGGCGGGTAGACGGCGCCGGTCGGGTTGGAGGGGGAGACGAACACCAGCAGCCGGGTCCGCGGCGTCGTGGCCGCCTCGAGCTGCCCGACCGACACGAGGTAGCCGCTCTGCTCGTCGGTGAGCACCTCGACGGGCACGCCCCCGGCCAGCCGGATCGACTCGGGGTAGGTGGTCCAGTAGGGAGCCGGCAGCAGCACCTCGTCGCCCGGGTCGAGCAGGGTCGCGAAGGCCTCGTACAGCGCCTGCTTGCCACCGTTGGTGATCAGGACCTGGTCGGCGGTCACCTGGTAGCCCGAGTCGCGGGCAGTCTTGGCCGCGACCGCCTCCCGGAGCTCGGGCAGCCCGGGAGTCGGGCTGTAGCGGTGGAACCGGGGTTCGCGGCAGGCCGCCTCGGCGGCCGCGACGATGTAGTCCGGCGTCGGGAAGTCGGGCTCACCGGCGCCGAACCCGATCACCGGGTGGCCGGCCGCCTTGAGCGCCTTCGCCTTCGCGTCCACGGCGAGGGTGGCGGACTCGGTGATGGCCGCGACGCGGCGCGAGATGCGTTCGGTCATGCGTTCATGGTCCCACCCCGCCGACCCGCTGCGATGCGGTCCCGTGGCGCTCTCACCGGTTCGACCTGGTCGCCCGCTGTGCGTAGACTCTGGTCCTTGGTGGCCATTTGCCTCCGCGCCAGCGTGCCCGGAACACCCCTCGCACACCGACGGGCCGAGCCCGCCTGCGAGGCCCAGGGCAGCCGAAGGGTCGTAGCTCAATTGGTAGAGTCCCGGTCTCCAAAACCGGTGGTTGGGGGTTCGAGTCCCTCCGGCCCTGCGAGGCGCCTCCCCTCCCCGGGGCGGCGTGGCCAACACCCCGCGACGAGCGGGCCGACCGACCGGATGAGGTGAGGACGAGTGACGGAGACACGGGGCAGCACCGCGGCCACCCCCGAGCGTGGCCGTCCTGCCGCGAAGAAGCCGCTGCCCGCCCGGATCTCGCTGTTCTACCGGCAGGTCATGGCCGAGCTCCGCAAGGTCATCTGGCCGACGCGCAAGGAGCTGGTCACCTACACCACGGTGGTGATCGCCTTCGTGCTCGTCGTCATCGCCTACGTCACCGGGCTGGACTTCGCGTTCAGCAAGGCGATCCTCGCGATCTTCGGTTGACCGCCGCCGCCGCGACCGCAGCACCGTCCATCTAAGGAAGTAGTTCTCATCGTGTCCGACACCCAGTACTCCGCCACCGAGCCGGCCGAGCCCGTCGCCGGCGGGCCGGAGAACGCCGCGGCGCCCGAGGTCACCGAGGCAGCCGCCGAGGTCGAGCCGGCCACGGATAGTGCCCCCGACGCCGAGCCGGCCACGGATAGTGCCCCCGACGTCGAGCCGGCCGAGCCCGCCGCGGAGGCGGCCGAGCCCGGCGCGGAGGCGACCGAGCCCGTCGTCGAGGCCGAACCCGACCCCGGCGAGGAGGTCCGCGCCGCCCTGCGTCGGGCTCCCGGCGACTGGTACGTCGTGCACTCCTACGCCGGCTACGAGAACCGGGTGAAGTCCAACCTCGAGACCCGGATCAGCTCGCTGAACATGGAGGACTTCATCTACCAGGTGGAGGTCCCGCAGCGCGAGGAGATGGTGATCAAGAACGGCCAGCGCAAGCAGGTCAAGCAGAACCTGCTGCCGGGCTACGTGCTGGTGCGGATGGACCTC
The DNA here is from genome assembly GCA_030841185.1 of Actinomycetota bacterium. GTDB lineage: Bacteria > Actinomycetota > Actinomycetes > JACCUZ01 > JACCUZ01 > JAVEDB01. Next base: position 7,717 of record JAVEDB010000105.1, read on the forward strand.
AGCGACGAGTCCTGGTCGGCGGTCCGCAACACCCCGGGCGTGACCGGCTTCGTGGGTCACACCCACCGGCCGTCGCCGCTCTCGATCGACGAGGTCATGCAGTTCCTGGCCCCCGAGGAGGAGAAGCGCCCGCAGGTCGTCGAGACCAAGGCCGCCGACTTCGAGGTCGGCGAGTCCGTGACGGTCATGGACGGTCCGTTCGCGACGCTGCCCGCATCGATCAACGAGATCCACGCCGACTCGCAGAAGCTCAAGGTTCTCGTCTCCATCTTCGGGCGTGAGACGCCCGTCGAGCTGTCCTTCAGCCAGGTCCAGAAGCTCTGACGGCTCGCGCCACCGAACCCTCCGACACATCGAAAAGGACGACCCGAGATGCCCCCCAAGGCGAAAAAGCTTGCCGCCATCATCAAGCTGCAGATCCAGGCCGGAGCGGCCACCCCCGCACCTCCGGTCGGCCCCGCGCTGGGTCAGCACGGCGTGAACATCATGGAGTTCTGCAAGGCCTACAACGCCGCGACCGAGTCGCAGCGCGGTCAGGTCGTGCCGGTCGAGATCTCGGTCTTCGAGGACCGGTCGTTCACGTTCATCACCAAGACGCCGCCGGCCTCCAAGCTGATCCTGGCCGCAGCGGGCGTGGAGAAGGGCTCCGGTGAGCCGCACAAGACCAAGGTGGCCAAGCTGACCCGGGCGCAGGTCCGGTCGATCGCCGAGCAGAAGATGCCCGACCTGAACGCCAACGACCTCGACGCCGCCGAGAAGATCATCGCCGGGACCGCTCGCCAGATGGGCATCACCGTCGAGTAGCAACACACAGCACCCGTAAGTAGGAAAACCGTGGGAGGGCCACGCTGGCCCGTCGTACCACGACTCCACCGGAAACACTCAGGAGCAGATCATGAAGCGAAGCAAGGCATACCGCGCGCTGGCCGAGAAGATCGACCCCGACGCGGTCTACACCCCGATCCAGGCCGTT
>JAVEDB010000234.1 GCA_030841185.1 Actinomycetota bacterium
CCGACGTGCTCGTCAGCCAGCACGGCTGCGACAGCCACATCGTCGACCCGCTCGCCCATCTGGCGCTGACCGTCGACGCGCAGCGCTCGTCGTACCGCGCGATCCATACGCTCGCCCACCGGCACGCGCACGGGAAGTGGGTCGCGACCGGCGGGGGAGGCTATGCCCTCGTGGACGTCGTTCCCCGGGCCTGGTCCCACCTGATCGGGGAGGCGGCGGGCACACCCGTCGCTCCGGAGACCCTGGTGCCGGAGGACTGGCGGGTCTACGTCGCCGAGCGTCTCGGGGTCCCCGCCCCCCAACGGATGACCGACGGTGCGGACCCGACCTGGCGCGACTGGTCGGACGGCTACGACCCGGCGGACCCGGTCGACCGCGCGATCCGGGCCACCCAGCGGGCCGTGTTCCCCGCGCACGGACTCGGCGGCTGGCTCGACCTGTGAGCGACCTGCGCGAGCACCTGGTGGCGTCCCGGATCGCCGGTGACGTGGCGACCTCCCGCGACGACAACCTACGCAAGTACGCGATGTTCGCCGCCCGGCTCAAGGGCGCGATGTTCGGCCTGGAGCCAGTCGGCCGGTGGTCGCTGGAGGATGTCCTCGCGCTGATGGTGAGGCGCTGCGGTGTCAACCCCGACCCGCGCCACCTGCTCGGCCCGGACCGGATCGACCCGGACCTGACGATCGCGGCGCTGGACCGGATGGCGGACCGCGTGCGGGCGGCCGCGCGGCCCGGGCAGCGGGTGGTGGTGGCCACCGGCCATCCCGCCGGGCTGCTGCCGGTGCACCTGGCCCTGGCGCGCGGGCTCGCCGCCGCGGGGGCGGAGGTGCTGACGCCGGCCGCCGGGTGGAGCTACCAGGCCGGATCGATGCACGGACCCTCGCGGCGCGAGATCCGGTACGTCGAGAGCGTCGCCGTCGTCAGCAACCGCGGCGAGCTCAACCACACCCACTCGCCGCGGCCGATGGAGGCGATCCTGCGGTCCCTGGCGCAGGCCGGGCAGCCGCCGCCGGACCTCGTCGTCGGTGACCACGGCTGGGCCGGGGCGGCCGGCCAGGCGGGGGTGCCCGCCGTGGGGTTCGCCGACTCGAACGACCCGGCGCTGTTCGTCGGCGAGGAGGAGGGTGCCGTCCAGGTTTCGGTGCCGCTCGACGACAACGTGGCTCCCCACCTATACGCCCCCGTCACGGCGTACCTCCTGGAGCGGGCCGGGCTGTCCTGAGCGTGGGCTGTATGCACCCGAACGGGTGATCTAGGCGGACCGTCTCCGTCCGATCACTCCCCCAGGACAACCGCGAGCGGGGAGGGGTCGGGTGCGGCGCGTCAGCCTGCTCATGCGCTTCGCCGCCGTCAGCATCACGCTGATGGCGCTCGTCGGCGTGCTGCTGGCCCACGTCCTGTCCGGCATGATCCAGCGCCGGGCACTCGAGTCGGCCACCGACGCCGCCGTGCTCGCCACCGTCGTGGGCATCCAGCCCCTGATCTCGGACGCTGAACTGCGGAGCCAGATCCCCACCGCGACCACCGAGCGCCTGGACAAGGCGGTCCGGTCGTCGAGCGGCGCCAAGCAGATCGCCCGGATCAAGATCTGGAACCGGTCGAGCCGAGTGCTCTACACCCTCGACCCGCACACGGACGCCGTCCCGCAGTCGTCTACTCCCTCTCCTGAGCTCGCGGAGGCGCTCGAGGGCAAGGTCGAGGCAGAGGTGATCAGCAGCAGCGCGGAAAGCGCCAACGCCGGCCTGGTCAAGCAGTACGGCACGCTGCTCGAGGTCTACGTCCCCATCCGCCATGCCGGTGACGCCGAGCCCTCCGGTGTCTTCGAGATCTACCTGCCCTACGCGCCGACCGCGGCGAGCATCCGCGCCGACACGTTGAAGGCGTACGGCGTGCTCGGGCTGGGCCTACTGGTGCTGTGGCTTGGGCTGTTCCGGACCGTGGCGACTGCCTCCCGTCAGCTCCGTCGGCAGTCCGCGCACAACGCCTACCAGGCCCTGCACGACGCACTGACCGGGCTGCCGAACCGGTTGCTCCTGCACGACCGGATCACCCAGGCGCTGCGGGCGAGCGACCGCGACCTGCGTCCGATGGCATTGCTGCTCATGGACCTCGACCGCTTCAAAGAGGTCAACGACACCTTGGGTCACCGGCACGGGGACACGTTGATCCTGCAGGTCGGTGAGCGGCTGCGGGCCACCGCTCGGGCGGCCGACACGGTGGCCCGCCTCGGTGGCGACGAGTTCGCGGTGCTGCTCCCGGACGTGGACGGCGAGGCGGGGGCGATGATCGCCGCCGAGCGAATGCTCGAAGCCCTGCGCGCGCCCTTCGATGTGGCGGGGCTGCAGCTGGGCGTGGAAGCGAGCTTCGGTGTCGCGCTCTACCCGTCCGCCGCGGCAGACGCCGACGTCCTGCTCCAGCACGCGGACATCGCGATGTACGTCGCGAAGCGCAGCCACGCCGGCATCGCGCTCTACGACCGGGCCGACGACCACCACAGCACCGAACGGCTGCAAC
>JAVEDB010000252.1 GCA_030841185.1 Actinomycetota bacterium
GGCCGGGCCCTCGACGGAGAGCCGCTCGAGCATGGTGAGCCGGGCCGGGTGGGCCAGCGCGCGGATCGCAAGGGGGTCGCTGATCCGCCGGCCGAGCCGGTCGCTGCGGTCGTCGGGTGAGGTCATGGGCGCGGGAATATCTGAAAAGACCCCTTCACAGATCAGATGTGAAGCGATAACTTCACGTTTATGACCGCGACGACGATCCCTGACGCACCGGCCGGCACGCTGGCCACCCCTCCGCCCGGCCTGCGCCGGCAGCGCGACTTCCGGCTGCTGTGGTCGGGCTCGGCCGTGTCGGCGGTGGGCAACGAGGTGACCATGCTCGCGATCCCCCTCGCAGCGGCCGTGCTGCTCGGCGCCTCGCCGTTGCAGATGGGGCTGCTGACCGCGGCCGGGACACTGCCCTACCTCGGGCTCGGCCTGCTGGCCGGGGTCCTCGTCGACCGGATGCCACGACGGCGGCCGATCCTCGTGGCCAGCGACCTGCTGGCGGCCGTGGTGTTGTTGTCGGTGCCGGTCGCGTGGTCGCTGGACGCGCTCACGGTGACCCAGCTGGTCGTGGTCGAGCTCGCCCTCGGCACGGTACGAGTGGTGTTCCGTCCGGCGTACCAGGCCCACCTTCCGGACGTCGTACGCCGGGAGCAGCTCACCCTCGCCAGCGGACATCTGCGGGCTGCCGACTCGGCCGCGATGCTCGGGGGACCGGGGCTGGGTGGTGTTCTCGTCCAGGCGCTCTCGGCACCGGTGGCGGTGTTCGTCGACGCGATCTCGTTCATCGTGTCGGCGGTGTGCATCGGCCGGGTCCGGTCACCCGAGCGTGTGGACGCGGAGCCGGGAGAGCGCCGACCTATCCGGTCGGAGCTGGTCGAAGGGATGCAGACCGTGCTACGCGACCGGCGGCTGCGGGCGATTGCCGGCTGCGCCGCGAACCTCAATCTGTTCGGGATGCTGATCACGGCGCTGTTCGTCGTCTTCGCGACGCGCGACCTCGGCTTTCCCCCAGGGCTTGTCGGTGGTGTGGTCATGGCGGGGGGAGCGGGGGCGCTGGCGGGAGCGATCCTCGCCCCGAAGGTGGCGCGCCGCCTCGGAAGTGGCCGGACCATCGTGCTCGCCTCGATCGCGTTCTCGGTCGGGATGTTCCCGTTCGCGATGGCGGGTGGGCCCGTGTGGCTGTCGTTCTCCGTCATCGCCCTGATCGAGTCGGTGTTCGGGGTGGCCGTGATGCTCTTCGACGTGACGACGGCCGGCCTCGTGCTGAGCGTCGTGCCCCGCGAGCGGCTGGGCCGGGTGAACGCGTGCATGTCGTTCCTGACGCAGGGCGTGAAGCCGATCGGTGCGCTCGCGGGTGGAGCGTTGGGAACGACGATCGGGCTACGCCCGGCGTTGTGGGTGGCCGCAGTCGGAGCGACGACGACCGTCTTGTGGACGTGGTTCTCGCCGCTGCGCCGTCCCGACGACGCGGTCTAGTCAGAGGACGCGGCGGCGCAACAGGGCGGCGAACACCAAGGCGCTCGGGACCAGGGGCAGCCAGACCGTGATGAGCCGATAGCCGAGGACAGCAGCCAGAGCGGTGGTGGTCGGAGTGCCCACGGCCACCAGGACCGCGACGAGAGCGACGTCAAACGCGCCGAGCGCGCCGGGCGCGGGGACCAATGCCGCCACCGAGGACACGACGAGATACGCGAGAGCGACGACGAGACCGGCGGCGCTGCCGGCCAAGGATTTGTAGACGGCAACAAGGATCAACGCGTGTAGAGCAGGGCTGGCCGCCGAACCGACCCAGAGCAGCGCGGCTCGCCCAGGCTGTCGGAGCACCTGACCGGTGTCTCGCAGCTCCCGTCGGATGTGCCCCCAGCCTCGGGCCGGCGCTGTCCGCAGCCGGTGCCAAGCGAGGCGGCGACGGGAAGCCCCGGCAAGCACCGCGGCGACCGTGACGACGAGAGCAACGGCGACGGCGCCTTCGGCCAGGACCGATGATCCGGGCAGCACCCGCTGCACAACACCGCCCGGCCCACCTGGCCCGACGAGGCTGGACAGGGAACCGCGACGAAGCGATGCCGGGGCAACCGCCCACAGCGCCGCGACCAGCGCGAGGTGGGTGACGAAGGTGGCCACCGAGCTCAGCCCGACGGCGGCGACCGCGGCCGACCGGGTCATCCCGGCCCGTTGCAGGTAGCGCACGTTGACGGCCATCCCGCCAACGCCGGCAGGCACGACCTGATTGGCGACGCTGGCCGCGACCTGGACGGCGAACAGTTGCCTCACTGGCGGCCGGATCGGCATCGCGCCCAGTTGCGCGGCGGTGCCCGCGAGGAAGACGGCGACGACCAGCGCGAGTGCGAACACCAGCCACTCGAGGTCAGCCGCGGCCAGCGTGGCACCGCCGGAGCCGATAGCGGCTCGGTTCAGGACCGCCACCACGGCAACCGCGACCGCCACGCCCGCTCCGAGGACGACTCGCAGGTGCCCGCCCGTTGCCCCACCTGGCGTCCGTCCCGGGGCAAACCGGACGGCGGTTGCTGTCACAGCGGCCTCCGAGGGGTGCGCAGCCAGGAAAGGATGCGGAGGAACTGTCTCTCGCCTACCTGGAGTGTCGCTGTCAGAAGGCTGTGCGTCCACTGTGACCAGAAGCGACCGGTCAGCACCCGTCACCACAGCAGGGCCGGGACGAGGGCCAGCACGCTGAACCGGGCCAGTCGACCGGCGAACGTCGCGAGCACGAACAGCCGGACCCGCATCGTCGTCGTCCCGGCGAGGGGGCACACCACCGTGAGGGGCGGAACGCTCGCCAGCGCGCTCACTCCGACGAGGGCCGCCATGTGACGTGGGTGCTTCGCGTCGTGGGCCGCCATCCGGCCGAGGAGCCGGTTGCGCAGCAGCCGGTCGACGATCGCGCATCGGCGCCCGAGACCGCCGCGCACCGCGAGGAACACCAGCAGCTTTCCGGCCGCCTGGCCGGATGCAGCGACGGCAGCGACGACCAGGGCCCAGCCCGGAGAACGCGTGCCCACCAGCGTCAGGGCGACCACCATGGCTTCTGGCGGCCCGAGGGGCACGACCGCCGTGGCGCAGCTCATGATCAGCAGCACCAGCAGCACTCCCGTGGCCGCGATGATCATGACGTCGCCGCCGATGCGCAGCCGAGGGGCGCCGGTATCCCGACCCGATGCGCTCGCACCAGCGACAGGACTTTCACGGCGCCGATGGTCAGGACGAGCCCCGTGCACGCGATCGGTGACCGGGTGGTCAGCATCACCACGACCAAGGCTCCGCTGTTCAACGCCTTGCCGGGAGTGGACCAGTTCCAGGCGTACAGCACCCGGTCGACCAGGTAGAAGTAGTTGAGCGACCGCAGCGGCCAGTTGAGGAACGCCAGCGACAGGTGCGCGTCCAGGACCATGAACTCGAACAGGAACAGAGCGATCGGCAGCAACATCGCATGCACCAGATGCCCGTACGAGAGGTAGTACACGGCGATGCACAGCCGGTCGCTGACGATGTCCAACACCGCGCCCGCCCGGGTCTCCTCGTCGCGCAAGCGCGCGACGGTGCCGTCCGCCACGTCCCCGAGGCAGTGGATCGCGAGGCCGGCGAACAGCAGCCAGATGCGGCCCGTCGAGATCGACAGGGTCACCGCGGTCAGACATCCGGCGGTCCGGGCCAGCGTGATCCCGTTGGCGTACGTGAGAACGTTTTCGGTGGGTTCGTGCACGCAGCCGTGATGGCCGCACCGAACCTCGTTGAGACCTGATGGCGGGGCGTCCTGAGTCCTCTTCGCCGCCGGGTTCGTCCCTGAGCTCATGACTGCTCCTCGTGTCATCAGGTCCCTGCGCTGACCGTGGCCCCTGACGGCCGTTGTCCGCAGCCCGGCTGGCGGCCGAGTCGGTGCTGGCTAACCGGGTGACGCCACCCGGATTGCCTCCTTGTCAGGCCTGTGCGCAACGCGGACGATCGGGGCATGAGCCGGTGGGGAACCTTGGTCGTTCGCGGCACCGCAGTTGTGTCGGTCCTCGCGAGCGCCGTCTCCTTGGCCCTGACTGACGTGGGTCAGGCAACGCTGCCCGTCGAGACGATCAACCTCGCCGTGATCTCCGCCGGCGCGGCGGTGATGGCGGTGCTTCTCCAGCGATGGACCCCCGACAACAACATGTGGCGGGTCCTGCTCCTCATCGCGGTCATCGGCACCCTGACCGTTTTCGTCTTCTCCCTGGGAACGGCGAATGCGCACCCCTCGGGCGTGCTGGTCGCTGCCATCCGCCTCACCGACGTCGCGCTGGCGGTGCCCTGGATGCTCTTCGTCGGCCTGTTCCCGGACGGGCATCGGCCGGTACCGCGGTGGCCGATGCTGGTGTACGCCGGGACAGGGATCCTCGTGGTGTTGTCGGTGGTGGCCTGGTTGTCTGCCCCGGACGGCGCTCCGCTGCCGCCGCCCGGACACCTGCCCGGCACCGGCATCGGAGCCGACGGCACAGGTCTGCACGGCGCGACGGCGCGGACCGCGAGCGTCGTCGCCGGCCTCCTTCCCCTGATCGCCGCGCTATGCCTCGCGTTGCGGTACCGCAGATCCGGGCCTGTCGTGCGTCAGCAGATCCGGGTCGGTGTCGCCGGCATGGCAACGAGTGTCGTGCTCGAGGTGTTCGTGCTGGGGATCCTGCCCGGTGGTGCCCACCCGGGGAGCGTTCACTTCGCGGTGGTGATCGTCGCCGTAGGAACCGGTGCGTTCGGCGTCGCCGCGGGCCTGCTGCGTTGGCGGCTCTGGCTGGTCGACCAGGCCCTCCCCCGGGCTGTCGTGCTCGGCGCTTGCTCCGCAGCCTTCACCGCGGCCATCGTCCTGACCGCGGTGGTCGCGACCGGAGGGGTTCACCGGGCCCAGGTCCAGGGCGCTGCCGTCGCTGCCCTCGTGGTCACGGTGTTCGTCCAGGGCTACAGCCGGCGGCTGGAACCGTGGGTGCGTCAGACGGTCTACGGGCGGCGTCCCGGCGGGTACGCCGTCCTCGTTGGCCTGGCGGACGGCCTGGCGGGAGTCGACGACGAGACGGCAGCCCACCGGATCGCGGACGCCGCCTCCCGGGGACTGGCGGTGCCCTGGGCGGCCCTGTGGGTGCCCACCGCACGCGCCGGCATCTTCCGGCTCGCCGCCAGGTCGGGGGACGTCGAGCTCGCTGAGGTGATTGCCGTGGGGGAGGACGAGCTCCGGGACGCCCGCCCGGCGCGGTTGCTGCCGGCCCAGAGCGAACGTGCTCCGGTCACCCCGAGGGCGGCGTTGCCGGACGACTCGGCGGCACTCACGGTTCTGTCCGCCGAGCACGACACGTGGGGCCTGTTGGCGGTGGGTCAACGCCGGGGGGAGCCGCTCACGACGGGCGACCTGGAGCTGCTGACCGTGATCACTCATGAAGCCGAACTCGCCCACGCGAACCGCCAGCTGATCGGCGAAGTGGCCGCCAGCCTGGACGAGCTACGGGAGCGCGCGCGACAGCTGCAGGACTCACGGCAGCGTCTGGTTGCGGCCCAGGACGAGGAGCGGCGGCGCATCGAACGCGACCTGCACGACGGTGCGCAGCACGAGCTGATCACGCTGGCGGGCAAGCTGCGCCAGATGGCGCGGGCGCAGCACGTCCCCGCGGGCGCGTTCGAGGACCTGGCCGACCAGGCCGAGCAAGCCGTGTTCAGCCTGCAGGACCTGGCCCGCGGCATCTACCCGAGCGTCCTGACCGACCATGGTGTCGCCGCGGCAATCCGCTCGTACGTCGGTCAGCTGCCCCTCGACGTCGTCCTGGAGACCGCTCCCGAGGTGGCTCGCCGCCGGTGGCCGGCGGAGCTGGAGGTCGCGCTCTACTTCGTGGCCGTGGAAGCCGTCGGCAACAGCCGCAAGCACGCGCGCGCCACGACCACCACGGTGACCTTGGCCGAGCGCGGACCGGACGTCGTCCTGGAGATCCATGACAACGGTGTGGGGTTCGACCCCGGCCGGGTCAACGGTCGTAGCGGCCTGCAGCACATGTCCGATCGGATGGCAGCCCTCGGCGGCAGCCTGCTGGTCGACAGCCGTGTCGGCGCCGGCACCTGGGTGACTGCTGCTGTCCCCTGCCCGGCGACGGTCGGGCGACCTGACGCGGAGGTCAGCGTCCGGTCGCTGATTCCCGAAGGTAGAGCAGCACCGCCTGTACTCGACGGTTGACGTCGTCGCGCTCGGTGAGCCCCAGCTTGAGGAACACCGCCGCGATGCGTTTCTCCACGGTTCCGGTAGCCAAGTGCGTCTCGCCCGCGATCCCCGCGTTGCTGTAGCCCATCGCCATCAGCCGGAGGACGTCCAGCTCGCCCTCGCTGAGCTGCGCGAGCGGTGACCCCGGCTTGCCGGCGCGGCGCGCCAGCAGGCGTTGCACGATGGCCGGGTCCAGCACCGATCCGCCCGAGGCGACCTCGCGGACGGCGCGCACCAGCTGCTCCGCGTCGCCCACCCTCAACTTGTGCAAGTAGGCGTAGCCGGCCACCCCGTCGGCGAAGAGCGACCAGACGTACTCCTCGTCGTCGTGCTGGGAGAGGACCACGACACCACAACCGGGCAGCATCGCCCGGATGCGGTGAGCGAGCTCGATGCCCTCCGTCGTGTGCGTCGGCGGCATTCGCACGTCGGTGAGCAGCACGTCGGGCTTGAGGCGCTCCGCCATCTCGGCCGCCTCGCTCGGGTCGGCCGCGCACCCGACCACCTCGATCTCCGGCTGCTCCTCGAGCAACCGCCGCAGACCCTCGCGTGTCACGAAGTGGTCCTCGGCGACCAGGACCCTCACCCGCTCGGTCATGGGCCAATGATGGCCGAAAGACGCAAGGTGTACCCCCGCTCCGCCCGGAATCAGCCGGACCCGCCAGGAGTTACCCGGATAGAGGGAGTCCGGCTGTCCCTACGCAGATTGGCCGGTAACCCCGTTGTCCGTGCCCGCTCGACGACTGCACCATGAGGACGTGGCCAGCATCCCGCACCCCGACGGTGTCACATGACGGCGACGGCATCTCCGCTGCAGAACCCCGACTTGGCGTCGGCGGTCCGGGCGCGGCCGAGGACCCTTCTCGTCTTCGCGTCGCTCGTCGGCACCGTTGTGTACCTGATCTTCACGCCGCCGGTGCCGGACCTCGCCGCGCAGGTGGCTCGGGCCGACATCGTGCGCCGCGTCGGGCTCACCGTCTGGTGGCAAGGCTGGTTCGGCGGCGTCCACCTCCCGACGTATAGCGCACTGAGCCCGATGCTCATGGCTGCCCTCGGACCACCGCTCGCCGGTGCCATCGCCGCCGCAGCAGCGGCCGTGGCGATGTCCCGGTTGCTCCGTTCGTCGCAGCGACCGCTGGCCGGCACGATCGCCTTTCTGGTGACGGACTCAGCCAACCTGGTCAACGGACGCATCACCTTCGCCATCGGGCTCGCCCTGGGCCTGTGGTGCCTGGTCGCCATGCTCGAGGCCCCGAGCAGATGGCGGGAGCCGACGACGCTCGCCCTCGGCGTACTCACCAGTCTTGCCAGCCCCCTGGCCGGTGCCTTCCTCGGCCTCGCCGCCGTCACGATCGTCCTCGCCAGCCGGCCGCGCGACAGGCGGGCGGTTCGGCTGGCCGCGGTTCTCGCCGCGACGCTGCTGGGAACCGCCGTGCTCTTCCCCGGCAGCGGGCAGATGCCGTTCGGCCTGCTCGACGCTCTCCCGGCAGCGGCTTGCGCCCTGGGCATCCTCGCGTTCTGCCGCGACCGCCGGCTACAGGTCGGTGCGGTGGCCTACTTGCTGGTCCTCGCCGCGCTGCTCGTCTATCCGGCGGCCGTCGGGATGAACATCACCCGGCTGGCGTGGATCTTCGCGCTGCCGCTCGTCGTCGCCCACGCCACGCTGCCCCGACGGTCATTGGTCCTCGCCGCAGCGGCGGTCGCCCTGATCCCGGCCCTCGACCTGGGCGGACAGCTCGTCGCGGCCACCGACGCCAGCGCGCACGAGTCCTTCTACCAGCCGCTGCTGACCTCGCTCGCGGCCGACCAGGCGGCCCGGCCGCAGACGCTTGGCCAGCGGGTCGAGGTGGTCGACACGAGGAACCACTGGGCCTCGGCGTACCTCACCAACCACCAGACGCTGGCGCGCGGCTGGGAGCGGCAGGCGGACCGCGCGAACAACCCGCTGTTCTACACCGGGACCGCACTGAACCCGGGGGCCTATCGCGCCTGGCTGGACACGCTCGCCGTCGGCTGGGTCGCGGTGCCGAACGCCCCGCTCGACTACGCGTCGGTGACCGAGGCGGCGCTGATCGCTACCAGGCCGAGCTATCTGCGGCCGATCTGGTCGAATCGGGACTGGACGCTCTACCGCGTCGTGAACGCCCGGCCCCTCGCGGACGGGGCAACGGTCCTGCAGATGGACGACAGGGGGCTGACACTGGCCGTACACAGCCTGACGGTCCTGCTGGCGGTGCGCTGGTCGCCGTACCTCGTCGTCACCGACCCGGCGGGCCGCGCCGTGCTCGGTTGCGTGAGCCAGCGGGTCGGGTGGGTCGAGGTCACGGTGCCCACGCCGGGCACGTACCGGGTGGTGGCCGACTTCGACGGTCGGCTGCGCGGTGACCAAGCCGGGTGCCAGCCGACTGCCGGAGCCGGCTAGGCCGCTGCGGCCCGTCAGCGGTCGCGCAGGCGTACCACGAAGCGCAGCCCCGACCAGGTCTCGTCGATGGCGCAGACCTTGTTGTCGACCAGCCCCGCCCCGAGGCCGTGGTCGCGCACGACGTTCTCGTCGAGGTCGGTGGGCACCCCGCTCGCCCGCTTCGGCCACGCGACCCACAGGCCGCCGTTGCTGACCAGCCGCGCCGTCAATGGCGCGAACCGGCGCTCGAGCGCTCGCCGGTCGGCGACGAAAGCCAGGATCACGTCGTACGCCGAGGTGCCGGCCCGTCGGTGCACCTCGACCCCGGCAAGCTCGCCGAGGGTGAACCCTGGCGGTGCCCCGGCCAGGAGCACCCGGTGGCCCGGCCGCACCCCGAGCTTGCGGGGCAACGGCGTGCCCGAGTAGCCCGCCGCAGGTGCTGCCATGCATCGGGACCCTACGGCGGCATAGCCGGGGTGCAGGGAGCATTGTGGATCCTGTGACCTCGTCCCCGACCGCTCCGGCCGAGTCGACCTCGCTCACGTACGGCGAGCCGCGCGCCCGCTGGGTGCTGGCCGCGACAGTGCTGGGGTCGGGCATGGCGTTCGTCGACGGCACCGTCGTCAACGTGGCGCTCCCGCGCATCGGCAAGGACCTCGGCGCGGGCATCTCCGGGCTGCAGTGGACGGTCAACGCCTACACCCTCACCCTGGCCTCGCTGATCCTCCTCGGCGGTTCGCTCGGTGATCGGTTCGGCCGCCGCCGGGTGTTCCTGATCGGCGTCGTCTGGTTCGCGCTGGCCTCCTTGCTGTGCGGCGTGGCCCCGAACATCACGATGCTGGTGCTGGCCCGCGCGCTGCAGGGGATCGGCGGCGCGCTGCTGACCCCGGGCAGCCTCGCGATCCTGCAGTCCTCGTTCCGGCCCGAGGACCGGGCCCGGGCCATCGGGGCGTGGTCGGGACTCGGCGGCATCGCCGGTGCGGCCGGACCGTTCCTGGGCGGCTGGCTGGTCCAGGCCGCGACGTGGCGCCTGGTCTTCCTCATCAACCTGCCCTTCGCTGCGGCGGTCGTCTTCATCGCGCAGCGGCACGTACCCGAGTCGAAGGACCCGTCGGCGTCGCGCCGGCTCGACCTCCCCGGGGCTGCCCTCGGAGCGGTCGGGCTCGGGGCCCTCACCTACTGGCTGATCGCATGGCAGGACCGTGGTGCCGGCGACGCGCGGGTCCTCGGCTCGCTCGCGTTGGCTGTGGTGTCGCTCGGCGGCTTCCTGGCCCGCGAACGGTGGGCCCGCGAGCCCATGCTCCCGCTCGAGATCTTCAGCTCGCGAGTGTTCAGCGCCACCAACGCCGTGACATTCGCGGTCTACGGCGCTCTGGGCGGAGTCTTCTTCCTGCTGGTGATCCAGCTGCAGGTGGTCTCCGGTTACTCGCCGCTGGCGGCCGGTGTCGCGCTGCTGCCGGTGACGATCGTCATGCTGCTGCTCTCGGCCCGAGGGGGTGCGCTGGGACAGCGCATCGGCCCGCGCTGGCCGATGACGTTCGGCCCGCTGATGTGCGCCGGGGCGGTGCTTCTCCTGCTGCGGGTCGGACCGCATGCGTCGTACCTGGTCGACGTGCTGCCCGCGGTCACCGTGTTCGGCCTGGGCCTCTCACTCACCGTCGCACCACTCACCGCCACCGTCCTGGCCGCCGCCCCCGACCGGCACGCCGGGCTCGCCAGCGGCGTGAACAACGCGGTTGCCCGCGTCGCCGGGATGCTCGCCGTTGCGGCGCTGCCGTTGGTCGCCGGCCTCAGTGGCGAGGCCTATGCCAAGGCGTCGATGCTCGACCCGGCCTTCCGGACGGCGATGCTCGTCTGTGCGGGACTGCTGGCCGGCGGCGGGATCCTGGCGGCCATCACCGTCCGGACACCTGACCGCGCCGGACCACCCGGAGCCGCGCAGGAGGCCCGGCACCACTGCGCCGTTGACGGGCCGCCGCTGGACGGCTGCCCCCATCACGGTCCCGTCGGGTTGACCGACGTTGCCGTCAGCTCGCCGCCTCGCTGACGCGGGCCCGCAGTCGCTCGAGTGCCTCCCGCTCGATCTGGCGGGTGCGCTCCCGTGAGACGCCGATCCGGGCCGCGATCTCCTCGTAGGTCTGGCGTCGACCGTCGTCGCGCAGGCCGAAGCGCGAGCGGATCACCTCGGTCTCCCGGGCGTCGAGCGATTCGATCAGCTGGGTGAGCGCTCGAAGCTCGGCCTGTTCGACGACGACGTCTTCCGGGCCGGGCTCGACGGCGTCCACGAGGTCACCGAGGGTTGTGGCGCCGTCCTCGCCGACCATAGCGTCGAGGCTCGCCGGGGTGCGGGAGATCGTGTCCAGCTCGGCGACGGCATGCAGCGGCATCTGCATCGCCTCGGCGACCTCGTCCGCGCTGGGATCGCGCCCGAGCGTCCCGGCCAGCTCGCGGCGCACCCGGCTCAGTCGGCTGAGCTTCTCCACCTGGTGCACGGGCAGGCGCACGACTCGACTCTGCTCCGCGATCGCGCGCCCGATCGACTGCCGGATCCACCAGGTGGCATAGGTGGAGAACTTGAAGCCGCGCGTGTAGTCGAACTTCTCGACCGCCCGGACGAGGCCGACGTTGCCCTCCTGGATGAGGTCGAGCAGCGGCATGCTCGCCCGTGAGTAGCGGCGGGCGAGGGAGACGACCAGCCGAAGGTTCGCCCGGATGAAGAGCCGCTTGGCGAACTCGCCGTCATCGGCCAGCCGGGCGAGCTCCGAGGAGGTGGCCACCCGCCGGGACGCGCGCAGCTTGATGGCGCGGCGCTCCCCGAGCTCGCCGAGCAGCTGTCGGGCATACAGCCCGGCCTCGATGCGCTGCGCGAGGTCCACCTCGGCCGCCGCGTCGAGCAGCGGCGAGCGCCCGATCTCGTCGAGGTAGAGCCGCACGAGGTCAGGTGACCCGACCTCGTGGTCAAGGTCGTCCACCATGACGGCACTGGCATCCGTCGTCGGACGCTCATCGAAACCGGACTCGTCGCGTTGCTCGCTCATCGGGCCTTTTTCCTCGGTGCTGGCACCGGTGCAACGAACGGGGACCGCCGGAGTTTCCAGGCGGTCCCGATCGACCTACGGGCTCAGGGCGCGAGCAGCCAGGGCAGCGGGTCGACCAGGTCGCTGTTGACCAGCAGCTCGAAGTGCAGGTGGCAGCCGGTGGAGTAACCCGTGGTGCCGACGTGACCGATGACCTGGCCGCCGAGCACCTGGTCGCCGGTGGCGACCCCGAGGGCCATTTGGTGGTTGTACGTGGTCGTGAGTAGCACCCCGCCGACGATGCCGTGGGAGAGGACGGTCCGCCAGCCGTAGGCCTGGTTGTACTCCGCGACGAGGACTGTTCCGGACCGGGCCGCCTTGATCGGCGTACCGCAGGGAACGCCGAAGTCCGTACCGGTGTGCAGCTTGCGGACGCCGGTGATGGGGTGCACCCGCATGCCGAACGGCGAGGTGACCGGACCGATGACGGGGAAGGTGAGAACGCCGCCCTGGACCGGCGTGCCCGCGCCGCTGACCAGGGCGCCGGGGCCGAACGCCCTCCGCACCTGAGCCGCAAGCAGGGCTTGCAGCCGGGTGGACTCACCGCGCAGCTCGGCCAGCCGGCGCTCGTCCTCGGCCCGCGCGGCCTGGGCGGCCGCCAGCGCGTTGCGCTGAGCGTCCACCAGCTGACGCACCTGCTGCTCGGCGGCCTGCGCCCGGGCTGCCAGCTCGGCGACCGTCTCGACCTCGCGCTCGGCCTTCTCGCGGGCGGCCGCCAGCGAGTCCCGGGTCCGTTCGAGGCTGATCGTCTGGTTGCCGTAGTTGTCGGTGACCTTCTGCAGGTCGGCCAGCGCCGAGCGCTGCGAGGTGACGACGGTCTGCAGGGCGACCAGTCGCTCGGTGAAGTCCGCGGGGGAGCGGGCGTCGAGGAGCATCGAGATGTCCGCGATGGAGCCGCCGTGCTGGTACACCGCCCGAGCGAGCCGGCCGATCCGGGCCCGCTGGCCCGCGACGAGCGAGGCTGTCTCCTCAGTGCTGCGGCTGGCCAGCATCACCTCGGTCTGCGCGACGCCGGTGCGTTGTGCGGCCGCCTCCTCGCGAAGGCGGGCCTGGTCCAGCAGGGTGCGGTACCGGACGGCCGCCTGTCGGGCGCCGGGGAGGGCGGACTGCGCCCGGCGCAGCGCGGTGCCCGCCGCCACCATGGCGCTGGAGGACTCGGCGAGCTGGTTGCGGAGCTGTTGCAGGTCGGTGGGCGACGGGGACCCGGCGCCCTGCGCGGCGGTCGAGGGGGCCACCACGGGGGCGAAGACGAGGGTGGCCAGCACGACGAGGGCACACGTGCGAGCCCTGCCGGAGCGGTTCACCCGTCCGCGCTGCATCGACTGCCCCTGCCCTTTCGTGGAGAACACCCACGAGTGGCGTCGGCGCTAGCAGGCGCGGACTTGACCCTAGGAGGCCCGAACCACCCGCTTGTCGGCCGTGACCTCGCCGAGGAGCCGCGACATGGTCTCGGCGACGACCTCCAGGCCGAACCGCACCCGGGCCCGGTCCGTGCCGGCCAGGCCGAAGGTCTCCCGGGTCAACGCGTCCGAGAGCAGGCTGCGGACGGCGTCGCCCAGCCGCCCCGGTGAGCGTGGCGGCACGAGGACGCCGGTGACGCCGTCGGCGACGGCATCGGCGACCGCACCGCTCTCCGCGGCGACCACCGGCAGGCCGCAGGCCATCGCCTGGAGCACGAAGTCGATGTCCGAGTCGTTGCCCGGTGCCACGGCGAGGTCCGCCGACCGCAACAGCCGGGGGAGCTCCGCTGGGCTCAGGGGGTCGAGGAAGCGCAGCC
>JAVEDB010000003.1 GCA_030841185.1 Actinomycetota bacterium
GCGGGCGGCGGGACACGGAGGACAGGACGTGGGTCACCGATGAGCAGTGTGACGACCGCCCCACGGCGGGCCAGGATCTCGGCCCGGACGCTGCGCAGCGACCGGTGGTGGTTCGCCCCGCTGATCACCGTCGTGGGCCTCGCGCTCTGGCTGACCTACGCCACCGTCCGCGTCTTCATGCAGAAGTGGTACTGGGTGGGCGACCACCACTACCTCACGCCGTTCTACTCGCCGTGCATCTCCAAGGGCTGTGTTCCCGACGCCGCGGAGTTCGGCCGCTTCCTGCCCGATGAGTGGTTCCTGCCGTTCGCGGCACTGACGCTGCCGTTCCTGCTGCTGTTCCGGCTGACCTGCTACTACTACCGCAAGGCCTACTACCGCGCCTTCTGGCTCTCGCCGCCCGCGTGCGCTGTCGCCGAGCCGCACTCGTCCTACACCGGCGAGACGCGCTTCCCCCTGGTGTTCCAGAACATCCACCGCTACTTCTTCTACGCCGCCGTTCTCATCTCCCTGATCAACACGTACGACGCCGTGCGCGCCTTCCGCAGCGGAGACGGCTTCGGCTTCGGACTCGGGAACGTGGTCCTGGTCGTCAACGTGATCCTGCTCTGGGCGTACACCGCCTCCTGCCACTCGTGCCGCCACATCACCGGCGGCCGGCTCAAGCACTTCTCCCGACATCCGGTGCGCTACCGGGTCTGGACCTGGGTATCGAGCCTCAACGCCCGGCACATGGAACTCGCCTGGATAACGCTGGGGTCGCTCGCGGCCACCGACTTCTACGTCATGGCCGTGTCCGCGGGTTGGATCCACGACCTTCGCTTCATCAACTGACCGACCTGCCGGTCCGCGGACGGGCAGGCGAGAGACCGAGGATGACCAACCGATGACCGAGATCGAGCGCCACGCCTACGACGTCGTGGTGATCGGCGCGGGCGGAGCCGGGCTGCGGGCCGCGATCGAGGCACGCATGCAGGGCAAGCGGACGGCCATCGTGTGCAAGTCGCTGTTCGGGAAGGCCCACACCGTCATGGCCGAGGGCGGCATCGCCGCGTCCATGGGCAACGTGAACTCCAAGGACAACTGGCAGGTGCACTTCCGCGACACGATGCGCGGCGGCAAGTTCCTCAACCACTGGCGGATGGCCGAGCTGCACGCCAAGGAGGCGCCGGACCGCGTCTGGGAGCTGGAGACCTACGGCGCGCTCTTCGACCGGACCAAGGACGGTCGCATCAGCCAGCGCAACTTCGGCGGCCACGAGTACCCGCGGCTCGCCCACGTCGGTGACCGCACCGGTCTGGAGATGATCCGCACCCTCCAGCAGAAGGTCGTCTCGCTGCAGCAGGAGGACCTGCGCACCCACCGCGACGGCGAGGCGATGATCCGGGTGTTCGCCGAGTGCACGGTGACCGAGTTGCTCAAGGACACCACCGGCGGCGACCAGGGCCGCATCAGCGGCGCGGTCGGCTATCTGCGGGAGAACGGCACCTTCGTGGTCTTCGAGGCGCCGACGGTGATCCTCGCCACCGGCGGCATCGGCAAGTCGTTCAAGGTGACCTCCAACTCCTGGGAGTACACCGGCGACGGGCACGCCCTCGCGATGAAGGCGGGGGCGACCCTGCTGAACATGGAGTTCGTGCAGTTCCACCCCACCGGGATGGTCTGGCCCCCGAGCGTCAAGGGCATCCTGGTGACCGAGTCGGTCCGCGGCGACGGCGGTGTCCTGCGCAACTCCGAGGGCAAGCGGTTCATGTTCGACTACGTGCCGGCGGTCTTCCGCAAGCAGTACGCCGAGACCGAGGAAGAAGCCGACCGCTGGTACGACGACCCCTCGAACAACCGACGGCCGCCCGAGCTGCTGCCTCGCGACGAGGTCGCCCGCGCCATCAACTCCGAGGTGAAGGCGGGCCGCAACTCCCCCGCGGGAGGGGTGTTCCTCGACATCGCCTCGCGGCTGCCCGCGGACGCCATCCGTAAGAAGCTCCCGTCGATGTACCACCAGTTCAAGGAGCTGGCCGACGTCGACATCACCGCCGAACCCATGGAGGTCGGTCCGACCTGCCACTACGTCATGGGCGGCGTCGAGGTGGACCCGGACACGGCGGCAGCCGTCGTACCCGGTCTCTTCGCGGCCGGCGAGGTCGCCGGGGGGATGCATGGCTCCAACCGGCTCGGCGGCAACTCGCTGTCCGACCTGCTGGTGTTCGGTCGGCGCGCCGGCCTGGCGGCGAGTGCCTACGTCGACGGGTTGGGCGCCTCCCGCCCGGCGGTCAGCGACCGGGATGTCGAGGCTGCCCATCGCTCGGCGGTCGCGCTGTTCGACGGCGACGGCGGCGAGAACCCCTACGCGCTCCACGCCGAGCTGCAGCAGACGATGAACGACCTGGTCGGCATCATCCGCAAGGCCGAGGAGATGCAGAGCGCGCTGGACCGGCTGGACGCGCTGAAGGCGCGGGCCCGCAACATCACCGTCCAGGGAGACCAGCGGTTCAACCCGGGCTGGCACCTGGCCCTCGACCTGTCCAACATGCTCATCGTCTCCGAGTGCGTCGCTCGCTCGGCCCTGGTCCGCGAGGAGTCCCGCGGCGGGCACACCCGTGACGACTTCCCGACCATGAGCCCGGAGTGGCGGAAGGTCAATCTGATCTGCCGACCCGACGGCGACGGGGTCGCCGTGGAACGCAAGCCACTCCCGGTCATGCCGCCGGAGCTGCTCGCGTTGTTCGAGCGCGATGAGCTGAACAAGTACATGACCGACGACGAGATCTCGACGCTGCCGGAGGCGACCGCCTGATGGGCTACAACGCGCGTTTCAAGGTGTGGCGCGGCGACGACACCGACGGCGAGCTCGAGGACTTCACGGTCGAGGTGAACGAAGGTGAGGTGGTCCTCGACATAATCCACCGGCTGCAGGCGACGGCCGCGCCGGACCTTGCCGTGCGCTGGAACTGCAAGGCGGGCAAGTGCGGCTCGTGCAGCGCGGAGATCAATGGCATGCCCCGGTTGCTCTGCATGACCCGCATGAGCACGTTCGGTGAGAGCGACGTCGTCACCGTGACTCCGCTGCGGACGTTCCCGGTGATCAAGGATCTCGTCACGGACGTCTCGTTCAACTACGCCAAGGCCCGCGAGGTCCCGTCGTTCGCCCCTCCTGCCGACCTCGCACCGGGTGAGTACCGGATGGCCCAGGTCGACGTGGAGCGCAGCCAGGAGTTCCGCAAGTGCATCGAGTGCTTCCTGTGCCAGGACACCTGTCACGTCATCCGCGACCACGATGACAACAAGCCGGCGTTCGCGGGTCCTCGGTTCTTCATCCGGTTGGCCGAGCTCGACATGCACCCGCTGGACACGCTGGACCGCAAGCGGGAGGCCCAGCAGCACCACGGCCTCGGCATGTGCAACATCACGAAGTGCTGCACCGAGGTGTGCCCGGAGCACATCAAGATCACGGACAACGCAATCATCCCGATGAAGGAGCGGGTCGTCGACACGCAGTACGACCCCGTGGTGTGGCTCGGCAACAAGATCCCCCGGCGGGCGTCGGCGGCGGCGAACCGGGCGCTGGACGCAGGCGACGCCTCGGCCGCGGAGCAGCACGCCCGGGCCCGGTTGCGGGACAAGCCGACCGACCGGTCCGCACTCCGCGCGCTCGAGGTGGCGTTGAGCGCGCAGGGCCGGTTCGCGGAGGCCGCCGACGTGACCCGGGTGCAGCTCGCCGAGGCCGGGCGCGGCAACAGCAACCGCCGCGCCGCCCTGGCCGCGCACGCGTGGGTGATGCTCTGTGCCGTCGAGGCGGGCCAGCTTGACCTGGAGAACTGCGAGGAGGAGATCGCTTCGACCTTGCAGCAGGCGCAGCGGCTGGCCAGCACCGGCACGGTCCTCGCCGGCAGCCACGCGCTGCACAACCTGGTGCACGGCCGGCTCGCGGAAGCCGTCGAGCAGGGCCGGGAGACCTTGCACTGGGACCGGCCCCCGCAGACCCGGGCGGACGACCTGCTCACCCTCTCCGAGGCGCTCGCGGGTCTGGGTGAGGACGGCGAGTCCGCGTCGGCCATGAGCGAGTCGCTGACGCTCTGGCCGGACAACCCCCGACTCTCGTCGGCCCGGTCCAACCTGCGGGAGACCGGCGTCGGCTGAGCCGGCAGGTCGGACATGCCAGACCCCACGGTCAGCCCCGACCGACCATCCGGAGCAGGGCCTCGACGACGGGCAGGTCGGCGGTGAGCCAGCCCACGTCGTACCAGTGGCCGGGCTCGAGCCACCGCACCTCGGAGTGGTCCGCGAGCGCCTGCGGCACGCCGTCCACGACCTCCGCGGTCCAGACCCGCAGTGTCGCGGTGCCGCCCATCGGCCAGTCGCCTCCCACGCGCTGCCCCAGCCGCAGGCCGACACCGAGCTCCTCGCGGCACTCGCGCAGCAGGGCCTGCTCGTCGGTCTCTCCTGGCTCGACCTTCCCGCCGGGGAGCTCCCACCCGCCGGCGAGCTGTGGCGGCTCGCGACGTTGCGCGGCGAGCAGCTTGCCGCCGTCCAGGATCGCTGCGCCCACGACCACCACCGTCACGCGATCACTGTCGCAGACCGGCTCGCCGCGACGAGGCCGTCACGCGCCGGGGGCCCGACCGATCACCTCGCGCGCGAGATCGGCGGCGCCGATGAACCCGGCGTCATTGCCCAGCGCTGCCGCGACAACAGGTGCGACGGGTCGGTAGCCGCGCCCGGTCAGCGATCGGTGGAACGCCTGCCGGGCCGGGCCGAGCAGCAGCTCACCCGCCGCTGACACCCCGCCGCCGATGACGAACCGGGTCGGATCCAGCACGGCCGCCAGTCCGGCCAGTCCGAGGCCGAGCCAGCTGCCGACCTCACCGAACAGCTCGATGGCGGCGGGGTCGCCGGCCATGGCCGCCGCTGTGACGACCGGTCCGGTGATGGCGCTGGGGTCGCCGTCGACAAGGGTGAGCAGTCCCTGCGCGACCGGTGACCGCGACATCGCCAGGTCCCGGGCCTCGCGCACCAGGGCGTTGCCGCTCGCGTACTGCTCCCAACACCCTCGGTTGCCGCACTCGCACCGGTGGCCGCCCGGCACGACGACCACGTGCCCGAACTCGGCGGCGAGCCCGTATCCCCCGCGCACCAGCTGCCCGTCGACGACGAGCCCACCGCCGATGCCGGTGCCGAGGTTGACGCAGGCGAGGAACGGCTCGCCGCGCCCGGCTCCGAAGCGCCATTCTGCCCACGCACCGGCATTGGCATCGTTGTCGATGAGGACCGGCACGGGCACCCGGCTCTCCACCGACGCGCGCAGCGGCTCGTTGCGCCACGCGAGGTGGGGCGAGAAGAGCACGATCGAGCGCGAGGAGTCGATGTAGCCCGCGGCTCCGATGCCGACGGCGCGCACGTCGTGGCGGGAGCTGAGCTCGTTGACCACCTCGACGATGGTCTCCTCCGTCGCGGCGGGGCTCGTCGACGGTGTCGCCCGGCGCAACCGCTCGACGACCGCTCCGGCCGCGTCGACGACGCCGGCGAGGACCTTCGAGCCGCCGATGTCGACGCCGACGGTCAGGCCGTGGTCCACCGACGGGTGATCGGTCACCTGCGGGTCCTCCCTGCTCGTCGGCCGTTCGCTCCCGGGCATCATGCCGTCTGCCCGGGTGCCGAGCGCTCGATAGTGTCCGCTCGTGCAGTCGACGCCCGCCCGGATCGCCATGTGGTCGGGACCGCGCAACATCTCGACCGCGATGATGCGGGCCTGGGAGAACCGGCCGGACTGTCACGTCGTCGACGAGCCCTTCTACGCCTACTACCTGCAGCGCACCGGCATCGACCACCCGGGCCGGGACGACGTGCTGCGCAGCCAACCCACCGACTGGAAAGTCGTCGCGGACCGGCTCACGCAGGAGCCGCTCCCGGCCGGGGTGACGGTGTGCTACCAGAAGCACATGACCCACCACCTGCTGCCGGAGGTGGACCGGTCCGCCCTCGACAGCCTGCGCCACGCGTTCCTGGTGCGCGACCCGGCCGAGGTCCTGGTGTCCTACGCCAAGGTGCGTGGCGAGCCCACGCTCGAGGACCTCGGACTGCCCCAGCAGGTCGAGCTGTACGAGCGGTTCGGCGGGCCCGTCGTCGACGCCCGCGATGTCCTGGAGCACGCCGAGGCGACACTGCGAGCACTCTGCGCCGCCCTCGGTGTGGACTTCTCCGCGTCGATGCTGTCGTGGCCCGCGGGCCGGCGGGACACCGACGGCGTCTGGAGCCCGCACTGGTACGACGCGGTCTGGGCGTCGACCGGCTTCACCTCGTACCACCCGCCGACGGCCGAGGTGCCGGCCCGGCTCGAGCCGTTGCTCGACCGGTGCCGGCCGCTGTATGAAGCCGTCGCCGCACACCGCATCACCGCGCGGATCTAGGAGCAGTCG
Source organism: Actinomycetota bacterium (assembly GCA_030841185.1). Classification (GTDB taxonomy): domain Bacteria; phylum Actinomycetota; class Actinomycetes; order JACCUZ01; family JACCUZ01; genus JAVEDB01. Next base: position 6,414 of record JAVEDB010000003.1, read on the forward strand.
TGCTGCAGCAGTTCGATGAACGCAACCGCGACCTGATCGTCAACGTCGCCGGCCGACTGGTGCACCGCGACCAGGCCGGAGTCAGCCCGTTCGACTCCGTGGTCCAGGGCGGTGACGCAGTGTGGGAGGGGCTGCGCGTCCACGGTGGGCGAATCTTCCGCCTCGACGAGCATCTCGCGCGGCTGCGCCGGTCGGCGCATGCTCTCGGCTTCCCGGTGATCCCGTCCGACGCGGAGCTGACCGCGGAGATCCGCCGAACGCTCGCCGCCAACGCGATGACCGACGGGGTGCACGTCCGGCTGACGCTCACCCGCGGCGTGAAGATCACCAGCGGCATGGATCCGCGGCTGAACCAGAGCGGGCCGACCGTGATCGTCGTCGCGGAGCACAAGCCACCGGTGTACGACGAGAGCGGCATCACCCTCGTCACGTCGAGCGTCCGCCGCTCGGCGCCGGACTCCCTTGACCCGAAGATCCACCACAACAACCTGCTGACCTCCATCCTCGCCAAGATCGAGGCCAACGTGGCGGGTGCCGACGACGCCGTGATGCTCGACGACCGTGGCTTCCTCGCCGAGACCAACGCGACAAACCTGTTCTTCGTCGTCAGCGGTGTGGTGCGCACCCCCACGACGCGGGCCTGCCCGGAGGGGATCACCCGGGCAACCGTCCTCGAGCTGTGCGCCTCGGAGGGAGTCCCCGTCGAGATCGGTGACTGGTCCCTCACGGAGCTCTACACGGCCGACGAGGCGTTCGTCACCGGGACGATGGGAGGCCTGGTGCCGGTCGTGCAGGTCGACGGTCGCGACATCGGCAACGGCGCCGGGCCCGTCACTTTCCGGCTGCGCGACGCCTACGCCGCCCTCACCGCGGGCTCGGGAACCCCGGTCGCGGCCACGCCCTAGGCTGCCCGCCATGGCTGACCCGGTGCTGCCCCGACGGGCGCGTGTCGTCGTCATCGGCGGCGGCGTCATCGGCACCTCGGTGGCCTACCACCTGGCGCACCTTGGCTGGCGCGACGTCGTGCTGCTGGAACGCGACCGGCTCACCTCCGGTACGACGTGGCACGCGGCCGGCCTGATGGTGACGTTCGGGTCGACGTCGGAGACCTCGACCGAGATGCGCAAGTACACGCGGGACCTCTACGCCCGGCTCGAGGAGGAGACCGGACAGTCGACCGGTTTCAAGCCGGTCGGCTTCATCGAGGTAGCCGCGGACGTGGACCGGCTCGAGGAGTACCGGCGCGTCTCGGCCTTCAACCGCTACTGCGGCATCGACGTGCAGGAGATCTCGGCCCGCGAGGTCGGTGAGCTGTTCCCCGTCGCGCGCACCGACGACATCCTCGCCGGCTTCTACGTCAAGGACGACGGGCGGGCGAACCCCGTCGACGTCACGATGGCGCTCGCCAAGGGGGCCCGGCTGGCGGGGGCGACCATCGTCGAAGGCGTCCGCGTCACGGATGTCACGACGGAGCGGGGCACCGTGACCGGCGTACGGACCTCTCACGGCGACATCGAGGCGGAGTACGTCGTGAACTGCACCGGGATGTGGGCCCGCGAGCTCGGCGCCGTCTCCGGGGTGAGCATCCCGTTGCAGGCGGCCGAGCACTACTACCTGCTCACCGACGAGATCCCCGGGGTCTCCGGTGACTGGCCGGTGCTCGAGGACCCGGGCTCGTACGGCTACTTCCGCGAAGAGGGCGGCGGCCTGATGATCGGGCTCTTCGAGGCGGAGTGCGCGCCGTGGATGGTCGACGGCGTCCCGCCCGACTTCTCCTTCGGGACGCTGCCGCCGGACTGGGAGCGGATGGGCCCCTACCTCGAGAAGGCCATGCAGCGGGTGCCCGTCTCGCTCGATACCGGGATCCGCACCTTCTTCTGCGGGCCGGAGAGCTTCACCCCCGACGTGCTGCCGATCGTCGGGGAGGCCCCCGAGGTGCGCAACTACTTCGTCGCAGCCGGCCTGAACTCCATCGGGATCCTGACCGGCGGCGGTCTGGGGCGGGCGTTGGCGCACTGGATCGTCACCGGCCGGCCCGACGTGGATGTCACCGGCATCAACATCGACCGCCTGCACGCCTACCAGGGGAATCCGGAGTACCGCCGAACCCGGACCGTCGAGTCGCTGGGCGGGGTCTACCAGTGCCACTACCCCTACAAGTCGATGAAGACGGCCCGCGGCGCGAAGAAGTCGGCGCTGCACGACCGGCTGGTCGCCCGGCGCGCTTACTTCCGGGACGTGAGCGGCTGGGAAGGCGCTGACTGGTACGCACCGGAGGGGTCCGAGCCCGTCGTCGAACGGCTCTCGTGGCAGCGCGAGAACTGGTTCCCGTGGTGGGCCGCCGAGCACCGGGCGGCTCGGGAGAACGTCATCTGCATGGACATGTCGTTCATGTCGAAGTTCCGGGTGCAGGGACGGGACGCGGGTCGCTTCCTCGACCACCTGTCCGCGGGCTCGGTCGACGACGAGCCGGGACGGCTGACCTACACCCAGTGGCTGAACGAGGGCGGCACGCTGGAGGCCGACCTCACCGTCACCAAGCTGGACGACGAGAGCTTCTGGGTGGTCGCCTCGGACACCGCCCACCGGCACGCCGAGACGTGGATGCGCCGTCACCTCACCGGCGGCGAGCACGCATCCGTCACCGACGTCACGTCCGGCTACGCGCAGATAAACGTGCAGGGACCGCGGTCCCGCGAGCTGCTCCAGGGACTGACCTCGCAGGACCTGTCCAACGAGGCCTTCCCGTTCCGGACAGCCCGGGAGATCGACATCGGCTTCGGGCGGGCGCTGTGCATCCGGGTCACGTACATCGGAGAGCTCGGCTACGAGCTCTACATTCCGACCGAGCAGGCCACCCATGTCTATGACCGGCTGGTCGACGCGGGCACGGGGTACGGGCTCGTGCATGCCGGCCTCAAGGCCCTGGGCAGCCTGCGGATCGAGAAGGGCTACCGCGACTACGGCCACGACATCGACAACACCGACTCCGTGCTCGAAGCGGGCCTCGGGTTCGCCGTGGACCTGGACAAGCCGGCGTTCATCGGCCGGGACGCAGTTCTGGCCCGGAAGGCCGACGGCCCCCTCACGCGGAGGCTGGTGCAGGTCCTGGTGCAGGATCCCGAGCCGTTGCTGTTCCACGCCGAGCCGGTCTCGCGCGACGGCAAGCCGGTCGGGTACGTCCGGGCCGCGTCGTACGGCTTCACGCTGGGTGGTGCGGTCGGATTGGTGATGGTGGACGCGGGCGAACCGGTGGACACGGCGTACCTGGACGGCGCCGACTGGGAGGTGGAGATCGCCGGCCGCAGCTACCCGGTCCGGCCCTCGCTCCGCCCGCTCTACGACCCGTCGATGCTGCGGGTGCGTGCCTGAGCCGCCCGGAACGCCGCGCCGAGGTGGTTTCCCGCCGGCTTTCCGGGCACGATGTGTCCCGTGCCGCACACCCCCCAACGCCGCCAGTCGATCAGGCCCTCCGTGCCCGTCCTGTTCGGCATCCTCGCCATTCTGGTGACCATGATCGCCGTCATCGCTGCCGTCGGGCTCGCGGTGAACTACGGCGGGTCGTCCTGCCCGAACCTGCAGGGTGGCACCGGCAACCACGACTGCCGCTGAGCGGCGCTGCACGGGCTGACCGGGCTGACCGGGCTGACCGGGCATCAGGCTCGCCTGGTCCATGCAGGTGGACCGCTGTTCTGCCGATGGGAAGGCGTGCAGACACCGCCAATCAGGCATTTCGCCCGAAAGGCTCCGCTGTGGGGTTACCTCCTGGTGTGGGCTGCGCTCAGCCTGACCTTCTTGGTCCTGCTCGCGACCGGGATCCTTGGCAGCCGCGGCACCGTCATCCTGGACGACTACTCCAGCGCGCTCATCCCGGCCTTCGGGGCGGCCATGTGCTGGCGGGCCGGCCGGCGCGCCAGCGGTCGGCTGCGTCGGGCCTGGCTGCTGTGTGCGGCTTCGTTGCTCTCGTGGGGGATCGGAAGCGGGCTGTGGACGATGTACGAGGTCTACCTCGGCCAGGAGGTCCCGTTCCCGTCGCTGGCGGACGTGGGGTACCTGGCCTCGGTCCCGCTCATCGTCGCGGCGCTGCTGACCTTCCCCGCCGACCGAGAGAGCAACGCGGCGCGGATCCGGCCGCTGCTGGACGGCGCGATCGCGGCCGGCTCGTTGCTGTTCGTGAGCTGGGTGACCGTCCTCGGCCCGGTGTTCCGGGCGAACAGCGGCTCCCTGCTCGCCCAGTCCATCTCGCTCGCCTATCCGGCGGGCGATGTGCTCTGCGCCACAATGGCGGTGCTGTGTCTCGCCCGTGCCCGCGGCGAGCTGCGCGTCACGATGAGCCTCATCAGCGCCGGCCTGCTCACCGTCGCAGTCGGGGACGGCGGTTTCGCGTGGTTCACCGCCCACGGTTCGTATGCGGCCGGGAACCTCTTCGACACCGGCTACATCGCGGGCTTCCTGCTGATCGGTGTCGCCGCCCTGCGCCCGACCCGCCGGGTGGACCCGCAGCCGCCTGGCGACACCGACATCGACGTGTCGGCAGCCACCCCGAGCCGGTTCGCCCAGGCACTGCCGTACGCGCCCCTGCTGGTGAGCATGCCGTTCGCGATCGTCATGAAGCTGCGGGGCCAGCCGATCGGCCCGTTCCTGTTCTTCGTGGGTCTCGTCGTGATCCTCGCCGTCCTGGCTCGGCAGCTCCTGAGTGTGCAGGCGAACCTGGTCCTCAGCAGGCAGCTGCACGAGACCGTGCTCACTCTGCGCGAACGCGAGGTCGAGCTGCAGTACCAGGCCTTCCACGACCCGCTCACCGGGTTGGCCAACAGGGCACTGTTCGCCGACCGCATCGGGCACGCGCTGGCCAAGAAGCGCCGCCCCGGACCGGTGATCCTGCTGCTCGCCGACCTGGACGACTTCAAGACCGTCAACGACACGCTGGGGCACCCGGCCGGCGACACCCTGCTCATCGCCGTTGCCGAGCGGCTGCGCGCCGTCGTACGTCCTGAGGACACCGTGGCCCGCCTCGGCGGTGACGAGTTCGCCGTGCTGCTGGAGGCACCCGAGGGCATCATCGCCGCGCACCGCGTCGCCGAGCGCATCGAGCGCGCGATGCTCCAGCCGTTCCATCTCGCCGGTATCGACATGGTCATGGGCGCCAGCATCGGCATCGCCTCCGGCAGCGCGGACGCCACCGGCGAGACGATGCTGCGCGATGCGGACATCGCGATGTACGCCGCGAAGGCCGCGGGCAAGGGTCGCTACGAGGTGTTCGCTGTCGACCTGGCCGTCGCGAACATCGACCGGCTCCAGCTCAAGGGAGACTTCACGGATGCCCTCGCCCTGGGCGAGCTGTCCCTGAAGTACCAGCCGATCATCGACCTCTCCTCGGGTCGGCTGCGCGGGGTGGAGGCGCTGCTGCGCTGGACGCACCCGGTTCAGGGCGAGGTCTCCCCGGACGTCTTCATTTCGTTGGCCGAGGCAAGCGGCGCGATCCTGCCGATCGGCCGCTGGGTGATCGCGGAGGCGTGCGAACAGGCCGGTCGCTGGCAGCAGGACCTGCCGGAGGGCTCGCCGCCGCTGCAGCTCGCGGTGAACGTGTCGGGACGGCAACTCGACGACCCTGAGCTGATCCCGGCGGTGCAGGCCGCGCTGGCCGCCTCCGGGCTGCACCCGAGCCTGCTGACGCTGGAGGTCACCGAGACGGTCCTGTCCAACGAGGACGACGACACGGTGGCCCAACTCGTCGCGTTGCGCGACCTTGGCGTGCGGCTGGCGATCGACGACTTCGGCACCGGCCACTCGTCGCTGAGCCGCCTGCGCGAGTACCCGTTCGACACCTTGAAGATCGACCGGCCCTTCATCGCGGGCCTGACGCCGGATGCGCCGGTGCCCGATGTGGTCATCACCGCGATCCTGGCCCTCGGTCAGGGGCTCGGCATGAACGTCATCGCCGAGGGCGTGGAGACCGAGGAGCAGCTCAGCGCGCTGCGGGCGCTGGACTGCCCGCAGGCCCAGGGCTTCCTCTTCGCCCGGCCGGCGCACCCCGACGTCATCGGCGAGCTGATCCGGTCCGGGATCGTGCTGGCCGATCCGCCGGCCGTCCCCCGCTAGGACCTGCCGGAACGCGGTGTCCGATCACCGCCAGAGCCGCGACCGATACGCCGTTAGCGTCGTCAGCATGACAACGACGACGACATCGTTCCGCCTGCTCCCGATCCCCTCCGACGTGCTCGAGCCCGCCCGCGCCGACGCTCGCGTCCACGTCGTGGCGACCGGCGGGGAGCCGGTCCGCTGCTGTCGCCGGGATGCGATGGCCGGCGAGGCGCTGCTCCTGACGACGTTCGCCCCTCCCCTGCCGGGACCACCCTCGCCGTACCAGGAAACCGGCGCGATCTTCATCCACGCGACCGCCTGCGGCGGACCTGTCGACGACGGCTACCCGGCGGACTGGTTCGGCCGGCCGCAGGTGCTGCGGGCGTACGACGAGCGCGGCTGGATCCATCCAGCGACGCGGCTGCACGACGGAACGGAGCCGGATAAGGCGCTCAGCGACGTCCTGGCCGAGCCCGGTGTCGTCGAGGTGCACAGCCGAAACGTGGCCTACGGCTGCTGGATGTTCACCGCCGTCCGGGACTGAGCGCGCCCCGGACCGGGCCGCGGGGAAATGTCCGGAAGTGGCCTGATCGGCGGTGGATCTGCGCTCTACTGCACGTGAACGGCTTCGGGCTACTCGGGGGGACCAGTCGTGGCAGTGCCAAGCGCTCCGCCGGCCGCGCGCCCGTCTGCGGACGACGTGCCGCGCAAGTCCTGGCCGGCCCGGCACAAGGTGTGGACCGGCGCCGGAGTCGTTCTGCTGTTGGGGTTCACCGGATCGGCGCTGGGCAGCACGCACGACCCGGCCACCCCTGGCGGCCACGACGGGCCGGCCAGCGTCTCGACGGCGGCCATCGCGCCGACTCCGACCGCACCCGCCGCGACGGCTGCCGCCACTCATTCCGTCACGAGTCCCGTCACCACCGAGGTGGCGGCACCTGCGGCGCCGAAGGCAGGCACCGCCCTGGCGCTGCTCGCGCAGCTACGGGTGAAAGGTCGCTCCGCCAAGACCGGCTACGACCGGGCGGCATTCGGCCCGGCGTGGACCGACACGAACCGCAACGGCTGCGACACCCGCAACGACATCCTGCGACGAGACCTGACAGCCCGCACGGTCAAGGCCGGGACGAACGGCTGCAAGATCCTCGCGGGCACGCTGTCCGTCGACCCGTACACGCGACAGGCCATCCAGTTCGTCTACGGCGGCGCATCCGAGATCGACATCGACCACGTGGTGGCCCTGGGTGACGCGTGGCAGAAGGGCGGGTCGGGGTGGGTCTTCCGCAAGCGGCTGGCCTTCGCCAACGACCCGATGAACCTGTTGGCCGTCGACGCGTCGGCGAACCGGCAGAAGGGCGATGGGGACGCGGCGACATGGCTGCCGGCGAACAAGTCCTACCGCTGCGCATACGTGGCCCGGCAGGTGGCCGTGAAGGCGAAGTATCAGCTGTGGGTCACCTCAGCGGAGCGAACGTCCATCGCGCGTGTCCTAGGCGGCTGCCCGGGACAGGCAGCACCGAGCGGGACCGCACCGACCATCTCGCCGGTCGCCGGCATCGCGCCGCCATCGTCCAAGGCGCCGACGGCCGTGTCGCCCGCGCCGGTCTCCGGCGCTTCGGCTCGCTGCCGCGACGGAAGCCTTTCCTACTCTGCGCACCGGCGCGGGACGTGCTCGGACCACGGCGGCGTGGCGGCATGGCTCAAGGACCTCCCGTCGTAGCACTCGCCACCAAGGCGCCGGGTGCGAGTCCGACCGACCCTTCGATGTGCGCTCTGGCAGGCTGCCGCCATGCAGCCCACTCGCGGGAGCGCGCGCTCGGCCCATGGCTGGCCGCTGGTCCTCTGCTATGCCGCCGTTGCCGGCGCGTCCCAGCTGCTGTGGCTCACCTACGCACCGGTGACGACGGCAGCCGCCCACTACTACGGCGTCTCCGTCACCGCGGTGGGCTGGCTCGCGAACGTGTTCCCGCTGCTGTACGTCGTGCTCGCGGTGCCGGCCGGCCTCGCGCTGGACCGTAATCCCCGCTCCGCCCTGGCGGTCGGCGTCGTCCTGACGGCTCTCGGTGGGGTGGTGCGACTCGGCGGCTCGAGCTTCGGCTGGGCGCTGGCCGGTCAGCTGCTCGTGGCTGTCGCCCAGCCGTTCGTGCTCAACGCCATCACCGGCGTGGTGGCCGAGGCGCTCCCGGAGCGGTCGCGGCCGACCGGCATCGCCGTCGGCTCGGGCGGGCTGTTCCTCGGCATGGTGGTGGCGCTCGGCGCCGGTGCCGTGGTCGGCGGCGACCACCTGGTGGCACTCATGGTCGTCGAGGCCGCGATCGGGGTCGCGGCCGCGGTCGCGTTCCTCGTGGTCGAGCGCCGGTCCGCCGGCCCGGCCCCGATCCCCTCGGCCGGGATGGTCGACCTGCGCCGCACCTGGACCGACCCCGTCCTGCGCCGCATCGCGGTCCTCGGGTTCCTCGGCTTCGGCGTCTTCATCGCGCTGATCACCTGGCTGCAGGCGCTGCTCGAGCCGCGCGGCGTGTCCGAGTCGGCCGCCGGCACGATCATCACCATCGCGGTAGGTGTGGGTGCCGTCGGCTCGACTCTGGTCGCCGCGGCCCTGGAGGGTCGCTCGATCGAGGTCGCCCTGCTGCGCGCTTCACTCGTGGGAGCCGTCGTCGGATGCCTCCTGCTGGCACTGGACGTCGGCATCGGCGTCGAGGCCATTGGCACCGTGCTGGCGGTGTCCGCGATGCTCACGGCGCTGCCCTGGTTGCTCGCCCTCTGCGAACGGCGGGCTCAGGGCTCGGTCGCCAGCGCCACCGCGCTGCTCTGGCTGGCCGGCAACCTCGGGGGCCTCGTCGCCGCGGTCGTCATCGGCTTCTTGGTCGACCGACCCACCGTCGCGTTCCTGCTGCTGGCCGTCGTGGCGCTCATCGGACTGCCACTCGTCCGCGGGGGCGCACTCGGGCTGGCCCGACCCGAGCCCGGGCTCGACGCGCTGGAAGCCACCGACGCATGAGCGCCACCTGGGTGAACTGGTCGGGGCAGCAGCGCTGCACTCCGGCCCGGCTGGAGTGCCCCGCCGACGAGACCGAGTTGATCGATGTCGTACGCCGAGCTGCGGCTGACGGTCTCGTAGTGCGCCCTGTGGGCTCAGGTCACTCGTTCGGAGCCCTCTGTGTCACCGACGGCGTCCAGGTCGACCTGTCCCGACTCGATCAGCTGCTCTCTGTCGACCCGGTTACCGGCGTGGCCCGGGCGCAGGCCGGCATGACGCTCCACGACCTGTCGAACGCCCTGCACCGACAAGGCCTGGCCCTGGAGAGCCTCGGTGACATCGATAAGCAGACGCTGGCCGGCGCGCTCGCCACCGCCACACACGGCACCGGCGCGAAGTTCGGCAACATCTCGTCCCAATTGGTCGGCGGTCGGCTGGTCACGGCGGACGGCTCGGTCCGCGAGCTGGCCGACGACCCCGACCTGCTGCGCGCAGCGAGGGTCTCGCTCGGCTCGCTCGGCGTGCTCTCCGAGGTGTCGCTGCAGACGGTGCCCGCCTTCCGGCTGCACAAGCGGGAGGCGCCCGCCCGGCTGCGTGATGTCCTCGACGGCCTGGACGAGCTGGTGGCAGCGCACGACCACGTCGAGTTCTATGCGGTTCCCTGGTCTCGCAAGGCTCTCGTGTTCATGTCCCGGCGTACCGACGAAGCGGCCGACCCGCCGTCGGCGCTGCGCACCTGGTTCACCGACGACCTGCTCGCCAATCGAGCCCTCGAGCTGCTGCAGCGCACCGGCCGACGACTCCCCCGAGCGCACCCGGTCATCGGGCGGGTGACCGGCGCCGCGATGAGCGGCAGCACCCGCCTCGACGACAGTCATCGGGTGTTCGTCGCCGAGCGCCGGGTCCTTTTCACCGAGTCGGAGTGGGCCCTGCCCCGCGCAGCTGCGCGTGAGGCGCTGGAGGCGGTGATCTCGTTGGTCGAGCGG